>JBBSAX010000073.1:0-21004 GCA_038251885.1 Pyrinomonadales bacterium | reverse complement strand
TATTTCGCCAATGTTTCGGCTTGTTTGCCCCAAGCGGTAATGTTGAACCAATCAGTCTTTTTCTTCTGACCTTGCGGCGTGTTGCGAACGGTATTCGACGCAACCGAAAAGTTTGCGACGGCTGTGCCTTGCGGCGTGTAGCGCAATTCGACATCGCGCCCGGTGTTTCCAAGAATCGTTACTTGTGTTGACATAATTTTTTAAGCTCCTGTAGTTTATTTTTTGATTTTTAGCAGAATCAACTTGTTCGTGTTTCTGCCTTTGTTTTGTGTTTGTTTAGCCGAGATTTCCTCATTGGCTCGAATCTTCGCCAACCGCTTTTTTTTTCAAACGAAGCGAAGTGAAAAGCGATTTTCCTGTCTCGCCTTTCACTTCCTGCTAACCGCTCTTTTTTGGTTTTTTTTCGCTTGAATTAAACGGATCGCGGCGTAACACGAATGACTTGCTTTTGTGCGTTCGGCTGACGGAAAATCGGCGGCTGAACTGTTTTTGTGATCGGTTTCACGCCAACAACTGCGGCAGTTTGAAGTTCTGTTTCACGAAGCCTGATCGCACCCCACAAACGCTGTTTTTCCTGACGGGTTAAGACTTGAATTGATTCGTCGTTATAGAGAAAAAACTTGAGAAAACGCAAACGATTTGAAGAAGCGCAACCGATGTCGCTCAACGTCTTTTTCGTTGTGATTGATTGAATGCCCGCAAGTCTGACTTCCTGTGATTTTGCCGCCGTGTTGAGAGCCGTGAACTCTTTGAGCGTGATTTTTTTCTGCTCTTTGAACTCATCGTAGGCTTGTTTTTTAAGTTTCATAAGGTCAGCCGTGTCGGTTGTTTTCCGAATGCCGAGATGCAGATTTTGATAGGCTTCGCGCCTCAGCGAGCGGAAGTGAAAATCAGTCTTCAAATTCGTCCATAGAATCTGACAAACATTAGCGACATACTGCATTTCTTCAAAGTCGGGATTAACTTCTTGAGTGCCAAGATAATCGACCAATTTTCCAGCTTTGTTGGTGATAAAACGGCGAACGCTTCGTAAAACTCGTTGCGGGTAAAGTTCATCGAGTTTTGCCGTCAGCCAATCGTTAAATTCCGCGTCCGAAAAGGGAAGTTCAGAGAATTTTTGGGCGGAAGGCATCGGCGTTGAAAATAGTGCCAGAACGCCGTTTCGCATTTCTTTTAATTCACGTTGCAAAATGCTTTGGGCAAGCGTGAAATGTCGCGCTTTCTGAGCGGATTTACCGCCGATTCGATGACCGACAAAGATGAGTTTTATTTCTTTTGCTAAGTGTGCCGCGTGAATGGGTAAATACGAAGCGTCAACTTCCGCGTCGAACTCATAAACAACAACCGAATGCTGTCCGTCGCTCATCGAAAAGCCTAAAACGCCGTTCTCGTCGTATTGTTCGAGTTTTTCAAACGAAACGTAATCCGCGTCTAGTTCTTCGAGTGATTTTCCTTCGTCCGATAGATAAAAATTGGCGAATTCATCGTATCTTGAATGAGTTATTTTGGAATCTCTGACGCGGCTCAGGATATACGCAAATTCTTCGTCAAAATTCGGTGTCGCGGCGGGAATAGGAGTTCTGTTTTTCTGTGCCAGACTAACTCTGCGCTGATCGGCAACGGAGAGTTTTTGTTCGGGAATTTCGGTTTCGCAGAAATCAATTTCGCGGTCTTCGATGGTCGCCGTAACTGCTGCCATCTGCATTCCCAAAAGTCCCATTTCCATTAAAACCTCTGAAGTGCCGCGACGACGGATTTCGCCGTAATAATAGGCAGCGATTTGTTCGAGTTCGTAAGTTGTAGCATCGGGACTGCAAATCGCTTTGACCGAGCGGATAAATTCGCACGCATCCGTTTCGTCTTGCAGAGTTTTAATCGCATATTCGATTGATAAAATTTTGACTTTATCGAGCGGCGCGGGTTCGATACCGTCCGCGATTCTGACCACCGTTTCGCCGAGAACTGCGAATTCTTCCAGTTCGCGTCGGCGAAGCTGATTTTTTGCGAGATGCTTGCACCAGTCTTGTTGCGGTGAACCTGAATCCGTCGGACGGAAAGCCAAAATCGGGCTGTGGGGAGCGAATTGCTGTAATTGATTAATGTTTAAATTGAATTGTCCTGCCATTTTATTTACCTCTTAAACCAACCTGTCGGTCGGAGCAAATGCCTTTGTTTATAGGCGACATTCGCCACTTGCCTAAAATTTAGTTAAAGCACTTTTTGGCAGGCTCGAAAATCCCTTTCAAGTTGGTGTTTGAGGGCGTTGATAGGAAACCGCTACCCGCGTGAAGTCAGCGAATAGCAGTTGTCAGGCAGGGTTATTGGCAGGAAAATTGGTTAGTAACTTAGTTTTTGATTGGAAATTTCTTGAACGTCCGAAGCGATTTCGGTTTCGACAGAATGTTCGATTGTTTCATCGGCTGTTGTGCCGCCGATTGTTTCTTCTTTTTCGCCTCCGCCCGCAAATTGAAAATCTTGCAGCAGCACGTCGGCACTGACTTGCGGAACGCCTTCGCGGTTTGTCCACGGCTCACAAGTCAATTTGCCTTGCACGAGCATTCGAGTTCCTTTTTTCGCGTATTTGGCGAGCGTTCTGGCTTGATTTCCGAAAGCTGTAATGCGAAACCAATCGGTTTTTTCGATTTTGCCCTGCGGCGAATTGCGAACGCTGTTCGAGGCGATTGAAAAGTTGGCGACAAAAGTTCCGTCCGGTGTAAAGCGCGTCTCCGGCGCACGTCCTAAATTGCCTAAAATTGATACATTTGCTGACATAATTTTTTATCTCTCCTTATTTTTTGTTTTATTTAGCGGAATCAATTTTTGTTTGTTCCCGCTTGATGTTTGAATTGTTTTTAGCCTTTCGGCTCGCGGGTTGCTCACCGCTTTTTATTTTTTCCTTTTGACTTGAACAAGTTGCCGGCAAAATGCCCGAAAAAATCAAAGCCGTAAAAACGCCGGCAAAGAAAATGGCTTTTAGACAGAGAACAAACAGTCCTCTGTGTCGGATCATTTTCCAAAATACTTTCCACGAAAGTAACGAGTTAAAGTCATCGCTTGTAATTTCAAGATTTCGGTAATTGTTTTTCATTGGTTTTTATTTACGAAAAAATATTTTTCTCACACCTTTGCTTACCGCTGATTTTTTGGAGTTCAGGCTTATTTTTTGTTTTTGGTAAAAATTACCGATGGTTTATTTCAATCAAGTTTGGAATTTACGCGCCAAAAACCGTCTTTCCGCGCCGCTTTGGGTGCGTGAAACGGTCACGCCAAACTTTTTTCGGGTATTATTTGAGGGGTATTTTTTCCGCGTCGGCTAATGTCGCACGGGACAGAATAATTTGAAGGTGGACTATTTTTGCACCAGTGGACTATTTTTGCACCAAGTGGACTATTTTTGCACCAACCTTTAATCAATCCGGTGTCTGAGTCGTCGTTAAAGAAAATATGGACCCAACTACTATACAAATAGATTTATGTTTTGTATCATATATGTGAGTTGAGAACTCACATTATTACTATGAGACATAAATCTATTTCAACTCAATCCGCCGGGCTTCTCGCCTATTTTAATGAAAGGAATAAATCTTGTTTTAGTTTCGCGGAGGCTTCTCAGGCGTTGCCGGACTCAAATGGAACGGCGGTTCGGAAACTGCTTAGTGATATGACAAAGCGCGGACTTTTGATGAGATTAAAGGACGGTCTTTTTTATATTATTCCATATGAACAAGATGCAGAAATCTTCGTCCCGAATTGGCATTCAATCGCCGAATTTTTAGTTTTTGGTGTTAATCATTACATCGGTTATTATTCCGCCCTGCAAATTCACGGGCTGATCACGCAACCATCCTTAAAAGAACAAATTGTGGTTGCAAAACAGATCCGCCCTTCAGAAATTAAAATTAAGGATGTGCCTTTTCAGTTTATTTATCACAACGAGAAGCATTTTTTCGGGGCGAAAAAAATTTGGACGGACAGTTTTAACAAAGTATCCTGTTCCGATTTAGAAAAAACTTTTATTGATTGCCTCTTCAAGCCCGAATATGCCGGCGGAACAGTTGAAACAGCGAAGGCGATTTATATTGCAAAGGATAAAATCAACTGGCAGCAACTGCTTGATTATGCAGTAAAATTCGACTCTCAGGCAGTTATCAAACGGTTGGGATTTCTCCTTGAAACGCTTGGGCTGGGCAGAGAAATCACGGGCGAACTGCAAAAAATGAAAACTTCCTCCTACGCCGTTTTGGATACCGAATTACCGAAAAACGGAAAAAGGATCAGCCGCTGGAACATTCAGCAAAATTTGGAGACGGAAACGATTAAATCCGCGATTTATACATGATCAGACCAAAGGAAATACAACAAAAAGCAAGTGAAGTGGGTGTCCGTGACCAGCAGATAGAAAAGGACTACATTCTGTCGTGGATTTTAAAGGGCATCGCCGAACACTCGCCATTGGCAAAAATTCTAGTTTTCAAAGGCGGCACGGTTTTGAAGAAAATCTATTTTGAAAATTACCGTTTTTCCGAAGACCTCGATTTCACGCTTATTGATACTTCGATAAACAATGAGCAGATATTCGAGTGGTTTGGCGAAATATTTGAATACATCAAAGAGGAAGCCAATGTTCCACTCGAAATAATTAACAACAACGAACACGAAGACGGCGGCATTAATTTTTATATCAGCTATACGGGACCGCTTGGAGGAATGGGCGGCAATAAACGAGTCAAAGTTGACATATCAAAAAGCGAAAAACTCGAATTCGCTCCCGTGTTGAAACCCGCTTTCATCGCTTATTCGGATATTGAGGAACATCAGCTTCTATGTTATCGCTTGGAAGAAGTCTTGGTTGAGAAAATGCGTTCGGTAATGCAGCGGATGCAAGCCAGAGATTTTTACGATATTTGGTATTTGCTCGAAGAACATCAAATGGAAGTCGAGTATTATTTGCCTGAATTTGCGGGTAAATGTGCCGCCAAAAACTTAAATCCGGCTGATTTTCTGAAGAAATTAGCGGAACGGATGCCGAGTTACAAAGGACGTTGGCAGAGTTCATTGAAAGAGCAAATCCAAGACTTGCCGAATTTTGAAAAAGCCGAACGCGAAGTGAACCGACGATTGAGAAATATTGATTTTTCATCGAAAAGATAGAAATCTTTCACCTTCAAAAATCTTTAAAGTTAAATACTTCAAAATTACTAATGTATGTTTATTTCGCATTTGATTTTGATACTAAAAGTATGTGTATTCGCAAGGAAATAAACTAATGATTGCTTTTGGTTTATTTGATGTCGTATAATTATACTATGAGTGGGGAAAAACCGACTAAAATAAACCGACTACTTCGATTACAACCTGCGGGTGTAGTGCTTCAGGCAAATTGGCTGGGCAAAGAAGGATACAGTTATGGTTTGCAACAACGCTACCGGGAAAGCCGATGGCTTGAGTCCATCGGCACGGGAGCGATGATTCGCGCCGGTGATGAAATCGGCTTTGAAGGCGGCATTTACGCATTGCAGCAGCAGAGCGGGTTGAGCATTCATCCGGCGGGAAGGACGGCACTTGTTCTTTTAGGCAAAGCTCACTATTTGGAAATGAATACCAAAAGAATCACGCTCTTTGGCGGGAGCGGCGAAAAACTTCCCAAATGGTTTGAAAATTATGATTGGGGCGTGAAAGTTGAATATCATCAAGCATCAATGCTGCCGAAAGATGCGGGGCTGACGGAAATCGAAATAAAAAGTTTCTCGATTCGGGTGTCGGACGCAATCCGCGCTGTAATGGAATGTCTTTATCTGGCGGCGGATAAAGAATCTCTGATGGAAAGCTACGAATTGATAGAAAATCTCAATAATCTCAGACCCGAACGCGTTCAAGCTCTGCTCGAAGCGTGCCGTTCGGTTAAGGTCAAACGTCTTTTTCTCTATCTGGCTGAAAAGGCGGGGCATAATTGGTTCAATTACTTAAATTTGGAGAAAATAGACACGGGCAGCGGAAAGCGGAGCTTTATCAAACATGGCGTATATGTTGATAAATATCAGATAACAGTTCCGAAAGAACTTGCAAATAATGATCAAGACAGCTTATAAAAAACAGGTCGCGCTGCTCTTAAGCGTTCTGCCTGAAGTCGGCAAAGAAGAATGCTTTGCTATGCACGGCGGAACGGCGATAAATCTTTTCGTCAGAGAAATGCCGAGGCTTTCGGTTGATATTGATTTGACCTACGTTCCGATTGAAGACCGAACAACTTCACTCGCGGGCATTCACAATGCTCTGTCAAGAATCAAAACCAATCTCAAAAATGTGCTTCGGGATGTTTTGGTGATTCAGCAGAAAGAAAAAGGAAAACTGCAAATATCCCACGCCGGAGTGAAGGTTAAATTGGAAGTCAATCTGGTCGGACGCGGCACGCTCGGCAGTTGCGAGGAAATGCCGCTTTGTCGAAAAGCGCAGGAAGAATTCGATGCGTTTTGCGCGATCAGAATCGTCCCTTTCAAGCAACTTTACGGCGGCAAGATTTGTGCGGCGTTAGACCGGCAACATCCGCGAGATTTGTTTGATGTCAAATATCTTCTGGAAAATGAAGGTTTTACCGAACGAATTAAAAAGGGATTTATTTACAGTTTGCTGGGCAGCGACCGACCGCTTCACGAAATTATCGTCCCGAATTTTCAGGATCAGCGTTCCGCTTTGGAAAATCATTTTGCCGGAATGAGTAGCGAGGAATTTACTTACGAAGACTATGAAACCGAACGGCTAAAATTGGTGGAAGCCATCCGCGAAAGCCTAAATGATGAGGATAAAAGTTTTCTGCTCGGTTTTTGCCGCCTTGAGCCGGATTGGAATGTTTATGATTTCAAAGGCTATCCGTCAGTTGAATGGAAACTGAGGAATTTGCAAAAACTCAAAGAGTTGAATCCGCAAAAATTCGAGCAACAGATAGAAAATTTGAAAGAAACTCTGAGCCGCCTTTGAAAACTAACGAGATTTATTGCCTGCTTCGCTTGAGTTTTTTGAGTAACCCAGAACGGCTGATGCCTAAGTGTTTGGCGGCGCGGGTTCGGTTATTGTTATGCGCGTCGAGTGCCGTTTTAAGCAGTTGATTTTCTATTTTTTCGAGATAAACTTCCAGATTTTCACCCGGCACGAAAAATGGAGTGTTTTCCGGGAGCATTATAAAATTCGGATTCTGCGGTTGTAATCCGTTTGCAACTGATAGACGGGGCAGTAAATATTCATCGGTTAATTCGATAGTTTCGGTTGATTTTGCTTCGCCTTCAACGAATAACGCACTTAAACATACCATTTCGATAAATGAGCGCAATTCACGGATATTACCGCACCAGTCCGACAACTCCAAAAGTTTCAGAGTTTCATCACAAGCCTTAATGATTCGTCCCGATTTTTGATTAAACTCCGCTAAAAACAGCCTTGCCAAAGGAACAATTTCATTGGATCGTTCGCGCAAAGGTTTGAGATGAATCGTATGTCCGGCGATGCGATAGCGCAAATCTTCTCTGAAAACATTTAAATCACGGTGAGTGGCATAGATAATTCGCACGTCCATTTGACGCGGGCGGTTTCCGCCGACGCGCGTAATTGATTTTTCCTCGACGACTTTTAATAATTTTGCTTGTAGATTGCGCGGAAGCTCGCCGATTTCATCCAAAAAAAGCGTCCCGCCCGCCGCCGCTTCAAATTTTCCCACTTTTGAAGCAACCGCGCCGGTGAACGCACCTTTTTCGTATCCGAAAAGCTCGGCTTCGATAATTGACGGATTAAGTTCCGCACAATTTACCGCGATGAACGGCTTCTCGGATCGCGGACTCAACTCGTGAATGAGCCGTGCAATATGAGTTTTTCCCGTTCCGGTTTCCCCCAAAAGACACACATCGAGGAAGTCGAAACCTGCGAGATGCTTAATGTTCTCGGTTTCGCAAAAGTGTTTATTCTGCATTTGACTAATTATATTTTACTGTTGCAATATTATTTCAAGTTTGAAATTTAACTTAAGGTAAGTTTTCTCATTTTTCAACTCTGACGAAAACTTCCATAAAAAATTCTTGCTCTAAATATAAAAACCCTGAAAATCGGCAAAGGTTACTTTTGGGATGAAAAAAAAATCATTTTTTTTTCAGATTGCATGAAACAGCCTGTCTTCAGGGAAGAAAATAAACTTAGAGAAAACGCTAACAGAATCTTTTGCTTGCAGCAGAAGAATCATTGAAAGTCGTTTTTTGTTTTAACTGACAATGATTGGGTCCCTTTTTAAAGATTTAACACCAATACCAAATGACGAAAAGCGAGAATCGGAATTAATTGAAGATTTAACTTTTCAGGGTGAACCGGATGATGGTTTGCTGATCGCTCTGCCGGTCGTGCAAAAAATCGTCCGACGCAAAACCGTGTCTTCCTGGCAGTCCGAAGCCTCTGATTTAGTGCAGGCAGTAGCCTTGCGTTTGCTCAAATGGCGCGACAAATACCACGAAAAAAGTGCGGAGATGTCGCCGGATGAATGGCAATCTTTCGCCGCGCAAACTACCTACAACGAAATAAAGCGTCATTTTTCAAAGAACCAAACAACAAAAGTAGTGTCAATTGAAGTGCTTGAAGAAATCGCTTCGCCCGAAATCATCGAAGGGACTTCAGAGGTGGAAGTTTTCTCGCTCACCCGCGTTGTCTGGCAGGAAATTTGCAGTTTATCCCTCAGACAACGGCGGGCGTTGCTTCTTGCCAACCAAGACATCATCATCAACTTTTTAACCTGCGGGATTACCGACCGACAGTTAGCGGAAATATTAAACTTCAGTATGGAAGAATGGGAAAATATTAAAGAAAAACTGCCTTTGAAAAATTTTCAAATCGCCGAATTGATCAAGAAAGAAGGCAATGAAAAAAGCCTTGAATCAATTATCAATTCAATCAAAAAAGCCCGCCACGAAGCGCGGACAAAAATGCGGAGGTTGACTGACAAATGACCAATATTAAACATCTGACAAACAATCAACTTATCGCCTATCACGACGGTTCGCTTGAAGAACACGAATCGCATAAAGTTGGCAATCATTTATTGAAATGTCCCGAATGCCGGAAACGATTGCCGCTTCCGAGTGTTGAGAAATTTTTGTCGGCATTATTAACTGATAACGAACCGGATGAAAAACCAATTGATGAAAATTCGCGCTTTTCGTTTTTTTCGGGCATTACATCTCTTTGGAATCTGAATTCAAGTTTGGCGTTCGGCTGCGCGGCAATTGTAATGCTTTCGAGTATCTCAGTTTTTATTTGGCTGAATAACTCCAACCCGTCAATGGATGTTGTGCAATCATTTGAGGTTACTGACAATTTCAAAGCGGAAATCGAAATTCCTTCGGTAAATCAACCGCCGACAAGTGCTAATCGGGATAATTCGAGCAATGTAAAAAGCATCGTTTCCAATTCGATTCAGAAGAAGCAGAACGAAAATTTAACTAAATCACCAATAACACAAAAAAAAGTCAGTCGGGAGGTAGTGCAGAAAACTCCAACGGATAAGTCGAACAAAGTTTTTTCCGCGACCAGAGGCGTTTCGGCAAAATGCGGTGAAAATAGAGAAATCGAAGTTGAGTTGTTATCAAGCAAAGAAAATTTGGTCTTTAAGTGGAAGAAAGTTCCGAAAGCGGCGAAATATCATTTGTATATTTCTGATGACGAAGAAATTCTGATTGATGAGTTTGAAACCGAGTCGGAAACGACGTTTATTTTGAACAAAAAACTCAATCCGCTCAAAACTTATAAGTGGAAGATAATCATAACTTTGGAAAACGGACAGACGATTCCCGGACCATCGAACAAATTTACGGTCAAGGATTTTCAAACTAGGCAAAGTAAGCCGGAGAAGCAAAATTCAGACAATCGTTGCGGAGAAGACAGGTAAATCGGAGTGAAAAATATGAAGATAATAAAAGATAAATTATTTACAAAAACGGCATCGGCGAAAGGATTATTATTTAGTTTGATAATGATAATCTGCACGATTACCAATGTTTTTTCGCAAAATGCGGACAATTTCCCAATTCCCGATACTTACAAAGTCGAAGGCATTCCGACAATCAAAAACTCCGAAGTCGAACATCTTTTTTATGAGCCGTCGGCAATCAAAAGCAATCTGATTTGGGATGCGGACGGAAAAAACCGCCGAATGCTGATAACCGACGCGACAAATAACATTTATCTGCAAACTTCGCCCTTATCACCGCCCGTGAAATTGATTGACAAGATAATTCCATACTCACTGAAAACAAATCCGAACGGCGAATCTTTTGCATATTCTTCCGACCACGAAGATCAGGATAATTTTCAGCTTTATCTCTATGATTTTAAGGAAAAAACACCGAAGAAATTGGTAAATCTGACGGGCAAAGACGAATCCATTGACTCGTTTATTTGGAGCAAAAACGGAGATGCGATCTATTTTATGCGAATGGATTATGAAGCAAAGATGAGCAAATTATGTCGCTACGATTTTCAGACGGAAAAATGTTATCCAATCGAATTTAAAGGCTCTTGGGATGTCGTGCAGGATGACGGAAAAAGATTGCTTCTCAAATATTTCAAGGCTTCGAGCAGTCAATTTATCTACGTTTACGATTTGCAAACGGGCAAACTGATGCCGGTTGAAGAAAAGGGAACCAGCCGAAAGGCGTTTCTCGCCCAAGACCGGGTTTTCTGGACCAGCGAAGGTAACGAAAAATGTCAAAAAGAATTGTGCATTTATTCTTTGGATTTGAAAAATAATAAAACATCTGAAGTAAAACTGCCCGCCAACATCTTGAATTTGTATGACGTAAAAATCTCGCCCGATGGAAATAATCTTTTGTTGCAGGAAACAAAAGACGGTGTTGACCATTTGCGGGTGTTCCGGCTCAAAAAAGACAAAATCGGCAAGGAAATTCCGCCGTTTATTAGCGGCTCGTATGTGATCTGGAACACACGCTGGATGTCGGATAGGGAAGTCGTCTATACGCTCGAAAACAACGGCAAACCGGCTTCGATTCAGTCTTATAATTTAGAAACTAAACAAATTAATGATTGGACGAAAGAAAGTCTGCCCGCGCAATTACAAGGCAAGGTTAAATCGCCGCAAATCTTCAAATGGAAATCTTTCGACCAAAAAGAGATTTCCGGCTACATCGTCCGCCCAAATAAACAGGAAAAGAAATCTCCGGTGCTGATTTTCCTTCACGGCGGACCGCAGATTCTCGACCGTCCCGTTTTCAGTTCGCAAGACCTTCGATTGGTCGCCAATCTCGGCTTAACTATTGTTCATACGAATATTCGCGGCTCATCCGGCTTCGGCAAAGAATTTATGGATGCCGATAACAAAGAAAAGCGCGGTGATGCGGTCAGAGACGTTCAGGCATTGCTCGATTGGGTGGAAAAACAGCCCGATTTGGACGCAAATAAAATTTTTCTGCGAGGCGAAAGTTACGGTGGATTTATCGCGCTTTCGACAGCTTTGCAAGAACCGAATCGAATCAAAGCCGTCATCGCCGAATATCCCCTCGTTTCGATTCGCGGAATGCTCGGTCAAAGTTGGGTTAATGAAAGTGCCAAAAGTGAATATGGCGACCCGGCGGACGAACAATTAATGAAAAAATTAGACGAGCTTTCACCGCTTAATAATACGAGCCGGTGGAATAAAATCCCTCTGTTTTTGACCAGAGGGAAACTCGACGAACGAAATCCTGAAAAGGACGTAACCGACCTGAAAACTCAGTTACAAAATAATGGTTCAGAGGTGTGGTTCATATATTCGACAACTTCCGGTCACGGAGTTAGCGGAAGATATGTTTTCGCAGCGATGTATCAATTTCTAAATAAACAAATAAATTAAGGAACTTTTAATAAGATGAAAAAAATAAAATCACTTCTTTGTATTGCTTTACTGTCAACCTTTCTGGTTGGCACGGTGTTCGCCGGTAACACAACCGGCGGAAATGGAATTTTCGACTTTTTCGGCAGAATGGCTGAAGCAGTTTATTCAATGGTTGCCGGCACGGAAACTTGCCGTCCGCGTGAATGTCAAAACTGCCGACCTGACCAAAAGGACGATGATGGTAATTGCAGACCGACTGAAAACTAATTGTATGCAAACCAATAACAAAACAAAGCAGATTTTGCAGTTTATATTTCTGCTTTGTTTTGCCTTTATTTTAAACATTTCGGCTCAAACGTCTGATATTTTAAGACAAATCGGACAGGCGCAAATTGAATTTGACAACGGAAATTATTCAAAAGCCGTCGAACTCGCCGAAAAGGGGATCGAAAAGGCGCGAAAATCAAAATCCGGTTTGCTTGTTTCAAAAGGATTGGATGTCGTTGCCGTTTCGCAAATCACTTTGCAGAAATACGACTTGGCGGAAACTGCGCTCAATGAAGCACTTCAAAATCTTACCGGAAATGAAATTGATGCAATCCCAAAAGCGCAAATTTATTTTCGTCTGGCGTGGCTTCGCCGTTCTCAGCGCAAATATAAGGAAGCCTTTGAATTTGGCAAAAAAGCACTTGCACTCGCGCCGAATAATCAACAAAGTCAGGGTGAGTATTTTCTAAATATCGGTCGGATTTTGTTTTCTTCGGGCTACGACGTTTCAGCCATCATTTGGCTTGAAAAAGCCGAAAAATCGTTTGAAAAGGGAAAAATAAATGCCGCCAAACTCGATACATATAGATTTTTGGCGTTGGCGTGGGCATCAAAATTGAATTATCAAACGGCTCTCAAATACAACGAAAAACTTATTTCTTCGGCACAAAACACCCAGTTTAAGCATAAATACCGGCAAGCGTTATTTGAGTCGGCGACCAATTTAAGCGCAACGGGACAATCCCGAAAAGCCTTCTCCAATCTGGAAAGAGGCTTGAAGGCTTCGATTGATGAGAATAATTCTAATCAAATTTGTAATTTTCTGAACTCTCTGCTCCTAACTTCTTTAGATAAGTATGATGTTGCAAAAGCCCACCTCTATTTGGAGCAGCTTGAAAAATACGACGTAAATAATCAATTTGCCTTTGAAAAGACTTTAGGAAAAGCAGTTATCGCAGCATTTACAAACCAATCAGAAATTGCCGAAAATCTGTTCGCGCAGTTGGATAAGATGGAAAACTTCTCCGAATTTATGTTGCCGCTTTGGAAAATCAGAGTCGCTAAAAGAAACAAGAATTGGAATCAGGTCATTCGGCTCAATCAAAAAGTTTTGGAGCTAACGCTTAGGGACAATTTCCGCGATGATTTACCCGCTGTCCATCTGGACTTTGCAAAGGCTTATTTTAATCTCAACCAACAAGAAAAAGCACTTGAGCATTTAGAAAAATCGCTGGCGATTATCGAAGAAATTCGCATATCTGAAAACAATAATTTGACGCTCGGAATTCTCGAAACCTATCACAATGCGTATAGGCTTTTGACACAAATCAAATCCGGCAATCCACAAGAGTCATTTGAATTAGCGGACTTTTTGAAAGCCCGATTTCTCAAGGATAGAATTAATAATTCGAGAGTCAAAAATGAATCAACCATTTCACCGCAAACGCGCAAATTACTTGAAGAACTTTCTTTGAAATATATTGACGACGAAAATTTTGCCGCCGAGATAGAAAAAAACGAAAAGTTAATCACGACTAAAATCCCCGAATTGAATCTCAAAAAGCCTGATTTGTCCGAATTAGACAAAGTAGCCAGTTTGAAGGACACGGCAGTTATCTCTTACTTTGTCACCTTGGATAAAAAACTGTTTGCATTCGTTGGGGAAAATGGCAAACAACTCCGAACTATTGAACTGCCAGTTACAGAAGACGAAGCCGAAACTATTGCAACCAAAACGCAAAATGATATTAAAAATCGCGTCTTTTTCAAACGCGATGGTCAAACAATTTACAATAATTTATTGAAACCGCTTGGTTTGACCGCAAAACACTTGATTATCGTTCCTGATAAATCCCTTTGGAAAATCCCTTTTCAGGCACTCAGTTCAGACGGCGAAAGGTATCTGATTGAAGAAAAACTCATCTCTTACGCGCCTTCGGTTTCGATTTTGCTCGAACAGCTAAAAGGTGCGAAGCCGAATCGTCAAACTCTGCAAGCCTTCGCTAACTCGTCATTTGAAACAAAGTTACTGCAATATGTGAACTCGGAAGCCTCAACTGTCGCCGGAATTTACAACTCCAAGCCGATTATCAATGCGACTGCCGGAGATTTTAGCCGCGTATCGGAAAAGTTCGATATTCTGCATTTTTCGATGCACGCCGAAGTTGCGGGCGACCAGCCGTTAGACTCTTTTCTGGGTTTTAGAAAATTTGGAAGCGACGACGGACGTTTGACCGTCGAAGAACTTTTGAACATCAAACTCAAAAAGGCAAGTCTGGTCTTTTTGGCATCGTGCGAAACGAATAATGTCCTGAGCGGCGAAGGCTTGGTAAGTTTGGCGTGGGGAATGATGGCTTCGGGCGCAACGACGGTTATTTCTGCCCAATGGGAAGCCAACGATAAATCAACCGCCATTTTTACCAAAACTTTTTACGAGCATTATAAACAGGGAACTTCATCGGCGGAATCTTTACAAAAAGCCTCTTTGGAACTGATAAAAAACAAATCCGGAAATATGCACGAGCCTTATTTTTGGGCAGATTTTACGTTGAATGGAGACTTTCGCTAGGTCTATATTTTCTACATTTGGGCAATCAATTTTATAACTTCATCAAGTTTATGTGCATTTTCAATCGGGCTGTTATCAAAAACCATAAAATAACGAAAATTATTTCCCGCTTTACTCGTCCAAAGTTGAGCCAATCTCAATTTTCTCATTGAATCGGAATTGTCTAAATTGTCTCCTTTCGACTCGACAAGGAGAATTTTTCCGCTTTTTGTCAAAAGCAGAAAATCCGGGTAATGATTCAAAAAACCGTTTAATCTAAATCCTTTCTTCTCGATGATTTTGTGCCAAAAGACAATATTTTCGAGATTGGCGAGTTCGTTAATAACTTTTCCTTCAAAACCATTCATTGCCGTTTCATTGACATAAAGGCTCTTTTGAATCGCCGGTGCGTTTGCCGAAGGCGTAATAGTTTCGGGCAGTTCGTAATTTGGTTTGATAACTATTCGGTCAACGTCTAAATAATCGGAAAATCTTTTTTCCTTGTGAATAGTTGTCAAATCATTAATTTTACGCTTAATTTTTGTGGCATAAATAAAATCTCTTTCTAAGCAGTCTTTTAATTGATCCGCGTCCATTTGTTCTAAAATTCTATTGATATAAAATTTTACTTCCTTGTCGGGAATTGGATACATATTTCCGATCAGTTTGCAGAATCTTCCACCCACGGCTTCGATTTTTGACTGCGGCGGAAGGCTTAAAATCTTTTGATTTAAGGCGGCGATTTGCTGCCCGCTCATCTTTTTGAAAGTCGGTTTGTAGTCTTCGCCGCTGACTTTTTCAAGATCAATGTAGTAGGTTTCAGAATCAACCGTTTCAAAATCAATGGTTGCATCGGCTTGGCTTAATCTAAAGTCTTTTAACAATTCGTCATTTTCAAGCAAAATTTCGTTTTCGCCGGATTCAAAAAATCCGCCGTCAGATTGAACACAGATAAAAAATTGCGGTAATTTTAGTTGTTTTGCTGTTTCGGCAAATACTTCTTTCATTGGTTGGGTGTTCGTTTTTTCTTCCAATTCAATCGGAAACTGAAACGGGTCTGATTCTATTTTCTTGGCAAATTCGGTGTTGATAGCGATTGCTTTTTGTTTTAATTCTTCGAGATTGTCGGTGGTTTCCGTGATATTTACTTTGGAAATGTCAATTTCTTCATCTTTTTCGGTCAATGTTTCTTCGATTTTAGGTTCGGGAAAAAGAATTGTTTGCGTTGGCTGTGGAATTGTCGGTTTTTCTTCGATAATTGTTTCGACGACGCGAAAATCTCGATTGCTGAAACCGGCTTGGTTTAAGCCTTTGACGATATTATCCAGAGTTTGCAGGAATTTTCCCGACGAAGTGAAAACGTAGCTCAAATTCAGTAATTGTTCACTGTGCTGTTTAACACTCGGCTGCCGCAGAACTCTACCTAAAATCTGCTCGACATCAACGGCTGAACCTTTGTTTGCGAGTGAAGCCAAAATATATGCGAAAGGGCAATCCCAGCCTTCCTTGAGAGCGTTGACCGTAATGATAAAGCGAATCGGACAATCGCGGCTTAACAAATCTACGTTTTTTATTTCGTTGATTTCCGCCGTTTTGATGGCTATTTGTTCTTCGGGAATTGAAAGTTTGACGAGTTTGTTTTTGATGTCCTGAAAGGTCGTCGCGTCTTCAGCGTTTTTGGGTTCGGCTTGGAAAAGCACAATCGGGCGAATGTAGCTGCCACCGTTTTTTTCTTCGGCTTTTGCCATTTCTTCAAGCTGTTTTTGGAAATTGAGAGCGTTGGCTAAAACGTCCGTTTTGTCGCGTTGATTCTGCACGACGACGGGAAGTTTGACCATATTATTTTTCTTGAGTTGCGCCGCGCTGACGAAGCTGATGATGTTGCTGTTATTTCTGGGCGTGGCGGTTAAATCAAGAATAAAACCCGGATTCAGATTTTGCAGCATTTCGACGCTTAAATCGGTTTCGGCATTATGGCTTTCGTCAACGATGACGACGGGTTTCAGACTTCGCAGAACGCTGATGACCGAAATGACTTCTTCATCAACGACAAAATCCGCTAGATTACCGTTTTCCTGATAAAGTTTGCGGTCTTCCTTTTTTCTCGCGCGAAGGCTGTCAAAACTTAAAACGATAATGCTTAATTGCTCTTTGACCGCATCCCGATTAAATCCGCCGCCTTGCAGAATGTCGTTTTTGGTGAAAATTTCTACTCTGCCGTTAAAGTGAGTTTTCAATTTCAAATTATAAGGATGTCTGGCATCGCTTAAATTCTTGATGGTTTGGTCGAGAATCGTAATTGAAGGAACAAGCCAGACGACAACTTTCGGTTGAGCGGGATTTGATTTCGTGAAATTTTCAAAAATCGGGCGCAGGGCATTGACGGCAATAAAAGTTTTGCCGCCTGCCGTCGGAACTTTTATGCAGACATTCGGCACACCTTTAACGGCGTGTTTATAAGCGTCCATCGTTACGCCTTTGTCCTGCCAATATGTTTGAAACGCTTTGCCAATGCCGACATCCTGATAACGGTCGAGATATTCGAGAAAATTTTCTAAATCGGTGATGACGGTTTGTTGATAATCTTTCAGTTCCATAATTAAAATCTGGTAATTTCACGAGGAATTTTCTTGAAAATAATATTGTGCTTCTGCAAAAATTCACGAGTCAATAAGCAATTATCGGCGTAAATAATCGAAGATTCCGGCTTGAAAGGCAGATTTGCTAAAAATTCTAAATCCAAAGTCGTCGTGTCTTCTTTTTCATACATAAAAAAGTAAGCCGTATCGCCCGACAAACCTAATAAATACGGCGATAATTCATTATCCTGTAAAACCTGATTTTCTGCCGGAATGTTTTCGGAAAAAGCGACATAACGCCGAATTTTTTCGACTCCGATTGACTCATTCAAATTGCCGTCATCAAGAAAAATTCTGTCGCCGATTTCATAATAGTCAAACGCGCCGCCCAAGCCTTCAACTGCTTTTGAATTTTCGCCGTAACCCTGCATCACGCGCCTGACTCTTTCGGCGGTGATTGTTTCGGCGTAATCCATTGTTTCAATTAAAATAAATTTCCGATTTCCGCCTTCTTCTTTGTTTAATTTCAAAACTGCGTGTGCAGTTGTTCCAGAACCGGCGAAAGAATCGAGAATAATTGCATCTTCGTCATCGTGAAGTGAAATAAGCCATTTGATTAATGACGACGGCTTTGGCGTATCAAAAGGTTTTTCCCCAAACATTTCTTTAAGTTCTCTAGTTCCATCAGAATTGTAACCGAAAGAATCTAACCAAGTATCCCAACCAACAGATCTTTGCTTATCTCTAATCTTTTCAAATGGCACAAATCTTTCAGTTTCTCCATTTACTACAACGCCTTCGTCATAAGTGCATAATTCCCAATGAGCTTTTTCAGTGTCTTCTACTATTTCTTTCATTTTTTGTTCTTTTCCCCAACGCCAATGACCTTCTTTACCATCATTTCTATAAGGAAAAACTTCAATTCCTTCGGGCGTTTTAAGAGGAAACCATTGATTAGGTCGGTCAGTTCTTAGAGAAATCCCGCCCCATTTTCTTAATTCACGTCCTTTTCGATATTTGCCCCATTTATCTTTTTGATTAAGTTCACCTGTAGAACGTAATTCTCTTGTTAAGCTATTTATATCTCCATAAATAACAATATATTCGTGTCCGCCTCGTAATCCTGTTTTTTCTTTTCCTCCGCTGGGTTCAGCTAACCACGGGGCGCAAGCTAGACGTTTTGAACGACCAAAAATTTCATCCATCAAAATTCCAAGTGAAAAAACTTCGTTATCATCAATACTAACGAAAATTATTCCATCATCCGCTAAAAGCCTTTTTAAGATTTTCAAGCGCGGATACATCATACAAAGCCATTTATCGTGGCGCGAAAGGTCTTCGCCTTCTTTGCCGACAACCTGACCAAGCCATTTCTTGATTTTTTCATCATTGACGTTATCGTTATAAATCCAGCCCTCGTTTCCCGTGTTATACGGCGGATCAATATAAATACATTTTATTTTCCCTTCATATTCGGGCAAAAGAGATTTTAAGGCTTCCAAATTATCACCGTGAATTATCTTGTTTCCCTGTGAATTGCTGTCCGTGGCGGTAAAATTATACTGATGTTCTAAAATGCGAAACGGCACTTCCTGATGATGATTTACAACCTTCTCTTTTCCAACCCAAGTAAGTTTTGGCATATTTCCAATCTAAATATTTGATTTCCGGTATTTTTGAGATAAATTAAACAAGTTGATATTAACAAATACTTAATAGTTCACCTAACTTTCCTTAATCCGATAATTAAAGAATCTTTCATGAATTTCATATTTTTTTAATTGCCGTGTAAGGTTTTTGCTATTTTGTGGAACTTAGGTAAATAGAGGGAAAATGCCGGAACAAAACGCTAAGAAAATTGAAAGCTCACCGAGCGAATCCGACCTCAAAGCCAGTCGGAAAAAACTGGAAGAAGCAATTGAGCAGTTTAAGACCAATCTTCTAATGGATATTCGTGTGTATTTAAGGAAATTCAATCTACCTGATTCAAAGGAAAACGTGGAAGAAGTTTTTTCTGAGGTAAAAATTACCGCTCTGAAAAATGCCGGTAATTATAATCCCGAAAATTCCGCGAAAGCGTGGCTTCGGCAAGCAGCATTTTTTATGATTCAGCATTTATGCAGAGATCAAAAGAAACAGCCACGCACAACCTCAGTTAGCGATGCAGTTCTCAAATTCGGGTTTGCAGGTGATGTCGAAAACGCTTCCGAATCGGAACTGTTCGATTATCTGGAAAAACAAAGCGTTGAAAGATTCTTTAGAGAGAATCAATTAAAAGCCGAGGAAATTTTATCGGTGGTGAATGAAAAAGACCAAAAAATTTTACGACTGAGTTATATCGGCGGACTTAATACTAAAGAAATCGCCGCCCACTACGGCATCAGCGAAGGCGCGGCAGATGTCCGACTCTCACGGGCAAGAACAAATTTAAGAAAAGAGTTTTTAAAACAATGAACAGATTTGACGAACAATTGAATAGCGAACAACGCAAACTTTTGATTGACCTCTATATCGAAGGCTTAGACGAAAGCAATGATGAAAAGGTAGCAAAAGTTTTGCAATACACACTGCGCGACTCGATTCTCGACGAAATGATAAGCCGAATCAATTCACATTACGCCGCCGAACTCGGTTTTGACGAATTGGCGGAAACGGTTCTCGAACTCGCGCACGAACATTTACCCAGCGCATTTAAGGAAGATGAATATGAAGAAAAAATCCTAACTTTCGGCGATGTTGCCAAACAGTTAATCGTAAAAAATCGCGTTCCGATTGGCGAAGAAGAAACAAATCGGCATTTAGCAGAAAATGCCACGCCTTTGCCAAGTTATTTAAGTTTGGCGGAAATCAAGCGAATCGCCGGAGAAATTTTTAATCTGGAAATAAAAGATAAATATTTAGTGCCGTTTTTCAAAGAGGCTAATTTTTTGATATTTCGTCACAGTCAACAGCAAGCGGCATTTGCCACCCGCGTTAAGCGTTTGCAGAAAAAGAAGGAAAAAAACGATGGATCAAGCGAAACGACAAAAAATAAGTGAAACGGTGCGGGAGGTTTTCGGGCAGATGAATCTTGACTATGACGATTTTCCGCCGCAAATTGTGCCGCTCAACCGAATGTTTGCCGAATATCCGTTGATGGTTGTCGAACTGCCGAACGGCAAACCGCTTTCAACAAAAAATGCGGTGAAATTTCTGGAAATCGAAATCGGTTTTGAAATGCCGGAACTCGAAACTGACGATAGAAAACTTTCCGGTTTTCTCTATACGGCAAAGTTCGGAAATTTTTTGCAAGGCTGTGTTTTTACCGATAAAAGCGAACCAACCGTCCGCCGACGGTTTAGCGCAGCGCACGAATTCGGGCATTATTTGCTTCATTTTATGCCGCTTTTGAAAGCCTCCAAATCGGAAAGTATGTTTTTGACGGAAAGTATGGCTATTAGCGATTCTGACGAAATTCATTCGGAAATCAAAATTGCCGAAGACTTCGATTTCAAAAAAATCGGCGCGGAAAACAAATACGAAATGGAACAGGAAGCCGATTTTTTCGCCGCTGAACTTCTTATGCCGCGCAATGCTTGTTTGAAAGCGGCAACCATTTTTATCGAAATCGGAAAGAACAAAAAGGCTTTAATCAATCGCCTTGCAACCGAATTTTTAGTGAGCTTTGAAGCAATGAAACGGCGTTTGGAAGATTTGTCGGTTTTTGAGACGGAATAAAAATTATGCTCGGACTGAAATTTATCAATAACTACG
>JBBSAX010000072.1:0-21005 GCA_038251885.1 Pyrinomonadales bacterium | reverse complement strand
GGTTGTTACAATGACAGATTCAAACGGCGAGATTCGCACGGCGCGTTCCAATACGTTCGGCTATTACAGATTTACGAATGTCGGAGCGGGCGAAACTTATGTTTTTGCGGTCAATTCAAAACAATTTACTTTTACTCCGCAGGTGTTGAGTATTGCGGACGATTTGACCGATCTGAACTTTATCGCCGTCGGCGAGAGAATATTGAGGTAATTGCAGAATTACACAATTCAATCAAATAATAAAAACCGCTGAATTGCAATTCAGCGGTTTTTTAATGTTTTGTAAAAATTCGCACAAATCTAAAATTTGTGGGTATGAACTAAAAGTAATTTTTCAATAAATGCCGTAAAAAATAAAAAACAGTCTGCCGGGAGCGCACCGCATCCCTGCGTGCTGAGCGCGTGAGCGCGAATAAATTTCTGCCACAAATAAACTTTATTTAATGCAGAAATTTTTCACGCCGCTTTGCCAGCGGCGTGGCACGCAGGATGCGTGCGCTCCCAGCTAAAAAAGTCTTTTTTACGATAGTAGAGTGAATCTTAATTATTCACAATTAGATTAAATTTAACTCTTTTAACGCACCGATAGTCGGCAGATTTTTTTCCCACAGCCATTCGACGCGCAGAAAAAATTCGGGCAAAATTTGCGAACGAAAAACGCCGTCGGAAATGTTTGCTAAACGATAAAAACCTTCGTCATTTAAATTATAAAATTCGGCTTGTTTTCTGGTCGGATCAATCAACCAAAATTCTTTTATTCCGGCGGCTTCGTATTCGACAAACTTTTCGCCCCGGTCGCGTCCGATAGATTCGGGCGAGATAATTTCAACCACCAAATCAGCCGCGCCGTCGAGAAAATTTTTCTTTATCAGATGTTTTTTTTCATTTCCGACAAACAAAATATCCGGTTCGCACCCACGTCTTTCCGCTTCGAGTTTCATCACAAAAGGCGAAGATACGGCGACACCTAAATCATTAATTTCAACATAAAAACTAACAATTTTCAGCAAAAAGTCACTTATCGTTTGGTGTTCAAAACTTGCTCCCGGCATATTTATTATTTCCCCGTCAACCCATTCGCAGATGTGCGTATCGCTTGATTGTTCGAGATATTCGTCAAACGAAATATAAGCGCGATTTGCAACGGCGAGATTTGACGCGCCGACGGTTTCGGTTGTATCTAAAATTGCGCTACTCATAAAATTCCTCGAATTACTTTCCGATTGAAAAGTTTTTTGTGCGTTAATTTCTGCCCGCAGCTTTTTTGAATGCCTCTTGCAACACCAATTTCGGGCTGTTCAACGTCGCCATATAAAACGGCACGACACAGCCGCAACGGTCGCAATCAGCGTTGTCGCCCATCATACATTTGCCCTTCGGTTTACCGTCCGCGCCGAGCGTGAAGGCTTTTTCTTTGAAAAGGCAATTGTCCGTAACGCTTCTCGATTTTTTCGATTTCATCAAATCGAGCGTCGAATCGAGCATATTGATTTTCCCGGGATATTTCTTTTTAAGCGCAAGCAGTTTATCAATTATTTGATCGCGTTCCGTCCAATCAATCCAGAGTGATTCGTCCAATTTATTTACAGGCGTAAAGAAATCGAAGATAATTCCGCCACGAGCGAGATGTCCCCATTCGATAATTAAATCTTCGATGCAGTCTTTGGTTAGAGAAGTCAGAACGCACGAAATTTGAATTTTCAAATCAGGATGACGTTGGACGTTTTCCTTGATTTTCTGATAAATTCCGGGCGCACGCATTTTGGCAAACGCCTCTTCCGTGCCGTCAATCGAAATTACCCAAGTGCAATCAGTCCAATCGGGCAATTCCATCGTTCCGTTGGTTACAATCGTGTTGTGTTTGAAGTATTTTCTTCCGATGTCTATCAAAGGTTTGCGAACGAGCGGTTCGCCGCCAACCCAAGTGCAGAGCATCATCGGATCGCCCGCCGCTTTCATTGCTTCGAATTTCGCCGTCCATTCCTCGACCGTTAATTCGACTTCCTTATGTTCTTCGGCAAAAAAATAACAATGCTCACAGCGCAGATTACAACGCTTCGTTGCATCAATCGAGCCGACGGCGTTCACGGGCATTCCGAACATCATTAGCTTAGCGAGATCGCCCAACTTTTTGAAAGTTTTGACAATTTCCATTTCTTTTACACATTTAATGTTGCAGATTCTTCTTCCTCAATCAAATACGGCGTAACACTCGGCGCGTCGTTGTCTTCCGAAACAATATTAGCAATTACAGGTAGAGAAATAGAGCGGGATTTTTTGATTCCGGGAACTTCTTTGCCTTTCGCATAGACGGCGTGGCGACCGTGTTCTTGATACCATTCGCCCAGGCTCGCGGTTTTGTGCATTTCTTCGATGATTTGCCGCCAGCCGACTCCCGTATTATAAGCGCAAAACGAAACTTCGCCTTCTTGTGTTCCATAAGGAATGACACACATTTCGGTTCTGCGGAAATCGTAATTGAATAAATCTTGAAACCACATTCCTTCGACGCACAAAACTCGCCAGACATCTTCTTCCGATTTTTCCTGCTTCATTCGGTCATTACGATCCGAATTTGAATCGGCGGACGACGGTTTGAACAGATTCAGAATCTGCGAAACGGGAAAACCTTCGGGCGCGTTTGCGGCGTTGTAATTTCGCATAATCGCCATTCCGAGTTGCGCCATCGTCAGCTTTTTTCCGCGAGCCGTGTCGGTGATCGTCGCCACGTCTTTCATAAATTGTTCGTAATTGAAAAATTCAAAAAGCGAACGAATTTCGCCGGATTTTTTGTTGACGATCATCAACGTGAAAATCCCGCAATTCGGATGACAATTGCACGAAGACCAACCCCACGGCGCGTCCGCACCTTGCAGCATATCCATCACGGAAGTAAATGCTGAATAAGACGAAAGCGGAAACCAATCGCGCAGAGGTTTGAGCGTTCCGTCCATTTGCGTATCCAAATCCTGCGCCATTCCCGCGAGCGTGTAACGCTGCTCGATTCGGTCTTTATCGGAAACATCTTCGTCGCGTCCCGTAAATGAAACCGGCTGAAATGCGATGGTTTGAACTTTATCAATATTGTCAGCGGCGAACTTTACGATGTCGCCGATTCCATCGTTATTTATCGTATTTACAATTGTCGTGACAAGCGTAACTTTGATGCCGACCGACGCGAGATTTTCAATCGCGCGAAGTTTTACGTCGAACAAATTTCCGACTCCGCGATGTTTGTTTTTTTCTTCTGAAACGCCGTCAAATTGCAGATAAACGCCGTGTTGTCCGGCTTCTTTTGCCGCTTTGCAAAATTCTATATCTTCGGCATAACGAATTCCGTTCGTCGCCGCTAAGATTCGGTAAAAACCGATCTTTTTCGCATACGCAACCGATTCTAAAAAGTGCGGCGCAATCGTCGGTTCACCGCCGGAAAATAGAATGATAATTTGACGTTTCGGTTTGAACGAAATCGCGCGGTCTAATATCGCTTTCGTGTCTTCAAATGTCGGTTCGTGAACGTAGCCGACTTGATTTGCGTCCATAAAACACGGGTTGCACATCATATTGCAGCGGTTCGTCAGATCAACCGTCAAAACCGCGCCGCGTCCGTATTTGATGTCGGAAGTTCCGTGTTTGTGGATGTGTTCGTCTTCGGCGGAACGAAAATCGCGTCCGTAAAAAAGCGATTCGATACGCTCTAAAAACGCCGGATCGGTCGCCATCACGTCCACAAATTCGCCGTGCGTCGGGCAGGTTTTCCGCATCACGACTTGCCCGTTTTCTTCGACAATCTGCGCCTTGATCTCGCCCGGATGCGAATTCATCAAAATCTCCAGCGGAATGTCTTTATTTATCACACCTTCGCGCACTTGCTTGACGCATTTCGGACACAAAGAATCCGTTTCACGCGGAAATCCGAGCGGCGGCGCAGTGCGTTCATAGCTTTTCAAAAGCGGTTCCGCCGCCCAATTCGGCTGAATAGATTTCCCTTCCGGCAAAGATTTATTCACCGCCTGAAACGCCTTCCAACCGACATCCGCCAGTTTTGAAGCAATCTTTGAACCCGCTTTCCCTTTCCCTTTCCCTTCGCCGCGTCTGAAATTATCACTAAACATAATTATCCTCAAATGTAAAAAAAGCTAAGTAAAAATTTTCCGTTTTAGATGCAGAAATTAAAGGTTAAGGCTAACAAATTTCAACATTATTGTCCAAATTTATTTGATTCCGAAAATACTAAAGTTCGCGTTCAACCTTAAAGAGTCTTTTTTTCTCAACTACTTCTATTAATGGTTCATAAGGTGTAATTACTTCTACATTGCTATCTCCACCAAAAATTAAGTAATGCGAAAAATATCCCAAATGACCTGATGGAATAAAATGTATTTGAGATTCGTATGATTTCAACCAAGGTGAATCAATCCATTTATAAGTTGATAGATGTGGTTCAATCTCTTCTGAAACGGAATCAAAACCACGATCAGGAGCATTTGCTTCTTCCATACAGGTAAAGGCAATAACCTGTCCAAAATTCATTAAATACTTCGGATATTTATCTATTCCAGAAGGCGCAACTAAAACTTTTAGAACATTATATTTATCTTGTTCAATCGTAGTCAAAAATTCTACCGAAGGATATTGAGTATCTGTAAATGGCGTATTCCAACGAATAATTTTAGACATAAGAATTTAATCAAACACAGTTTCGAATACTAATAGTGCAACCGTAAAACAAAAAGTAACCGGATTCATAATATTATTTTCCCAAAAGTTTAATAAATCCTGCTTGTTCAAAATGTTTGTCGGAGGTGAATGCTAGATTGATTCCGAGTTCTTTCATCACGACGAAGCTCGCGCAGTCGGTCAAACTCCATTCTTTGTCGGGTCTTTCGCCGTAGAGAGTCCACGCTTTTTTAAAGAGTTCGGTGCTTGACCAAATGATTTCAACATTCGGAAGCGTCTGTAATTCGTCAATCAAAATCACGGCTCGCGCTCGAAGTTCGACTGATGAAAGAGCGTTGGCAAGTTCGATAAGAATTAGTTCGGTAACAAATAATTTTGTGTCTTTTCCGCTCAACTCAGCCATTATTTCGTTAGCTTTTTGATGAAACTCATCTCTGCGAATCAGAAGCGCGATAAAAGCGGCTGTGTCGGCAAAAACATTTTCGCGCGGTTTAATCTTCACGCTTTGATTTGCCATATAAATAATGGTCGTGCTGATGTGCTAAATCGGTAATATTCGCGTCAATTTGGTTTTCTTCGATAACCGTCAACAATCTTTTCCAACCGCTTTGATTTTCCGATTCCGGCTCGTCATCTAAAGTTATAATTACGTCTTTGCCTTCGTAATCATCCACAGGTTCGAGCGCGAGAATTTTGCCGTTTTCTACCTTTCCTTTGACTTTTATCATAGCTGTAAATTTTCCGTTTTAGTTGCAGAAATTAAAGGTTGAAACTAACAAATTATTGAGATTTTTCCAAGTTTTATGGAGCATTATATTCAATTGAACTATTCTTTCCACGCTTCCTTGCAACTTCTAACCCAATCCTTATTATTAAGAACAACATCAAAAGTCAAACATTCCTTTTCTTCATATTTATTATCTTCAAACCGAAATGTAGATTGAAATGTTTGATAACCTGGACCGCCTCTCAAAATAATTGCCCGATAACCATTTGATTTTGTTTTGCCAATTTCAATGCCTCTCTTTATTGTATAATTAGCAATTTCATTGTAACCAGTAGCAGTTGAGCGAAGAATTTGTTTATATTTGTTGCCCTTTTTCTCGAAAATCCAATAAAAACAACTGAAGGCGGCATCACATAAATTACTGTTATTTCCTGATAAAATAATCTCTTTCTGCCCATCATCATTTAAGTCTGCTTTTTGAATATGCAACATTTCTGAGCAATCGGCTTTCTGATAAAATTCTTTTTCGCGTTCTTTAAACTCTTTGTCTTTTTTTAATTCATTCCAAATCGGTAATAATTTTTTGTCGCTACACGTCGGTTTATGCAATTTTGGAACATAAACAGGCTCATTCATTAGTCTGTCAGAAGTTGCAGAACCAGTTCCGAAATCTTTGGAAATATTCTTTTTATCTTGAATTATCTTTGTTTCAACTACATTAATAATTGTATTTTCCGATTTTTGATAGAATTTTGAAACGATCAATATTCCAATCCCAAAAGCTAAAAACGCAACTGTAAAATAAAAAGCAAGAAGACGCATAACTTAAATTCTCCAAATTTGTTTCTTGCTTGATTATTAAAAATATTTCGCGGTTTTTCTACGTGGATTGCCACAGAGAAGATATTTTATTTCTCTAAAAGTTTAATAAATCCCGCTTGTTCAAAATGTTTGTCGGAAGTAAAAGCGAATCCGACGAGTGTTTAATCAAAGTTTTCTTAGTTCATCTATCTTCTTTAAAAGTTCTTGCGGCGTTAGCACTTTTATAAAAGGATAACGCTTCATAAATTCCCGGCTTTCCTTATAATCGTCTTTCATCAAATCAAGCAAATCTCTGTCTAAACTAATCAGGTAGTCGGCTGGAACTATAACAGCTAAATTGATATAAAGCGCGTCGTCCGGGTCGCGTTCGTATTTAAATTCTTCGGGAATATTTTCGATTATTACGGCTTTTGAAGCAATGTCTTCCAAAAAATCTTCGATCAGTGCAGGAGTCAGCGCAGGAACCAACTTTTTAATTCGCGGACGCGATAAGACATCGGCTGTTTCTTCTAAAATTTCTTGCGTTATAAAGAGTTCGATTTCGTTTTTATCAATCAAATTATAACAGGATTTCGCCGCGCCGAAAGAGTTCAAGACAATTTGAATATAAATGTTGCAATCAAAAACAACGGCGATTTTTTTGTCATACATCTATTTTTCCCCGCGCTTTTCTTTTTGAATCGCCTTTCTTTCTTCCCTGACGAGTTCGGTTAATTCGTTTTCGTTCATACCGCTTTCGGCAAACTGACGGCGGACGGGCGCAAGAACTTCGTCGAGCGTCGGTTTTTTCGCTTCGCGCTCGGCAATTTTAGCCATAAAGGTCGAAACATTCTGCCCTTCTTTACCGGCGCGTCTGGAAAGTTGTTTGGCTGTTTCATCAGAAATTGTAAATGTAATTTCCATTTCTCTTTTCTCCTTGCTGAAATTATAACAAAAATTTTCTTACACGGTTTCTGCCGAAAGTTCATACATCAAACCGTCCTTGAAACAATCCGCCACGTAAGCGAAAACCGCCTGCAAATTTTCTCTTGTCAAACGCGGATAATTTTCCAAAAGCTGTTCTTGCGTCCAACCGCTTGCCAGACGTTCGAGAACAAACTCGACCGAAAGCCGTGTTCCTTTAATTGTCGGCTTGCCAAGCAAAATTTCTTTATCCGAAACGATTTTATCTTGCCAATTCATTTTTTAACCTCAGAGATATTTTACAATCATCAGTAACTATTCTGAAAGTCTAAAAATTACAGTTTTAAAAGCCGGACAAATGATAATTTTTCTCAAATCAAAGAAAGAATCCCGACTACATAAACGTAATCGGGATTTTATACTTTGAAATAGAATTGTGTAAATTTCTAAGCAAAAGTTTTTATCACTTCGTTGATGTTGCTTTCGGCATTTTTCCAAGCGTTTTCGAGATGCACTGGAGTAAAACCGAGTTTCATCACGGACTCGGAATTTTCGAGTTTTTCTTCTTCTTCGGGGCGTAAGCCGTAGCCTTTGATATTTGCCATTGTGTCGGCAATGTCAACGAGATGTGTGACAATATTTCCCTGATCCGATTGCGACGGGTTGTGGTGATGCAGAATCGAATAATAAACTTCTTCCGGCAGATTCCAACGCCGTGCAATCAGCGAACCGACTTCGGTGTGATTGTAGCCGTATAATTCGTCTTCGCCCCACAGCATATCGTTTTCTCCGGTGTAGCCCAAAATCGTCGGATAGCCTTCAATATCGTTGCTCAAAAGAATGAGTTTACCGATGTCGTGCAGAAGTCCGCAGGTGAAGGCTTCTTCCGTTCCGCGCATTCCGAGAACTTTGCTCAGTTCACGCGCTGTCATTGCGACCGCGAGCGAATGTTCCCAAATCTTTCTGGCAATCGGCGAATTTTTAATCTCTTTTGAAAATGTCGTCGAAGCCAGACCGATCATTACAATGTCGTGAATCGCTTTCGTGCCGACCGCTGCCATTGCCGCCTGAATCGAAGTTACGTTTCTTTCAAGCGCGTAAACGGGCGAATTTGCCAGACGCAAAATACGAACAACTAAAACAGGTTCGTAGCTGATCGCTTGCGTAACTTCCCGTGTCGAAGCATTATAATCGCGCAAAAGCGTGGTGATCCGCATCATCGTTCCGGGCGACGGCGGTAATTTTGTGATCAAAAGAGTTTCAATATCAACTTTAGATTTGATAACGGGCATTGGCGGTTCGTATTGATTGGTATATGGAATCATATTTATTTATTTCGGCGTATTTTATAAATTGGAATTTAATAATTTTAAAGCGTTTTTTGGAGCAAGTTGGATGTTTTCAAACTATCCGCAAACTTTCTTTAACTCTGATAACTTGCTGTCAACTTTTCACTTTCCTCTGAAAGTTTTAACAATATCTTGCAGATTCGGCTGAATACTTTCCCACGCTTCGAACATCTGCGATTGTGTTAAATGAAGTGCGAATATCGAGTCCGATTGCAACAACGAGATTTCTTCGTCTTCCGTATAATTGTCTTCTTTTATCGGAGAAACCCCGTAACCATAAGTATCGGCGATCAGGTCAGCTACGCTGATAACGTGCGCGGTAAAAATCGCTTGATCGGTTTTTGCAGGCTCGTGATGATAAAGGATAACGGATGAAATTGCGTCCGGTAAGTTCCAGCGTTTGATCAATAATGCGCCGACTTCGGCGTGATTAACCCCGAAGAATTCATCTTCGGATTTCATCATTTCATCCTCATCATTTCTGTCTAAAAGAGAGTTGTAACCTTCGGGATCGGATTTTAATAAAATCAATTTGCCGATGTCGTGCAGAAGTCCGCAGAGAAAGGCGTTTTCCGCACCGCGCATTTGCAGAACATCGGTCAATTTTCGGGCTAAAATTGCGACTGCCAACGAATGCTCCCAAATTGCGCGTCCGGTTTCCGAACCTTCGATTTCTTTAGAAAATGTGTTGGCGGCAACGCCGAGCATTACCGCGTCATAAAGGGCTTTCGTGCCGATTGTGTCAATCGCTCTGGAAATCGTCGTGACATTATTTTGGCGTGAATAATATGTCGAATTTGCCAGACGCAAAAGACGCGCCGCCAATAATGGATCGTAACCGACTGCGTTTGCTAAGGCGGAATTTGTAACATTGACATCGCGCAATAATTCCAAAACGCGAAAAACACTTCCCGGCAAAGGCGGCAGATTTGCTTTGAGAATTTTCGCAATACTATTTTCGGGTGGTGCTGTTGTTTCTTCAAAGGTGGTTGTCTGATTTACTGAACTAAACATTGTTTTATAATATTTTGCGTAATAAGAATTTGGATAATGGAAATTTATCCTTTCTACATTTCGGCTGAAAATTATAAAACTTTAGTTTTTTTTTAAGATTTGTTTATTGAACCGAAAAATTAAAATTTAATGCAAAAAGTCGGATTGAACTTAATCAATCCGACTTTTTACTATTTGCTATTTTTTTACCTTCGCCATTCAAATAAAATCACGAAATCTCAGTCATTCAAACGAGTTGATGAGATTCGGGCATTAAAACAATTTCCGACATTACGCCTTCGCCGGATTGTGTCGCGGCGAAAAATACGGCATTTGCCGCCGCTTCGACCGAAAGCATTTTGTCGCGCTGAACCTTCATCGTGATATTGTCCCAAAACGAAGAATCAACGCCGCCGAAGTGCATTAATGAAAAACGAATTCCATAGCGTTTATATTCGTCCTTCAAACATTTTATCATTCCCGTCAGAGCGTATTTTGCCGCGCAATAGACGGAAGCCTGCATCATCGGTGCTTTGCCCAAAATTCCCGGAATTGCCACAACGCGACCGAATTTTTGCTCTGCCATTTGCGGCAAAACCGCTTGCAAAACATTAAAAGCCGTTCGGACATTGACATTCATCAGGTTATCAAAATCTTCAAGCGTCAGTTCGCCGAATGGTTTCAAAACTCCCATTCCCGCCGCGTGAATCAAAAAATCTATCGAACCGAATTTACTGATACTTTGCTCGACCAGAGATTTTACGTCCGCTTCGACCGAAGCATCAGCCGCTAGTGCAAGAACATTCGGATTTCCCTTCGTGTTCAATTTATATTCGAGTTCCATCAATTCGGCTTCGCTGCGCGAACTGATGACGATATTGGCGTGTTCGTTTGAAAAAAGTTCGGCGACAGCACGACCTATTCCGCGTCCCGCGCCGACAATTAATACTGTTTTTCCTTCTAAATTCATTTTTATATTCCCTTGTTCGTATTGCTATTTTTGTTAAGACTTCACTTTTTACTTCGTAGATTTCTGTAAAATGGTTTTAAATTGATATGAAAAACGGAACACGAACTTTAGTTCGCCAGTCATAAATCGTTAATTTATAGAATTAGTTGAAGGATGTGCAAATTAGAAATTTAAGAAAAGCTATTCGGAGTAGATGATAATTGATAGGTAACAGATGACAGATTTAATCTATCAGTTATCATCTTTCATCTCTCATCTATTCCGAGTATTAATTATTGAAAGCAATAAACTTTAATTTGCACATCCTTCAATTAATTTGTTCAAAACATTTAAGTTTTCCGGCGAACTAAAGTTCGCGTTCCGTTTTTTTTAGAAACACTCCAAATATTTCACGCCCGCGCCGGTGTTGAAAATCACGACAGTTTCATTTTCTTTGACCAAATCCTGCTCGATCATAGTTCGCAAAGCCGGAAGACACGCCGCACCTTCGGGTGCAGTAAAAATGCCTTCCGCTGCGCCGATTTCCTTGACGGCTTTGACCAATTCTTCATCGGAAACAGCGATTGCAGTTCCGTGCGATTCGTGAAGTGCGTCAATTATCAAAAAATCGCCGATCGCCTTCGGAACTCGCAAACCGGAAGCGACCGTTTCGGCATTTTCAAATTCGTCGGCAAAGCGTTTGCCTTCGTGAAAAGCGCGAACAATCGGCGCACAGGTCAGAGATTGAACGGAAATCATTCGCGGTCTTTTTTCACCGATCCAACCCATTTTTTCCATCTCGTCAAACGCCTTCCACATTCCGATCAAACCCGTTCCGCCGCCCGTCGGATATAAAATCACGTCCGGCAAATTCCATTTGAATTGCTCGGCGAGTTCGTAACCCATCGTCTTTTTGCCTTCGACGCGATACGGTTCTTTCAAAGTCGAAACGTCAAACCAACCTTCCGAGTCTTTTCGTCGCGCGACTTCCGCGCCGCAATCGGTAATTAAACCGTCAATCAAAGTAACATTCGCGCCAGTCTGCTGACATTCGATGATGTTCGCTTTCGGCGTATCTGAAGGCATAAATATAAAGGCTTCCATTCCCGCCCGTGCCGCATAAGCCGCTAATGCGCCAGCCGCATTTCCCGCCGAAGGCACGGCTAATTTCTTTATGCCCAATTCTTTTGCCATCGAGATCGCCGCCGTCATTCCGCGAGCTTTGAAACTTTGCGTCGGATTTTGTCCTTCGTCTTTGATAAAAAGATTTAATTTTACGGGAAGCGATTCAGCCAATTTTTTTGTTTCTAAAAGCGGTGTCCAACCTTCGCCGAAGCTGACGATATTTTCAACATTTTCAACCGGCAAAACTTCTTTGTAACGCCAGAGATTTGATTCACGCGAAGCAAGCGAATCTTTCGTCAAAGTTTCTTTCGCTTTCTCCAAATCGTAGCGAACGAGAAGCGGTTTGCCGCATTCGCCGCAGAGATTTAATAATTGATTTGCTTCGTAGTTTTTATGGCAATTAGCGCATTCGAGATGTGTTACGTTCATATTATTTCAGTTTCCGCGCATTGCCTCAATCGGGTCAAGTCGGGCGGCGCGAAATGCCGGATACATTCCGGCAAAAAGTCCGATAAAAACCGATGCGCCGAAGCCCGAAAGAATTGCCCAGATCGGAACTGCCGCCGGAAAACTGACGACGATTCGCACCAAAAAGGCGAGCGTTAATCCGACCGCAATGCCGATGATTCCGCCCAAGCCCGTGAGCGTCATCGCTTCAAGCAAAAACTGCGTTAAGATCGTTTTTTGCGTTGCGCCGAGTGCGCGTCTGATTCCAATTTCGGCGGCGCGTTCCTTGACCGAAACGAGCATTATGTTCATCACACCGACACCGCCGACCAGCAAACTTGCCAGCGCAATCGGCACGATCACCGTTCCCAAGCCGTTGATAATATCATTAACGAGCGTAAATATTTGCTCAGGACGATTTACGCCGAAATTGTTCGGTTTATCGAATGGAACTCCGCGCCTTTGACGCAAGAGATTCGTTACTTCTTCCTGAACTTCGTCAATCTTGCCCTTCGGCGCACGAACGATGATGACGTTTTCTTCAATCTCTGGATAATTTTTCCGTGCGGTTTCAAATGGAATATAGATCGAACGCTCGTCAATTTCGTCGCTCCCGATCACGCCTTCGCCGGACGCTTTTGACAAAACGCCGATCACGCGAAAAAGTTTTCCGTCAATCTTTATAGTTTCGCCGAGCGGGTCGGTTTCTTGAAAAATTTGCGTTGCCACGCCCGCGCCGATCACGGCGACCGAAGCCCGCGACTTTCTTTCTTGTTCCGTGAAGAATCGTCCGCTGGCGATTGGAATATTAACAACTAATGGACCATTCTCCCAAATTCCCAGAATCAAAGGATTAATCGCTGTTCGGCTGTTCGCGGTAACTTTCGGAATATTTGCCGAAGGACCATATGAACCGCGAACTTTCTGCGGCGAAACAGCTTGCGGCGAATCAAGAGCGGCGACCGCCAAAATGTCTTCGTATGTAAGGTCTTTGCGCTGTCTTTCTTCGGCGGTCGGCTGCTGAAGCGACGGACCGATGCGGTCTTGCTTTGTAAAATAAATGACATTCGGCGAACTTTTTTCCGAAACTTCAGCGACGCGCTGCGACAGCCCGGTCAAAACCGCGCCGACCAACGCGACGACCGCCGTGCCGATAATCACGCCTGTCAGCGTTAATCCGGCGCGTAATTTATGCGAGCGAATTGAATCTAAAACCGTTCGCCACGTTTCGTAAAAAAGCTGGCGATTCATTTTCGATTTAACAAAAATTCATTCAAAAGTCCGAAACCGATTGAAAATCCGACGCTTTGCGTTCCCTGCCGAAGACCATCTTTGTAACCAAAACGCTTCGGATACCAAACTTGCGTTGAAATCAAATTTGCCGTGTAAGTGCCGATAATCGGCGCGGGGTTAAATACTCTTTTCCCACTCGGCGTTCGTGCCGTAATGCCGGAAAGCAAGCCGTTTTTAATGCGCGAACCCAAATCTCTTTTCTTACTTTTATAAAATTTACTGTCGAGTTTGAAAGTTTCTTCGATGCCGTAAGCGACCGTTTCCTGAATCGCATTTTCGCCGAAATTCGAGCCTAAACGCCGCGCAAAACCTTTGCCGGTCTTTTCCCACTCCGGCGGATTGTTCGATATTTGCTGAAACGTCGCACCGATTCCGACACCGATCAATCCCGTGCCGACCGTTTTGTTTAAGTAACGCTTAAAACGCTGATCTGCCGTCGGACGGACATAATTATTCTGCTGCGGAATAATCGGCAGATCGCTCCGCAATGTTTCGGAAACGGCTTTATCCGTAGAAGTATCCGCATTTTCAACTTTTACCGAACTTAGCGCAATTTCCGTTTGTGCAAACACTTGCAACATCGCCGCCAGTATAAAAATAGCTGTTAAAAGTAATTTTTTCATTTTTCCACCTTGTTAAATAAAGCTATAAATAATTGAATTTATTCCGCCCGCAATGCTTCGATTGGATTTAACCGTGCTGCCTGACGCGCCGGAATTACGCCGAAAACTATACCGACCAAACACGAAACCCCGACCGCCGCTAAAACCGCCCATAGCGGGACGCTTAAAGAAAAATTCGTCAAAAAAGTTATCAGCCAAACTAAAACAGCCGCTGAAATAATGCCTAAGATTCCGCCCAAAAGCGTCAGCGTCGTTGTTTCGATCAGAAATTGCGTCAAAATATCGCCGCGACGTGCGCCTAATGCCATACGGATGCCGATCTCGCGCGTTCGTTCGACGACCGACGCGAGCATCATATTCATCACGACGACACCGCCCACAAAGAGCGAGATCGCCGTCAAAGGATAAATAATCGTGCCGACAATTCCCGTCAAATTTCCCGAAAAAGCCTTGATACTTTTTGATGTTATAAGACTGAAATCATCGTCTTTGTCTGTCAAAACAAGTTTGCGCCGAATCCGCATCGCAACTCGAACTTGCTCTTCGGCTTCTTCTTCCGAGATCGAATTTTTGTCAATCGGTTTTACCAGAATCGCCAATGAACGCGAGCGTGTGCCGAAAATTTTAACAAATGTTCCGAGCGGAATCTGAACGAAACCATCTTGCGAATTTCCAAAAACCGAACCGCGCGGCTGTGCTACGCCGACGACCTCATAAGGCAATTGACCGAGCCGAATCTCTTCGCCGATTGGATTTGCACCGTTGAAAAGTTCATCCACGACATCTTGACCGACAACACAGACATTTCGGCGAAAATAATCATCCGTCGAAGTCAAGCCGCGTCCGTAAGCGATTTTCACATTGGAGAGTTCTGTAATATTCGGCGTTACGCCTTGAACAGCAATACCGACGAGCGTTTTTGCGCCGCGCCGCGCCGGAAGTGATGCGTCAGTCTGTCCGCCGACTTCAAATTGCGTATCTAATCTTTCTCGCAAAAATTCAAGGTCTTCGGGCAAAATATCCGGTCGTTTCGATTGCGCTTCGAAAAAAGCCTGTCCATCCGCACCGAAATCCTGAAACGCAGCCTTTTCGATTCGTAAAACATCGGGCGCAAAATCTGAAGTCGTTTTAACGATAAATTGCTGTGCGCCCTGCAAAAGTGCGGCGACCATTACAACCACCGCGACACCGACCACGATTCCCAAAACCGTCAAAGCCGAGCGCGTCCAATTCGCCCGAATCGCATCGAGAGCAATGCTGACCGATTCACGAAATCTCGTAAATTCGGCGAAAAAGTTTCTTTGTTCTTTTTTAATTGGGGGTTTGATAGCTGCTTTGAATATTATCTCCCAAGTATTTCTGCCGTCTTGAAATTTGGTTTTTTGGATTTTATTCTGACTTCCAGACTAAAATTTCGTCTTTAATTTTATTTTAGATTCAAGACTTGGAAAAAAGCCGTCATTGAAAACTTACAACGACGGCTTTTTCTAACATCGAAGACCAACGCGCAATTTATTGCTTTTCGGAGAGCATCGGTTTTAAAGATTTATAAACATTTGCGGTCATAATCTTCGAACCTTCAGCGTTTGGATGAATTCCGTCGGCTTGGTTTAATTCTTTTTTGAGCGCGATGTTTTCCAAAATAAACGGCAGAAATTCGACCTTGTATTCGCTTGCCAGATCAGGAAAAGCCATTACGTAATCGCGCTGATACTGTGCGCCCATCGTGTCCAGCGCGAGCATTCCGCAGAGCAGAACTTTGACATCTTTTGCCTTTGCTTTTTCGATGATATTACTCAGATTTTCCTTCATTTTCTCGACCGGCAAACCTCGCAGAAGATCATTTGCGCCGAGTTCTAAAACTAAGATTTTGACATTTTCCTGTTCTAAAACCCAATCAATTCTCTCTAATCCCCCTAAGCTTGTTTCGCCTGAAACTCCGGCATTGACGACTTCATAATTATATCCGTCGGCTTCAACTTTTTTCTGCAAAAGATACGGATAAGAATCTTTTTCGGTAAGCCCGAATCCTGCCGTCAAACTGTCGCCGAAAGCAACGATCTTCGGTCTTGCCGAGTTAATTTTCGGTTTTATAAGCGGTCTGTTCGCGTTGGCATTTGAATATTGTTCGGCAGTCGAAACGTCGCACGCCGAAAAAACTATCGCAAAAGAAATGAAACTTAAAACTACAAATAATCGAATAAATTTATGCATATATTTATAAAATGTTTTTTGAACTCGTATTTTATGATGCAAAAAATGTCGAACTTGTTTGCGTCATTTTTGCAAGCTATTAATAATGGTAAATTGTAAATGGTGAATGGTAAATTAAAAACCAAGTATTAACCATTCACCATTTACAATTCACAATTTTTATTATGATAACTCTTCAAAATGTAACAAAGACAGTCCAATCCGGCGCGGATGCTCTGACGATTTTAAACGATGTAACTTTGGAAATTCCCGACGGGCAATTTGTTTCCATAACGGGCGCGTCAGGCAGCGGAAAATCAACACTTCTGGGCTTGATCGCCGGACTCGACGCGCCGACTTCGGGCGCAATTTTGATTGACAATGAAAATATCACCGATATGAACGAAGATGGTCTGGCGACTTTGCGAAGCGAAAAGATCGGTTTTATTTTTCAGTCTTTTCACTTGATTCCGAGTTTGACGGCGTTTGAAAATGTCTTGATTCCGATGGAAATTCTGGGATTAAAAGATGCCAAACAACGCGCTAAAGACTTGCTCGAAGCCGTTGAACTAACTAATCGCGGACATCATTATCCAACAGAACTTTCCGGCGGTGAACAACAACGTGTCGCAATTGCCAGAGCATTTGCCAATCAACCGAAAATCCTGCTCGCCGACGAACCGACCGGAAATCTCGATTCTAAAACCGGAAATCACATTTTCGATCTAATGACCGATCTGCACGACCGCCACAATGTTTCACTCGTTTTAGTGACGCACGACCAGAATTTGGCTGATAAATCTCAACGTCAAATTATCTTGAAAGACGGAAAAGTCATTAGCGATAACTACAACAATTTTGGAGCAAGTGAAGAAAATTTATCCACAGATGAACACGGATAAACACAGATTGTTTTAATTTTGATTCGTAAATATATGAAATTCATATTTAATCTAACATTTCGCGAAATTCGTTCATCATGGCGCAGGCTTTTGTTTTTCTTTCTTTGCATTGCGATTGGTGTCGGTTCGGTTGTTGCGCTTCGCTCCTTGATTCAAAATTTGGCGCAAGCGGTCGGCGGCGATGCTCGTGCGTTGATGACGGCTGATCTTGAAATTATTTCGACCAACGATTTTTCGCCGACGGAAATCTCGAAAATCGAGGAAATTATCAACAAATCTTCAATCGTCGAAGCGCGAAACGAAGCGATCACGGCTTCGGCGATGTCGCGTCCGGTTGATAAAGCGAACGAAAATTTCTCGATTGTCGAATTAAAAGGCATCGAATCGCCGTTTCCGCTTGTTGGAAATTTCACTTTGGAAAACGGAAAACTATTTGATTTTAAACTCTTAGAAAATCGCGGCGCGGTCGTTGCGCCGATTTTATTGGAAGATTTGAACTTAAAAGTCGGCGATAAAATCCGCATCGGTGAAGTCGAATTCGAGATTCGCGCCGCGTTTGAATCAGAACCGGGCGATTCGGGCGGTTTTCGGCTCGGACCGCGCGTTTTTGTTGAGAAAAAAGCGTTTGACGAAGCCGGTTTGACGGGAAATCGCGGACGACTTACGCGCCGAATTCTTTACAGAACTTCGGAAAATCCGACCGCGCTCGTCAAACAATTGCGCGACAATTTGCAAGGCACGATTCTTCGAGTTCGTTCATACCGCGAATCGCAGGAAAGACTCGGCGAACAATTTGCGCGGACGGAAAATTATCTGTCTTTGACCGGACTTTTAATTTTGGTTCTCGGCGGTGTCGGCGTTTGGAATGTGGCGCGTGTCTTTGTCGAACAAAAGCGCAAATCGGTCGCCGTTTTGAAATGTCTCGGCGCAAGCGGAACGCGCATTATCACGGTTTATTTACTGCAAATTCTGACTTTAGGATTTATCGGAAGTCTTTTCGGCGTTTTGCTGGCACAGCTTACGCTTTGGGCGGCGCAAAGTTATTTCGGCGCGGAATTGCCGCCGGAAATGAGTTATGCCGTGCATTTTTCGACCGCGTTTCAAGGCGTTCTTTTGGGCGTTTTGATCTCTTTTCTTTTTTCCGCTCTGCCGCTTTTGCAGGTTCGCAACATCAAGCCGAATTTGCTTCTGCGCGATGAAAATAATAAAAATTTGCGCCGTCTTGATTGGACGAAAACGATTTTTACAATTATTTCCGTTGGTGGACTTTTAGGTTTGGCAGTCTGGCAAGCAGGTTCACTGATTGTCGGTGCGTTCTTTCTCGTCGGTTTAGGTTTAACTTCCGTTATTTTATATTTTGCAGCTTGGATTTTAACTCTTTTGCTCAAAAAAGTTAAAAATCTCGGATCATTTTCGCTTTCACAGGCAATAAATTCGCTCTATCGTCCGGGAAATCAGACGCGGATAATTTTGCTTGCGGTCGGTTTGGGTGCATTTGTCGTTCTCAGCGTTCAATTTTTGCAGTCGAATCTCGTCAGAGAATTCGATTTTACGCGCAATCAGACTTTGCCGAGTTTGTTTTTTATTGATATTCAAAAAAGTCAGATCGGCGAATTGCAGCGAATTGTTACAAAAGCAACCGGCGAAGAGGCACAGGCGATTCCGACGATCAGAGCGCGAATCGCCTACATCAATGGCGAACCGATCAATTTTCAAAGTCCCGAAGTGCGTCAGGAACAAGGCAGAATCGGGCGTGAATTTGCCGTAACTTATCGTCCGAATTTAGACGAAAACGAAACCGTTATCGCCGGAAATTGGTGGAACGAAGTTTCGGACGTGCCGGAAGTTTCGGTCGAAGAAAGTATGAGCAAAGATTTGGGCGTAACAATCGGTGATTCGATAACCTTTGACGTTTCGGGCAGAAAAATCACGGCTCGCGTCGCAAGTATTCGCGATATTGACTTGCGAAACACGCGGACGGCTTTCGTCTTCGTTTTCGCGCCGAATGTCCTGCAAGACGCGCCGCAAACCTTTGTCGCGACTGTTATCAAAAAACTTCCCGAAACCGAACGCGCGAGGTTACAGCGAGATGTGATTGACCAATTTCCCAATATTCAAATCTTCGACGTTGCCGACATCGTTGCGGCGGTTCAAAAATTAATTAACAATTTTGTTCTGGCAATTTCATTCGTCGGCGGTTTCGTGATTTTAAGCGGAATTTTAATCCTGATCGGCTCGGTCGCGCTGACGAAATCACAAAGAATTTACGAAAATGCCGTACTAAAAACGCTCGGTGCAAAACGGAAAACTCTCGCGGCGATTCTTTTTACAGAATACGGACTTTTAGGTCTTCTAGCTGGAATCATCGGAACGGGTTTTGCTGTTTTACTGTCGTTTGCCGTGTCGAAATATATTCTCGACATCGAATGGGAATTTAATCTGACGATAACGCTTGCGGGAATTTTAATTACGACCGCTTTAGTAATGATTATCGGCGCAATTGCGAGTTTTGATGTTTTATTCAGAAAACCTCTGGCAACTTTGAGATCGCAGTAAATTTATTGATATAGCCGCAAAAAAGCACAGAAAACGCAAAGATAATATAAAGAATTAAGTTTACTTTTGTGCTTTTTGTGCTTTTTTGCGGCTAATTTATTGGTTAGTTTTGCGGATATTCAAACGGATTATTTGCCAGAACAACGCGCATATTTACTTGTCCGAAAAGCGTTTCGATATACGCGCTGAAACGGTGCAAAATCGGAACTAAATCCTTTTTATTCTTGGCAATTAAAACTTCTTCGATAAATCTCTCAATCGTTTCCTTGTCTTTATAGAAAAGAAAATGCTGTGTTCTATCCCGAAAATCAATTAGTTCATTGTGCAAATTATCAACTGGAAAACTTTCAGGATTTTGCTCGGCATTTCGCACGTCTTGCAGAATGTCCCACATTTTTTGCCGCAAAATCATTGATTGCTCGAATTTAGTTTTAAGATTCGGGAAAATTTGTCCTGCTTCAATCGTAGGTTCGATGAGAGTTGCAAAACTTATCAAAGTCAGTTGAAAACTATCATTCAAAAGTGCATAAGCCGTTTCAATTTTGGCATAAACCGAAGGCGTTGTGCGAATATCAACAAGACCGGAAAGTTCGTGATTAAAGACTTTTCGAAGCTCAATCGAAGCCGTATAAGCTGCGCCGTCGAGAGTTCCGAAAAGTTCGTCTTCTTCATTTGGAAAACGCAAAAGACGATTATTGATAAAACTTGTCATCTCATTGATCTGCTCGTAAATGCGCGAAAAAATCAGAAGTGCGGGTTTTAGCGGCTCGTCTTTTTTAAGCATCTCGCCGATTATACTGAGCCATTTTAAAATCTTGGCGAAACGCGGCAAAACGAGTTGCAAATCGGCTTTTGCGGCAAACGGAATCGGTTTTGATTCGATCAGTTTCACAAGATTTTCAGGAAGAGATTTTTCTCCCGTTTCTTCGGCATTTTTAATCAATTTGTCAAAAACACCGAGGGTTTTGAATTTGTTGTAAAGAAGATTGCTCCAAGCCGTCCATTCGCCGAATTTGAGCGGCGCGGCGCGAAGAAGTCCTTCATTTAACAAAATTGCGTCCTTTAAGGTCTGTGAGAGGTTAAAAATTTCTTCGGATGAAAATTCAAAACTATTCTGATCTTCGTTTTTTATTTTATTTCCGAGTTGAAAAGCGAGCCGCGAACATAAAAGAAACGTCGAATGCGTCAGGCGAAATTCCCTCGTCCAATCCCGCGCGGAAACTTTTGATCGATTGTCTTCGGCAAAAGAATGATTGCGAATATTGAGAAAACTTTCCAGTCCCGACAGCCATAAACCGAGGTGAAATACTAAGTCACTGGCGCTTTGCACAGTTGTTTTTTCGTCCGATCCGGCATTTGCCATAGATGAATTTAACGAACTAAAATTTGAACTTTGGGTAATAACAGCGTCCAAGATTGGGTTTCCTTACGAAAGATTCTTCG
>JBBSAX010000071.1:0-21521 GCA_038251885.1 Pyrinomonadales bacterium | reverse complement strand
GACAATTTAAGGATGAATATTTACTTCATCCCGAAAGCGCGGTTGAATATTATACGATCAGCATCAAAAAACCGCCGATGGATAACGTCAAAATTCGCAAGGCTTTTGCTCTGGCAATTGACCGCGACGCACTTGAAAAATACCGTAAAACGGTTAAAAAATTAGTTGATTTCACGCCCGAAGGAATTTTTCCGAAATACGAAGAAGCCCGTAAAAGAGTTTATGAAAGACTCAATAAGGAAAATAATGTTTCGCCCGAAGAATGGGAAAAAAGATACTTTGACCCGGAAAGAGCCTGTGCATTGATGAAAGAAGCGGGCTATAACGTAACTCCGAAAGAAAATGGTCGCTGTTCAGTTGCAGGTTTTCCGGGAGATGATGTAACGATAAGTTATAACACGGCAGAAAGTAACAAAGCTGTGGCAGAATTTGTGCAAGCGCAATGGCGGCAGAATCTTGGTATAACAATCACCTTAAAAAATATGGAATTTAAGACATATCTTCCGTATCGCTCGGCAATCGAATACAAAGGCTTTGCGCGTGCCGGTTGGGTTGGAGATTATGTTGATCCGTTCACCTTCTTGAGCCAATTTTATACAGAAACAAATGACAGTTCGACGGGTTGGTGGAATCCCGAATATGACAAATTGATTGATAAAGGAAATACCACAGCCGACCCGATCAAGCGTTTTGAACTGCTCGCCGAAGCCGAATACATGATGATTCGAGATCAACCGATCATTCCACTTTCGACAAGCGGAACAAGCTGGATGAAAAAACCATATGTAAAAGGAATGTATCCGAATGCCGGAACGATGTTTCCTTGGAAGTTTGTCTATATCGAAACCGACCGTAATAAGTGGGATGAAAATGTTGACAATATTATGAAAAATTCCGATCCGCAGGTTGATTCGCAGGTCAACGCCCTAATGAAATCACAGGAAGAATTTGAAAAATCAAAATCAACCGAAAATACACAAAAAGATTTGGGCGCACCTAAAGTTGAATGAAATATGGATCAGGACAAAATAGACAAAGCAATCGAGATTATTCTGCAAAATCAAGCGCAGTTTTATGCCGACTTGCAGTTAGCACAAGAAGAACAAAAAGAGATGCGGGAAGCGCAAAAATCTTCCGAAAAGCGCATTGCTAATTTGGAAAAGGTTTCCGTAAATCTCGTCGAAGCCGTTAAACAAACTAATGAAACCATCAAAGAAGTTTCAAAAGGTATTGATGAACTTAGAATTGCTCAAAAGGAAACCGACGAAAAACTACGGGAAACCGATGAACGCTTGAATGCGGTAATTTATATGGCAGAGAGATTTTTCAGCGGACGAAATGGAAAATCAGAATAAATTAGAGGAAAAATGCTTAAATTTATCTTAAAACGATTGATTATTATAATTCCGATGGCGTTGCTTGTCGTGACGCTGACGTGGGGATTAATTCGCATCGCGCCGGGTAATTTTTATTCAGGCGAAAAAAAATTGCCGCCTGCTATCGAAGCTAATATCAGGGTAAAATACGGTTTGGATAAACCTTGGTATGTGCAATACGGTAAGATGATGTGGAATATTGTCAGACTCGATTTCGGCGATTCGCTCAAATATGAAGGGCAATCGGTCAATCAAATCATTGTCCGGCATTTTCCTTATTCGGCAACAATCGGTTTGCTCGCTTATATCTTGGCACTGATAATTGGTTTGACAGCCGGAATTGTTGCCGCTCTCAAGCAAAATTCAATATTCGATTACGGTTCAATGGCACTGGCAATGCTCGGACTTTCCGTGCCGAACTTTGTTTTGGGACCGATTCTCGTCCTTATTTTTTCGCTCTGGCTGTTTATTTTTCCGCCGGCGCGTTGGGGCGGAATTTCAAGTTTGGTTCTTCCGGTTATTACCTTATCGGCAGTTTATGCCGCATATATCGCACGACTGACACGGGCGGGAATGCTCGAAGTTCTGCGTTCGGATTACATCCGCACGGCGCGTGCAAAAGGTTTGAGTGAGAAAACGGTTTTGTTAAAACACGCACTTCGCGGCGGAATTATTCCGGTCGTTTCGTTTACGGGTCCCGCGCTTGCCGGACTTCTTGCCGGAACGGTTGTTGTCGAAAAAGTTTTTGCAATTCCCGGACTCGGCAATATTTTTCTCCAATCGGTTTTTAATCGCGATGAACCTTTGACTTTGGGAATCGTCGCTTTTCTTTCGATCTTGATTATGGTTTTCAATCTCGCGGTTGATATTTCCTACGGATTTTTAGATCCGCGCATTCGTTACGAGTAAAAAAATTATGACGGTAGTTTTAGAAATAGATAAAACCTTAAATTCTCCATTAGGGCGAAAAAAATTTCGTCGTGAAGAAATCTATAAAATGATGGAAATCGGTGTTCTGCCGGAAGAAAGCGGTTGGGAATTGATTGATGGAGAGATAATTCACCAAATGACAATCGGAAGTAAACACGCGGCTGTTGAAAGAAAATTGGAAAAGTATTTTGAAATGAATTTCGGAGATCGTTTAATGGTTTCGGGACAAAATCCGATTCAAGTTGATGAACATAACGAACCCGAACCGGATATTGCCTTGCTTATTCCGCGTGATGATTTTTACGCGGAAAGTCATCCGACAGCGGAAGATGTTTTGTTAGTTATAGAAATTTCGGATTCAACTTTGGATTATGACCGAGATGTAAAGAAAATAATTTACGCTGATGCCGGAATTGCGGAATTTTGGTTAATAAATATTAAAGAAAATACAATCGAGGCTTTTTGGAATCCGACTAATGGAAATTATTATGAAATGAGAATTTTCCAGCAGGGCGAAACAATTCAATCAAGAAATATAGATTATTTATCTTTTTCCGTGAGCGAGATTTTTGGATAGAAAATAATTAAGAAGCAAAAAGCAAAATTATGGCTAATAATAATGAAATAGTTAAGGGAACATCACTTTGGAAAGATGCGTGGAAGCGTCTGTTGAAAAATAAACTCGCGGTTTTCGGTTTGGTCGTGATGATAATTATGGTAATTGCCGTGATTATCGGTCCCGCGATAATTCGCTGGACGACCGGATTTACAGCAGATACATTTCCGGCTGATGCGGATTTAATCAAATCGTTTCCGCCTTCGCTTTTGCATCCGATGGGAACTGACGAAGCCGGACGCGACATTCTTGCGCGTGTTTTGCAAGGCGGCAGAATTTCGCTGATGGTCGGCGTGATCTCGACCATCGTTTCGCTCATTGTCGGTGTCAGTTATGGCGCAACCGCCGGTTATCTCGGTGGAAAAATTGATAATGTAATGATGCGGATTGTTGATATTATCTACGCGATTCCATACATCCTCATCGTAATCGTTTTGCTTTTTGTCTTTGGCGGACAAAATACTCCGAAATGGATTGATTCTCTCTCAAGTGCTTTCGGCGGCGGTGCCGGGTTAAATCAGATTTTCTTACTATTTTTCTCACTCGGTCTGGTTTCGTGGTTGACAATGGCGCGTGTCGTTCGTGGTCAAGTTTTATCGCTTAAAAATCAAGAATTTGTTTTAGCGGCAAAGGCGACAGGCGTTTCGACATTTAATATAATTTTTAAACATCTTGTTCCAAACACACTCGGTCCTGTCATTGTTTACGCCACATTGACGATTCCTTCGGTAATGTTGACCGAAGCATTTTTGTCATTTCTGGGCATCGGCGTTCAAGCACCTTACGCTTCTTGGGGAAGTCTGGCTTCGGACGGGATTAAAAACATCGCACTTTTCCCCTGGCAATTGATCTTTCCGGGCGTAACGATGGCTTTAACTTTGTTTTCACTAAACTTTTTAGGCGACGGCTTGCGCGATGCGCTTGATCCGCAAACACGAAAATTTTAGATTCTATGATAGCCGAAACACTAGATTTACAAGAAATTATTGCGGATATAAAACCAGAACAGCCGACTGTTTTATACGGCGTGAGTTGGGAAGATTATATCGAATATATCGAAGCGACGCTTAATAAGTCGAATTATAAACTGACTTACAATCGTGGTGTATTGAAAATTATGGGGAATGCGCTTAAACACGAAAATATTTCTCGTTTTTTAGATAGATTAGTCGCTTTTGTCGGCTTATTTTTGAAAAAAAATGTTGTTCCAGCGGGTTCTATGACTTTAGTATCCAATAAACTTCGTAAAGGTGCAGACCCGGACGAATCTTATTACATTCAGAACGCACATCTCGCAAATATCAAAGATAAACTTTTTGATGACGAAACCGATACACCGCCCGATTTAATTGTTGAAATAGACCGAAGCCACAGTTCCGACGACAAATTTGAAATTTATGCCGCTTTTGGAATCAAAGAATTTTGGCTTTACACTCAGGATGTTTTGCATATTTTTATGCTGACTGAAACAGGTGAATATCTCGAAGCAAAACAGAGCGAGGCTTTGCCGATTTTGACGGCGGATATTTTGACGGACTTTATCAATCGCGCACAAAAAGAAGAGCAGTTCAAAGTTCTGAGCGAATTTCAAAACTGGTTGCAGAAAAATAAATAAAATGATTACGGCAGAAGTTACATTTTCAAAAGAAAGAATTTTAAGTTACAAATATCCGATGGAATATATCGGCATTGATTGGCAAACTTACGAAGCTATTGCGGAAGAAATCGGTGAATCGAGAGCAGTTCAACTCACTTATAATAAAGGATCATTGACGATTATGCCTGTTACGGAAATTCACGAATTTTTAACCGGATTACTCCACGACTTTATAAGATTTGCCGGACTTGCGTTGAGAATAAATGTAGTTGACACAGGTAAAGCTACAATGCGTTCAAAGCGCAGAGATTATGGTGTCGAACCGGATTTGTCTTATTTCGTCAGTAAAGCCGACATTCATCAAATCAAAAATTACATTCCGAACGAAATCGAACTCGCGCCTGATATTGTCGGTGAAATTGATATTTATCATCCGTCGGACGACAAATTCGAGATTTATTCGGAATTCGGTGTTTCGGAATTTTGGCAATATAACGGAGAGGTATTAAAAATATTCAAATTACAGGTAAACGGCGAATATGCAGAAATTGAACGAAGCGAAGAACTGCCGATTTTAACAAGCGAAGTTTTGACCGAATTTCTCAAACGCGGACAAAATGAACAGCAATTTACGGTTTTATCGGATTTTCAAAATTGGTTGCAGGAAAATAAATGAACGAAAAAAACGGAACAATTCTTTCAGTCAATGACCTTAAAACATATTTTCAGACGGAAGACGGCGTGGTCAAAGCCGTTGACGGCATTACGTTTGAACTCAAACGCGGCGAAACTTTAGGAATCGTCGGCGAATCGGGAAGCGGAAAGTCGGTGACGAATCTTTCCGTTATGCGCTTGATTCCCGAACCGCCGGGAAAAATCGTCAGCGGTGATATAATTTTCGACGGCATAGATGTTCGCAAACTTTCGATTGAAGAAGTCAGAAAACTTCGCGGCAAGCGGATGGCGATGATCTTTCAAGACCCGATGACTTCGCTTAATCCGTTTTTGAAGATTTCAACCCAATTGATGGAAGTTACGCAACTTCATCTTGGACATACGAAAGAACAGGCATATAAACACGCGATAAATATGCTTCGCACGGTCGGAATTCCCGCGCCTGAGAATCGCATTGACGGTTATCCGCACGAATTTTCCGGCGGAATGCGCCAGCGCGTAATGATTGCGATGGCTTTGTCCTGTGAACCGGAATTGCTGATCGCCGATGAACCGACGACTGCTTTGGATGTTACGATTCAAGCGCAGATTCTCGAACTCATCAAAGATTTAAAGAAAAAACTCGGCACGAGCGTTATTTTAATTACGCACGATTTAGGCGTTGTTGCCGGAATGACGGAAAAAATTATCGTGATGTATGCCGGAAAGGTTTTTGAATCCGCGCCGACAAAAGAACTTTTCGCGACTCCGGCAAATCCATATACAAAAGGCTTACTAAAAAGCGTTCCCGATCCGGCGCACGAAGAAGGGACGGCACTTTATCAAATTCCCGGACTTCCGCCCGATGTCGCGCATCTTCCGCCGGGCTGTCCGTTTGCCGAACGCTGTGAACGTGCCGAAGACATCTGCGAACGCGAATTTCCGCCGTTCGTCCAAATCAACGAAAATCACAATTCGCTTTGCCATTTTGCCAAAGAAGTTTATGCGGGATCACTAGAAGGGAGAAAATAATCTTAATGTCAGAAACTAACGAAAACAGTTTAATTTCTTTGCAAAACTTAAAAGTCCACTTTGATTTGGGCGGCGGCGGCTTTTTCGATAGATTAACAGGCGGAAGTCCGGTTCCGCGTGTCGTAAAGGCTGTTGACGGCGTAACCTTCGACATTGAAAGAGGTGAAACGCTCGGGCTTGTCGGCGAATCGGGTTGCGGAAAATCCACTCTCGGCAAAGCACTCCTTCGTTTAACGCCGATCACAAGCGGAAAAGTTTTTTACAAAGGGAAAGATTTAGCAAATGCCTCAACCAGCGAAATGCGCGAACAACGCAAGAATTTGCAGATGATTTTCCAAGATCCTTATGCGAGTCTTAATCCGCGTATGACGGTCGGAAATATAATCGGTGAACCGATTCGCACGTTTAATTTGGCAAACGGCGGTTCGGTAGAACAAATAGTTCAAAATTTGATGGAAACAGTCGGAATGAGCCGCAGATTTATCAAACGCTATCCGCACGAATTTTCCGGCGGACAACGCCAGAGAATCGGAATTGCTCGCGCATTAGCAGTTGATCCCGAATTTATTGTTGCTGACGAACCGATCTCCGCTTTGGATGTTTCGATTCAAGCGCAGATTATGAATCTGATGGATGAACTTCAGAAAGAAAAGAATCTGACGTATCTATTCATTTCACACGATCTACGCGCCGTTCGTCATGTTGCCGACAGAGTTGCGGTGATGTATCTCGGTAAAATCGTCGAACTTGCAAACGGTAAAGATATTTACGCTGAACCTTTAATGCCTTACACGAAAGCCTTGATTTCCGCAGTTCCCGTTCCCGATCCTGAAATTGAAGCAAAGCGCGAAAGAGTTATTTTGACAGGCGATGTTCCTTCGCCGATCAATCCGCCTTTGGGCTGTCGTTTTCACACGCGCTGTCCGTATGCGATTGATGAATGTAAAAAAGTTGAGCCGCAATTAGTTGAAATAAAACCAAGGCATTTCGCCGCTTGTATTCGTATTAGTCCTGAAAAGCCGAATATAGATGAAAATATATAAAAAAAGGGAGCATTAATGCTCCCTTTTTTGGCTTACAATGAAAAATTGTCATTAAATTAATTGGTTGCCGCTCTTGCCGTGTCGCGCAATCCTTTGATTTTATCGTGGGTTGCTTTTACCGTATTAGCTTGGTTTTGAATTGCCGTTCTTACATTTGCCGGTAAATCTTGCTCCAAAGCATTTTTATAAGCACTAACGGCTGAATCTTCACCGCGTTCGGCTTCGTTCAAAATTGCCGTTTCATCTTGTCCGGTAACTGCGGATTTGATATTTATCCAACCGCGATGGATTGTTCCTGAAATACTTCCCGAAGTTTCCGGGTCTCCGCCGAGTTCACGAACCAAAGATTGCAATTCTCCGGCAAATTGCGAACGCTGTTGTGAACATTCATAAAATAAAGATTTCAGATCGGATCGTTCGACTCCTTCTGCGGCTTCCTTAAAACCATCTTGTCCGTCTTTGCAGGTTTCAATTAAACCGTTCAAAGTTGAAATTGTATCATCATTTGTTGCTGTATTATTATTCATAACTCTTGCTCCTTCTCTTTCCATTGAAACATCTTCCGTAATTGGTTTTACTGCTTCATAATCATTAATCATTTTCGTGTTTTCTCTTTTGAGAAATAAAATCAAGTTTGTTTGACTTTATTTATATTAAATATATAAACAATCTGTGTGCCACAAACTATTTACCAATAAAAAAGGGCATTTTATAGATATGCCGAAAATTTTAATGGTATGTAATCAGACAATTGTGTATTAAATTATTGCGCCGCTGATTTTTGCTGATTATGCTTTCCTTCGGCGATTTCTTCAATCATTTTTTTATTAAATGCGGGAATATCGTCCGGATTACGGCTCGTTACGAGTCCGTTATCAACGACGACTTCTTTATCCACCCATTTTGCGCCCGCATTTTCGAGGTCTTTTCTAATCGTATGATAAGAAGTCATTTCTCTGCCTTTGACAACTTCAGCATTGATTAATGTCCAAGGTGCGTGGCAAATTGCTGCGACCGGCTTACCTTTGTCGAAAAAGGATTTAACAAAACTTAAAACCTTTTCATTTGTCCGCAATAAATCGGGATTGATCACGCCGCCCGGAAGTTGGAGTGCGTCAAAATCATCGCTATTTGCCTCGTCAATCGTTAAATCAACTTTAACTTTTCTGCCCCAATCTTTTTCATCCCAACCTTTTATTTCGCCGCTTTTGAGCGAAACAATCGAAACCTCCGCGCCGGCATCTTCGAGTGCTTTTTTCGGTTCAAATAATTCGCTTTGTTCAAAGCCGTCGGTTGCTAATATTGCTACTTTTTTTCCTTTTAATTTATTATTCATAATTTTTTCCTTAAAATATTTAATGCGAAAGTGTGTTATTTCAATTCATTTTTCGCTTTATAAATAGTATTTAGAACAATTTGTATGCCATAATTACTTATATTCAAAAAAAATAAAGTTTTCGATAAATTTGTGAAATTTACGAGTAATTGATTCTATCTAGCCAATACGTACCTTTTGGTTGCTTAGAAAAAATTCTGAACTCAGTATAAATATCGCAAAATAAAACTAAAAAGTTGTTATAAAAATGACTGTTAATAATCGGACGAAAAAAATAATTTGGAAGGAAATGCAGGATAAACTGGCAAATGAAAGTGGTGTGTCGGTAATCACCATTGATAAAGATTCGTCTGTTTTAACCGAATCGAACGACAATTCCATTTGTCAGGTTTTGTATAATTCTGAAGAATTTGCGCCGTGTTGTGCAAAATATTGCGGAAAAGCCTTTGCAATGGCAACCGATGCAGGAAAAACGGTCGAATATAAATGCTACGCCGGTCTAAATTGTCTGGCAGTGCCGGTTAAAGAAAATAATAAACAACTTGTTGCCATTGTCGGCAGAACTTTTCTCAAATCTCAGGATTATCGAATTGCAACCCAACGGGCGATCAGCGGTGATTGGAAAAAGTTTTCACGCACAAAATTTTTTGAGAACGTGATTTTAAGTAGTTCGCCGAAACATCTCGAATTGGTCGCCGCGCAAATTGAAAATTTGAATGAAAAAGAAACTCAGGCACTTTTTCAGCTAATTAAGCAAGAAACAAAAATCGAAACTGAAATTGCAGAAACTCCGATATTAGAAATAGAAAACGAAGCTAAAGAAGAAATTGAAGAACATATCGCTATCTCTCATTTAATCGAGTCATTTCACAGATCGGCTGAACAAAATACCATTGTTACAAAAAAAATCGGCAGAAAAAATATCGAAGAAGCCGAAGAATCCTCAGTTTGGCGTTCGCTGTTCGGTTCGCTTCTTGAACTCAGTTATAAACAGGCTTGCTCGGCGATTCTACAATTTTTGCAAAAACGCTATTCGATCTCATCGCTGTCTTGGCTGGAAAGATATGAAACTCAACTTGAAACGATATTCGCGGGCGGAAAATTAAAAGAACAGCCTTTGCGTTTCAAATTTGCGGCAGATGATAAACGTCTTCTCGAAGCGGCAAAAAAAGGTTTACCGCTCGAATTGAATTTGCGTTTGGGTAAGGAAAACGCGCCGCGCCGCGTCCAACTTTTTCCGATTGGAGTCGGCGGCGAGATCAGAAATGCTCTGGTGATCGGTGATGATATAAAAGATTTAGACGTAAAACGCCAGATTTCGCGGTTTTGTCAGAGAGTTTCGTCAGACATCGAAATTTTGCATCTGCGCGAACAACTTTCGCACCGAGATTGGCTTGAACGCGCCGTGCAGGTTTTCAATGAAAGCGTTAAACACATAGATTCGGAAGATTTTTGGACGAGTCTGGCGCAGATTTTATCGGAATTATTAAAATCGGAAAGAAGTTCGCTACTCATTTTCGATGAAAAATCGAATTCATTTTCAGTCAAGGCAGCAACCGGAGTCAGATCAGAATTTCTTAAAAACAAAAGCGAAAATGTCGGCGACCGAATTGCCAAAGACGTTTTGAAAAAAGGCAAACCTTATATTCGCCGGGATTTGCGAGAGAATGGCGTTGTTGCCGCACCGCTTGATTGGAAATATAAATCGGATTCATTCATTAGTTACCCCATCAAAATCGCCGGAAAAGAAATCGGTGTTTTGAACGTAACCGACAAAACCGACGGACAAATTTTTGATCAGGTTGATTTGGAACTGCTCGATGTTATCGTGCCGCATCTTGCCGTTTTAATTGACCGCGCTTTGCTCAAACAAAAAGCGGGCGAATATGAACATCTTTCCGTTACGGACGCGCTGACCGGTTTATTAAACCGCAGATATTTGGAAGAACGCTTGACCGAAGAAATTCAACGCTCGAACCGGCACGGTTATCCGATGAGTTTTATGATGATTGATGTTGATAATTTCAAAGCGTATAACGACGCTTTCACGCATCTCGAAGGCGATAAAGCTCTGCGCCTGGTCGGAAAATGTTTTAAGTCAATCCTGCGCGGCGCAGATGTCGCGGCGCGTTACGGCGGTGAGGAGTTTTCGATCTTGCTGCCGCAGACAAACTCTTTTGAAGCAGAAATAATTGCCGAACGAATTCGTGAAAAAGTTGCATTAACAAGATTTCCGAATCGGCAAGTAACAATCAGCATCGGGATTGTCAGTTGTTCATCAACCGTCAATACGGCGCAGGATTTAATCTGGGCGGCGGATACTGCGCTTTATGAAGCAAAGCGGCGCGGAAAAAATAATGTTCAGGTTTATGAAAATTTAGATTTAATAGAAATTTCAGAAGAAAGAAACTTAGAAAGTAAGTAAAAGTCGTCTTACACTCAGGACAATCATTAAACAGGGAGATTTAACGGGCGGAAATTATTGCGTCTTGGGGTAATATTTGAAAAAATAGATGAGCAACTTAAACCTTAGAAAAAAAATGGCTTCTGTCTTGGAAGAAGATTTTATCGGCAGAACCCGCGAACTCGATAAACTTCTTCATCACGGCAAAGGTAAAACGAAATCGCATGGACTTCTGCTTTTGTCCGCGCCGGCAATCGGTGCTTCGGAATTGCTTCGCCAAATCTTCGATCATTTTTTCTTTAAGCAAAATGAAACGATTCCTTTTTATTTTTCGCTCGAAAGTTCGGATAAAACGATAAAACAAACTGCCTCGCGGTTTCTGCAAACTTTTCTGCAACAAGTTGTTGCTTTTCGTCGAAAAGACGAAAAAATTCTCGACGCTTCCCCCGATATTGATGAACTCGCGCAACTTGCCGTAGCTTCCGACGGTTTTTGGATTGATCGTTTAATTGCGAGCTGCCGTTCAGAAAATGTTTTAAATGACGAAAGATTGTTCATCAAAAATTGCTTGAACGCGCCGCTTTATGCCGCCGCACACGGCGTTGATGTTTTCGTGATGATTGATGATCTTCACAATGTTGAGTATTTGTCGGGCGAAACTGCTTTAATTGAAGAAATCAAGGAAATTTACAGCCGCGCCGAGGTTCAATTTGTTTTGGCAGGCAGACGGCGGTTTTTGCTTAATTCGGTTCAAACCGGAAATACACAACTCTATGAAACAGAGATTTTGCAACTGGAATCCCTCGATTTTGCAGATGCCGGAATCTTGGCAGAAAATCTGGCGGAAAAATATAAAATCAAAATCAGCGATCAAACGCGTGATTTGATTTCCCGAAAATTCTTGGGAAATCCTTCATTTATCAAGTTTTTATTTCAAGCGGCAAAGGAAAAAAATTGTAATCTCGAAAATTTTCACTACGTCGAGCAAGTTTACACTGACGAAATTTTCAGCGGAAAAATCAACGGATTTTACGATTCGGTTTTCGATGAAATAACGCCCAACAAGGAAATTCAAAAACACATCATCGGTCTTTTATATGATGTTTTAACCGGCGAAAAGCGAAAGAGTCCGTTGGATTCGTGGCAAATGCATCTCGAACAAAATGAAGGTGATTTTCACCGCACGATGCGGCTTTTGAATAATTTCGAGATTATTCGTCTGACTTCAAATCTCGTCGAAGTTATGGACGAAAACGAAACTTTGACCGATTATATTACGAAACGATTTTCACTGGAAATTCAGATAAAACCGCGCGTTTTGGTTGTCGTTGAAGCATTGAAAAAATTTCTCAAACGTGCACCGAACACGATGGCAAAATTCTATCGGCTCAATTCGGCGATTGATTTGCTTGAACTTCTAGGAATTTTCAATTGTCAGCAAGTTCCGCCGGATTTACTTAATTACGGAATTTTCAAGGAAAAATTTAAAGGCGCGGAATCCATCGAAATTTTAGAAACGCTCGATAAAACCGAAGAAAGAATGATACTTCCACAGATCGTTTATTCTGCGCCGACCACCGAGTTTTATCCACCGATCAATCAATTTACTGACGCACTCCATTCGGCGGTCGCGCTCGGTTTCGAGACGGCGAATTATACGGATGAAAACGAAGTCATCTGGCTTTCGGCAGAAATCGAGTCAAAACTGGAAGCGAGCAGGGAATTGACAGAATTTTGGTGCGACCGTTTGGAAATGGTGGCATTAGTCTGCAATTTCCCAAAATACAAAATCTGGCTGATCGCGCCGGAAGGATTTTCGCCTGAATCAATCGAGATTTTAAAGGAAAGAAACGCTTTGGGATCAAGCCGCAGACAAGTCGAATTACTGAAAAAATTTCTGAATGCGGAAGACGCAATCGTTGAAAAACGTAATCCCAACGAATATGAAATGATTGTTCCAATGGGCGAAGACACGGAATTAATTGCCGCACACACGGTTGAGGAAATCGCCCGCCGCCACGAGTTCGAGCCGAAGGCAATTAATCAGATAAAAACCGCTCTGGTCGAAGCGTGCATCAATGCGACGGAACACAGTTTGAGTCCCGACCGCAAGATTTATCAGAAATTTGCCATCGAAGAAGACAAAATCATCATCACGATTTCAAATCGCGGCGTGCGTCTTTCGGACAAAAAACCGATTGAAATCAACCCGAACGACGAACGACGCGGTTGGGGATTAAAATTATTAAAAACCTTGATGGACGAAGTGAAATTCGAGCAAGTTGACGACGGAACGCGCATTTCAATGACAAAATACTTAAAGCCTGAGCAACCGGGTAAAGCCAAAAAGGTTGCCGCATGAGAAAAATTATTGACAAATTTATATTTACATACTAATCTCAAACTCTGATTCATACCTATAGCAACCAAAAGAAATGAATATTTTTGTCGAAACCGGAGAAGAAACGGTGACTGTTTTTGCCTCTGATTACTTAAATAAGTTGAGCGGTGAGAAAATTGAAAGTGAATGCAAACACTATCTAAAGTCAGGTTACAAAACACTTGAAGTGAATTTCAAAAACACGGAATATGTAAATAGTATCGGGATTTCAATACTTCTCGGCGTGATAGATGCCGCTTCGGATTTTGATGCCAAACTGATTTTCTCCGAAGCCGGTGAACATACCATCGAGATTTTTGAAATGCTCGGTCTGACAAATCACGTAACTTTGAAATAATATTACGTTATTTTTTTGTTTTATACTTCCACAGAGTCTTAAATCTCGTTCTTCTTTAGCGATAAAAAGTAATAAAATCGGGTTGATTTGAAATGTTTTCGGTTCGTCAAATTATCCTTTTTTTCCTGTGAGAAGATATGAAAGAAAATAAACTTATCCATACTTTCGGCGCATTGGCGGAATTAGGACAAGAGGTGACGAGTCGGCAAAGTTTTCAAGAGATGATTCGGACATCTCTGCATCTTTTGCTCGGTTCCCTGGCGATAATGCGCGGTGGCGTTGCACGTTATTCGCGGTTTCGGCACGAACTAAATATGATTGCGATGCGCGGACTCGGAGAAGACTTTCCGCCGAGTTTTTCCGTTTATCACGAGGACGAACAACTATTTTTGGAAAACGGACTTTCGGCAATCGAAATAACTCAGGCTAAAGATTTACCTTTCTTCAAATCTTACACTTCAACTGTTCAGAAAAAACGGGTCGAGTTAATTATTCCGCTAATCATCCACGAAGAAATCGTCGGTGTGATTTTTCTTGGTGAAAAAGCGAACGGTGAACATTATTCAAGCCACGATAAAGAAATTATTAACGCAATGGCGCGGCACATCGGAGTCGGAATTTCGCAAAGAAATCTGATGGTCGAAATCGAACGCCGCAATGCGGAAAACCGTCGTTTATATGATGATTTGCGGTTCACTTACAAAAATACCGTCAAAGCCTTTGCCGCTGCCATTGATTACAAAGATAAATATACCGAAGGTCATTCGGTCAGAGTCGGTAAGTATTCGGAAATTATCGCCGCCGAACTCGGCTGGAACGAAGAAGAAACGGAAGGCGCGGCAATCGCCGGATATTTGCACGACATCGGAAAAATCACGGTCGAACGAAATATAATCAATTCGCCTAAACGCTTTGATGCAAAGGAATCCGCCGATTTAAACAAACATCCCGGAGTCGGTTACGAAATTCTTCTGCCGATTCATCATCCATATACGGACGTTCCGCTCGCCGCTAAATATCATCACGAAAGATTGGACGGACGCGGTTATCCCGAAGGTTTATCCGACCGCGAAATTCCGTATATCGCAAAAATCGTGAATTTAGCCGATTCATTCGACGCGATGACGACCGACCGACCATACAAACGCCGTCGTCCGGTAAATGAAGTAATTGAAGATTTGCAGAGAAATTCCGGTAAACAATTTGCGCCCGAAATTGTGACGGCTTTTAGCCAAGCGTTGTTAAATGAATTAACCGGAAAGCGAAAGCGAAAAGTGTTTCACAGAATGCTCGGCAAAGAATATTTGCAGAGTGAACCAATTATTCCGCAGATAAAATCATTACTTAATGAAATAAACGGAACTTCATCGCTGACTTTAATGAGTTTGGACTAAAAGGAAAATAATCATTCAGATTCCGGTTTATTTGATGTCTTGATATTTTTATTAAGATTTGCGTAAAAACAGTTCTGGCTAATTTATTGACAAATCTTTTGTTATTGAAAATATTGATTAGGAATCGGTAAATCACTGCTCAAGCCGAATTGCGAGATTGAAACGCCGGAAGTCGAATTGTTTACATACCAAACGCCATTTCGATATACGGCAATGTCATAAATTCCATCGCCGTCATAATCGCCCGGCGCGGGAATATCAGTCGAAATTCCGAATCTGACAAAAAGACTTCCGCCCGAACTTTTGCGAATATACCAAACGCCGTCGCTCGGACGAAAAACGGCAACATCATCAATCCCGTCGCCGTCGTAATCAGCCGGAACAAGTTTATCCGAATCCAATCCCCAAAAGATAATTTCGCCGCTTTGATAATTATCGGTAGATTTTGAAATTCGCCATTCTCCATTTTTAAATACGGCAAAATCACCTTTTGCGTCTCCGTCAAAATCTCCGGCAACGGGGCAAAATCCGCTCGGAAATCTTGAAAACGTCGCAATATTATTATTTGAACTCTGCAAAATATAAAAAGTATTGTTCGTCGGGCGAAAAACCGCAACGTCCGCTTTTTCATCGCCGTCATAATCTTCAATAACGGGAATATCGTTCGGCAAACCGAAGGAATATGCGGTAAATGTAAAATTGGAAGTATATAAGATATAAAAATCCGGTAAATTGCTGTCGGTTTCCGGTCGGAAAATTCCTAAATCCGTTTTATTGTCTCCGTCAAAATCCGCCGGAACCGGAATGTCCGTAGAAATTCCCCATTTTATTACGGAAAAACCGGAAGAACTGTTGTTAAAATACCAGTTTCCTTGAGACGGTCGGAAAACTGATAGATCGGTTTTACCGTCGCCGTCAAAATCTGCGCGTTTTGTTCTTAACAGAGAATTCGGCAAATTAAATGCTTCGGTCACAACCGTATTATTGTTTCCATTTCCTTGATTTTGGATGCTCGCCGAAAATCCCATTCCGCGCACGGCAAATCCGCGCCAAACATAAAGCGCGTCTTCGGGGTGAGTGGCTTGCGCGGCAGAAATAATCGCGTCGCGCGATTGAAGCATTGTCGGATTGAGCGGCGAGAGTTTCATTCCGTCGGTGATATATTGCAATGCACGGCGATTTCCTACTTCCGCACCGTGAGCGTCAATTAAATATCCGCGAACTTCCCACAATACAGATGACCAAACTTCACCGATATTCAATACTTGATCGCAGGTGTTCGAACCAATATTTCCGCGCGGATATGCGCTGTTCGGATTGGTTGATATTGTTCCGATAAGGATATTACAGTCGCTGTTCACATAGCGAAAAGTAAAAGGATTATGCGGCAAACCATTCGGTCCGACAACAGTTTTTCGAGCAAATGGAAAACGGCGGATTCCGTAATAACAATTATTTAGTCCGAAGATCGAATAACAACCGATTGAATAAACTCCGAAAAGATTGTCAGACGGCGCGGAAAGCAAAGCGAGCGAATAGAAATCCGACCAGCCTTCGCCCATTCCGCGAGCCATATTCGAACCTAAACCTGTCGAATTGCCGTGAATTCGGTTGGTTAAACCGTGCGTAACTTCGTGAATTGCAATTTGAGAATCAAGCGCACCGTCGCGGTTCGGTGTCGTTCCCGTCCAGATAAAAAGTTGCAAGCGCGGTCTTGCTCCGTCCGCCGGAGTTGAAAAATTTGCACTATTTGTTCCGCTTGAGTCCTGAACTTCAACCGAGATCGAATCGTTTCCAACGCCTCCGCGACCGAAATTATCGGTTTGAAAATTTCGCGCCGCTTCATTAAATCCGAGCAGATACATTTCGTCGTGCCAGCGGTTTATCATATAAAAAGCGTGCGTCACCGAACCTTGCTGAAAAGCCGTTGGCGGATAAGTTTGTGTCGTCGGACGCGGATTTTCGCCCGGCGCAGGATTTCCCGGCGCGGGATTGTAATTATAAACAAAATTACGATTCGGATCGCCGAATGCCCAGCCGTTCGGATCAACGCCCTGCATTCCGTCGCGGTCAATTCCGGCTTCGACCGCATTGCCGACCGTTTTATTTTCGCCATCGGGAATCCAACCGAGATTGTTAAACGTAAAAGGCGGCTCGTTGCCGATCAAAGTAAAGTTTTGACGCGGAATGATCGGAGTTATAAGACAAGGATCGGGCGTAATGCAACTCGGCGTGAACGGAACGGGACTGTCTTCGGTTTTCAAAAAACTCTCCGAATTGCCGTAAACATTATAAGTTGCGGGAAGCGTTTGATATTCGGTGATGTTTTTGCGCCACAAAAGCGTTCCATCTTGTGCGTCAACAATTACATAATACGCATTGGTTTTCGTCCATAAAAGAACACGCCACGCCGGACGAATTACGCCGGAAGAACTGGGAAAATAAAATTTTTCAGTCGTCGTTTGATCGGAAAATTGTCCGCGTTTAAAAGTGGTTTTCAAATCGTTCGAATCAACAATTTCTAAATCATTTTCATTTGCTGAAACACCGATATATTTTGCCGCATTTATTACGGCATCTTGCGGACTTCCGAAATCTTTACTGACATTTTCCTCAGAAACATTCGGCGCAAGATTATTGATAATTCTGATGATTTCGCCGTGTTTTGTGAATCCGGCTTTTATTTCACCTTGAAAAATTGGAGTCTCTTTAATTTTTTGTTCAAGGCTGACAAATGAAAGGTTTCCGTCCGGGTTCGTATAATTTGCGGAAATTTTAAGTGAAGATATTTGATCTTTTGTTAAACTGAAAAGCGCAGAATTTTGCTGCAAAAATGAACGTAGAATTTCAGGCTTTTCAATATCATTCGGTTGCGTCAAAAAGTTGTTTTTTATACCGATTTTTATGGAAATAATTTCGGGAATATTTAAAGTTTCGTTTCGCTCGATATTTAATTCACCGATTTGTTCGCGTAATTTGATTTCCGCTTCATCCACCGATTTATTATAAAGCACAATTGTTTCGGCAGATTTATTTGCCTTTGAAATAAATTCCTTGATTTTGTTGCGGGAATCAACGCTTTTATCGGTGCGAATATCGTAGTTTTCTATTTCAAGATTTTGTTTCTCTTTTCTGGCAGACTCGGCTTTCGGTTCAAATTGCCATACAGCAATAAACAAAGCGAATAAAGCTAGGGAAGGAATAATTAATTTGTAAATTCTTAAATTTAGGTTCATTTTTAAACACTCCTTTTCTGCGAAGTTAATAAAACGGTAAAAATTGCGAATTTCAGAATTTCACAATAATAAACCTAAAAGTTAAATTTGTTAAGATTTTTCAGAAGATTTCTTTTCAAGCAACTGGACAAATTTTTTTGCCGCCAGCGAAAGATTTCTGTCGGTTCGATAAACGACACCCACGGGGCGAATCCAATCTTTTTCCGCAAGTTTTATAATTGCAAGTTGATTGTTTCTTTCTTCGTCCAATACGCTCGGATTCGGAACGATTGCCAAGCCGAAACCGACTTCGACAGCGCGTTTGATAGTTTCGATATTGTCGAATTCTGCCGCTTTTCTGACTTCTACGCCATAAGATTTTAAGATTTTATCGGTCGCCTTGCGCGTCGGAATATCGCGTTCAAAAAGGACGAAATCCAAACCTTGAAGTTCCGTTACCTTTATTTCTTCTCTTTCGGCAAATTCGTGGTTCGGCGGAGAAATTAAAACAAGGCGGTCGCTGCGCATCGGCACAATTGTCAAACCTCTGCGCGGTTCGGGAAAAGCTAAAACACCGAGTTCGACTGTTCCGTTCAAAACGTCGCGCATCACGCGAGTCGTCCGCGAATATTCGAGATCAATTTTCGCCGAAGGAAATTTTGTCATAAATTCACGCACCATCGGCGGCAATTCGTGCAAACCGACGCTGTAAACTGTTGCCACCTTAACCACGCCGCTGATCTTGCCGACCATTGAACTCATACTTTCATTGAGTTGATTGTAACTTTCCAGAACATTTTTCGATTCACGATAAAAAACTTCGCCCGCAGTCGTTAGACGAACTTCGCGTCTGCCGCGAACTCTTTCTAAAAGTCGGCGTTTAAATTTGTCTTCTAAAGTCCGAATTTGCTGACTGACAGCTGATTGTGTAACAAAATTACGTTCAGCTGCGAGCGAAAAACTTCGCATTTCTACCAAATCACAAAATACTTTCAATGTTTCAATGTGCATAAATCTAAAATATCAAGTTATAAGTAAATCTAAATTATCTATATAAACTAATTTAGCACAAGTGATTTGGATATTACAGAAAAGAATTGGCGTGAAAGTTAAAAAAATGACACTTCCAGCTTGAAAGTGAAGATTGTTTTTATGAAACTTGTTGAGATTTTGAATGGTTTGAAGATGATGTGTTTGATTGTCAGTTCGGGAAATTGCAAATTTATCGGACTCGTCAAAAAGGGACAGAATATCTAAAAATAATTCTGTCCCTTCCCGGTTTAATTCAGCTTTTAGTTTCTCGAACCCATAAAAATTTGCAGGATATACCAGAACAGAAGCGCGACGCTGGCAAATAAACCTAAAGATGCGGCAACATGCTGATTGGTGTTGTAGCGATGGAGCATATTCGATGTTTCATAAAGAATCGCGGCACCGGCAAATGCAACCATTGCAAAGGCGAAAATGCTTCCGAGATTAAATCCGAAAAAGATTCCCGAAACGATAAATCCGAGTGCGACGAATCCACCGATCGCCAGAATCGGTCCAAGGAATGAAAAATCTTTTCCGGTTATGAAAACGACGGATGTCAGACCTAAGAACAATCCGAGCGTAACGATTCCCGCTTTCGCAATCGTTTCAATCCCGCCGCCGGAATAATAAGTTGCCATAAACAGCAACGGCAGAAAGATTATTGATTCGGCGACAACAAAGAGGCTTAAACCCATATATTGCAGGGGTTTTGAAGTATTCGACATTGCCATTGATTGGGCAAGCCACGAAACGCCCATAAAAGCCACCAAAACTATAAGCCATCTGTAACCGCCCGTCATTGCAAAAGCAAGTTCGCGGGCTGTTTCGGTATTAACGAGATAGCCGACGAGTCCTGCAAAAACCAGAAGCGCAACTGCCAGATGTGCATAGGTTTTACGAATAAAAGACGCACGTTCCGCCGGCAAAGCGGTTGCCGCCGAATTTCCGAAAGTGTTTGAATATGTAGTGTCTGTGTTCATTTAATTCTCCCTCAAGAAAAATTCTGAAACTAAGATGCAAAAAGCACCCGAAAATCTGCTTGATATTTGTAATCTTACGAAAATTTCGTAGAAAAAACCAGTTCGATATTTCGACTTTTTTTTGAATTCATTCGAAAGCCGTCTCAAAACGGAACGCGAACTTTAGTTCGCTACTCATAAAATGCAGTTTGCAGCAATTAACCCGATTAACGTAGGTTTTTGACTTTTCTAGCGAACCAAAGTTCGTGTTCCGTCTTATAAATACCAATCTTCGTGAGGCGAATCCTGATGACAAGATAAACAAGTCGTCCAACGCCATTGATGATTGCATCCGGGACATTTTCCACGAGTATCGAAAGTATTCCAAACCATTCCGCAACCGTTTGAATAAAATTCCGGAAAGCTGCCGCTGACGCAATGCCATCGGCTTGATTTCTTCGGCTGCCATTTGCAAAGCGGACAACGAATGCGGTTATATTCGGTTGAATTATCTTCGGAAATTTTATCTTTGATAATTTTTTCCGTGTCCGAATTTTTTTGGAAAAATAATAATGGTATCCAATGATTTACGCTCATCTTAAAAAAAATCGTTTTATTTTCTGATCACACGCACGATTTCACCGGGTGCGCTTTCCGTTCCTTTCGAATCAACGGCGCGGACGTAATAAAAATAAACTTCGCCGGATTCTACGCCTTCATCTTTGAATTCGGTAGTTTTAAGAAGTTCTTCATTGCGTTTTTCCCATTGGTCGAGCGGAACATCTTTTTCGGGTGAACGATAAATGTTGTAACCGACGAAATCAGTCAGCGGATTTTGTTCATAATTGTTTCCGGCGTGATCCGTAAAAGAGCTTTTCGGCGTGATCGGTGCGCTTTCCTTGCCGTTTTCATAAACCTGCGTGAGTTTATAAAAATATCTTTTCCCAACCGCCGCCGCCGGATCGTTAAATGAGCCTTCGGGAATCGGTTCATCGGTCAGACGCGCCCAGAATGCGAACGGCACTTTTTCATTTTCCGAGCGGTAAACGTGATAACCGATGACTTTTCTATCCAATTTCTGCAAAAGATTCTTTTTTCGCTTTTTCAGCAATTTCTTGTTCATAATTCACAAGTCAAAACTATCTGCCGTGGCGGATAGTTCAAGTTTTAATAGCTTTAAATTTTAATATAATCG
>JBBSAX010000070.1:0-22161 GCA_038251885.1 Pyrinomonadales bacterium | reverse complement strand
GCAATTCCTTCCCGCGAAAGTTGCGTTTAGCGAGCAAAAAAGCCAACGCCAAACCGAAAATGCCGACGATTATCGTGGCAAACAAAACGACGAGAAATGATAATTGAAGTGCTGACCAGATCATTTTTCCGACGCGCCTTTAAAACCGTATTTTCGCAAGATTTGCTGACCTTGTGCGCTCAAAACAAAATCTAAAAATTCCTTCGCGTTCTGTTTTTGATCTCCGTCTTTGATAAGCGCAATCGGATAAAGAATCGGCGAATGCGAATTCTCCGGCACGGTCGTTACGACATCAACTTTATCGTCTGCTGCTCCTGCATCCGTCTTATAAACAATTCCCAAATCAACTTCGCTGCGAGCAACGTAATCAAGAACCTGCCGCACATTTTCGGCAAAAATCAATTTATTCTGCAAATCTTTTTTCAGATTCAACCTTTCAAAAACCTCATCTGCATATAGTCCCGCCGGAACGGTTTTCGGATTGCCGACGGCGATTTTTTTTATTTCAGGTCGGGCGAGAATCTCAAAACCGGATAAAGTATCACCGTGATTTTTCGGCGCGATTAAAACAAGTGAATTTCGTGCAAAATCCTTTCGGCTGGTATTGTCAATCAAATTTTTCGCCTCAAGTTCGTCCATCTGTTTTTCGCCCGCGCTCGCAAAAACGTCAACCGGCGCACCGTTTTCGATCTGTGTTTGCAACGCGCCGGACGCGCCGTAATTAAAATTTATTTTCTTGCCACTTTTTGCCTGAAATTCTTTTCCAATTTCATCAAACGCTTCTTTCAACGAAATCGCCGCCGAAACCGTCAAAATTTCAGCGGCTTGATTCGACGAACTTTGATTTTCGCAAGAGCAGAAAATCAAAAATGAAAAGATGAAAATAATTCTGATGTTACCTAAAACTTTCAATAAAATTCTTCCCTTGAAATTACTAAACACTGAGAACTAAAATCATTTGCCCGCGAAATCTGCTAAAAGACGCGAAAACTTATTTTAAAGATTTTCGCGCTTTTTAGCGTTCTTTTACGGACAAATAAAAAGTTTTAGCGCAATTTATTTAATAAAAATATTTTTCGCGCTCGAATCGCTCACGAACGAATCGGTCAAACTCGTAATTCGCAAACGTGCGCGTCGCGTCGGTCTGCCGTAAATATTTATAGTTTCCGCACCATCATTCGGCGTGCTGGCGACCAAAGTTTCCCAATTTGTGCTTTCATCGCGCGAGATTTCGATCTTTACGTTTCCGCTCAAATTATTGGAATTCCAATTGATCGTGCGCGAAATGTTGCGCGGAATCGCTTCACCCGCGTTGAAATTTACAAGTGTCAAACTCGTTCCGCTGTAACGATAATTTGCAATAAAATCAGCCGTATTTTCAATCGAACGCGCATTATCACGCGCATTTTTTATTCCGGTCGGTTCGCCGTTGAAAACAACCGACGGATTTGAAAAATACGGACGGCGAGTGCAACCCGAAGTACAGGGATCAACATAAGACATCACCGTTCGATAATTTCCGTTGATGTAATGACCGAAACCATACGGATAAGACGGATTTGAACCATTTTCGGGATTGTGATGGCTGCCCATATTATGTCCGAGTTCGTGCGCGAAACTCAGATTTCCGACCGCGCAGGTTCTTCCCGTGAATGTAAATCCGTTATTTTGCGAATTCGTGCTGACTGCGCCCATTAGATAACCGATGCCGCACGCGCCTTGAATCTCGCCGATCATCGCTACTAAATCTGCGTTATGCGTATTTCTTAGAGCCTGAATTGACGCATTGTTTCTGAGCGCGCTCAAATCCGTGCTTGCACTTGAAGTTTCAACATATTGATATTCCGCAGCGTGAACGATTCTCACGCGCTGACGAATTTTGCTGTTTATATAAGCGGTATTGGTTGCATCAATCGCTTGCTGTGCAAGAGTTTGGGCTTGCGTGTCGCCGCCTAGAACATTTTTTGTTGCAGTCGTATAAACTACCAAAACATCAATTCTGTCGCCTGAATCGCTTCCAACGCCGATATTTTCAACTACCGAATCCTTAGAAGTTTCGCCTTTTACATCTCCGGCGCACTCGGGAAACAAACTTTGATCGAGTTCGACCAAAATTTGTTTTTCGCCCTTCATTACAATTTCATAAACCGCGTTCGGCGAATAGATCAGTCCCGAAACAAAGCCCTTTTTGAAAGTTAAAATGACATCGCCCGAAAATTTGTCTTCGACGATTTTTCCGCGCCACGTAAAATCATCCACGCCGCGCATTTCCAAACCTTCCGATTCGTTACGGATTGCTTGGTAAGTTTTGCCGTCAAACAGCGGAAAACTCAAATTTGCAGAAATTTCACGTTCAAGTAAATTATTTTGAAAATTAATCACACTTTCGCGCACGGATGCCGTCGAATATTTTTCGTTCTCCGCTTTTGCACCCGGTGTTTCGGCGAAATTAAAAAGTAGATCACGTTTTTCTGCTTTGCTTTCCGTCGAATAATTCCAAAAAACAAAAACACTAAATAAAAGGCTTAAACTAATAGCTAAAATTGTTTTCTTTTTCATTTCTTTGATTTTATCTTTATTTTCTTGAGATTAAATTATAAAGAAATAATTTACTAACACAAATTAGAAAAAAATTTTGTCTTAAGTGAAATATTTTCTAATCTTCCCATTCTTGACGCTTACAACTTTCAAATGTTAATTTTTTCTTTACGGTTTCTAAAAAATTTATGGAAAACTTGAAGAAAACCCCGCTTAATGAAGTTCATCGGAATTTGGGCGGCAAAATGGTTGATTTCGGCGGTTGGGATATGCCCGTGCAGTACTCAGGCGTGATCGAAGAACATCTCCGAACACGCAATAATTCGGGACTTTTCGACGTTTCGCATATGGGCGAATTCTATGTCGAAGGTGAAGACGCAATTGAATTCGTCAATCGTCTGACGACAAATGATGTCACGAAACTCGTTGACGGACAAGCACATTATTCGGCTTTTACACGCGAAAACGGCACAGTCGTTGATGATCTGCTCGTTTATCGTTTTGATGAAGGGAAACTTTTACTCGTCGTCAACGGCGCAACGACCGATAAAGATTGGGATTGGATAACTTCGCATAAAGCGGATGAAGCGATGACTTTGACCAACGCCAGCGCGGATTATTGTCAAATTGCCGTTCAGGGTCCCGACGCTTTGGAGATCGCGCAGAAACTTACTGAAACTAAACTCGACGAAATAAAATATTATCACTTCACGGCTGGCACATTCGACGGCGTTGACGCGATAATTTCGCGCACGGGTTACACAGGCGAAGACGGTTTTGAAATTTACGCGAACAAAGATTTCGCCGTGCAAATCTGGAATAAGTTTTTAGAAACCGGAAATTACGGCACGGAAAACGGAATTTTGCCGTGCGGTTTGGCGGCGCGAAATACTTTGCGTCTGGAATCGGCAATGTCGCTTTACGGACACGAACTAAGCGATGAAATCACGCCGCTTGAAGCAAATCTCGGCTGGATTTGTAAATTAAAGACCGATTTTTTAGGAAAAGATTTTCTCGTAAAACAAAAAGAAGAAGGATTGACGCGCAAACTTGTCGGCTTTGAAATGAAAGATCGCGGAATCGCGCGTGATGATTATGAAGTTTTTATCAACGACGAAAAAGTCGGTTATGTAACTTCTGGAAGTCCCGCGCCGTATTTGAAAAAAAATATCGGGTTGGCTTTCGTTCCAACCGAGTTTGCAAACGTCGGGCAAGAGATTAAAATTGATGTCAGAGGCAGAAAATTAACGGCGGAAATTGTGCCAACACCGTTTTATAAACGGGAAAAGCAGTAATAAAAAATTCATTATTATAAAATTTACTGTTTTTGATTTTTTTATTTAGTTGTTTTAGTAAGCTAAATAATAGCGAGAATTACTGATCTACGAAGATGTTGTAAACATAAAGTATTTCTTTATACTTTATGTTTTGAGTTTAGCAAAGAGAAAAATGTATATGAATAGCAGCAACGAATATCTAAACGGTATAATTGAATCTCTCAATAATCTTGTTGATGATAAAAAAACGGTTCATACGTTATCCGCCGTAAAAGATGGTGACGATGAAAACGTTAAAGTTTTTGAAATATCATTTCTCAAAACAAAAATTATTCTCACAGAATTTCAAAATGATTCAAATAATAATATTGAAAATTATACTATTGATTTAACTTATATTGATGAGACACTTCCAGACTCTTTTGATGTCCAAAAAACCCACGAAACAACTTTTAATCAATTGAAAGAATTAACTAAAAATATTGATAATGAAATTAAAAATCGTTATGTATCTCCTGAAGATAAAAATCTAAAGGACATAGATGATAGATTGAAGAAATTAGTTGAAAAGAAAAAAAAGAAAGAAAACAGTAAAAAATAAAATTATGGCAAACAACATACCGGAAAATTTACATTACAGCAAAGATCACGAATGGGTTGAAGTTACAGACGGCGTGGCGACCATCGGAATTACCGATTACGCACAACACGCACTCGGAGATGTCGTCTATGTCGAACTTCCGAAAACGGGCGACACCTTTGACGCACACGAAGTGATCGGTTCGGTCGAATCGGTGAAAGCCGTTTCCGAAATTTTCACGCCCGTCGGCGGCGAAGTTGTCGAAGTCAACGAAGAATTAAATGACACGCCCGAATCGGTCAACGAAGACCCTTACGGAAATGCGTGGCTGATCAAAGTCAAAATGAGTAATTCCGGCGAAACAGATGCCATGCTTTCACCGGAAGAATATGAGGAATTTCTTTCAGAAAACGAATAATTGATAATGGATAACGGATAATTGAAAAGATTTAATTATCCGTTATCCATTATCCGTTATCCATTAAAAAAATTATGCGTTATATACCAAATTCGCCCGAAGAGCGCGATGAAATGTTGAAAATTGTCGGTTTAAACTCGGCGGAAGAACTTTTTCGTTCGATTCCGCAAGACGTTCAATTAAACCGTGCGTTAAACGTAACCGAACCGCTTTCCGAACCCGAAGTTATCGCGGAAATGGAAAGATATGCAAAAATGAATACCGCCGCCGGAAAACCTTCGTTTTTGGGTGCGGGCGCGTATTCGCATTTTTCGCCGACAGTCGTTGACCATTTGATTCAACGCTCGGAATTTTTTACTTCTTACACGCCGTATCAACCCGAAATTACGCAAGGAACTTTGCAGTATATTTTCGAGTTTCAAACGCTCGTCGCGCAATTGACGGGAATGGACGTGGCAAATGCTTCGATGTATGACGGCTCGACCGCAATGGCGGAAGCGTTTTTGATGGCGCAGAGAGTTACGCGCCGCGATAAAGTCATCATCGCGCAAACCGTTCATCCAGAGTATTTAGAAGTTGCTAAAACTTATACACAACACGGCGATCTGACGATGGAAACTGTTCATTTCGACGCGGAAACGGGCAGAGTTTTAACGGAAGATTTGTCAAAATTAGACAAAGAAACCGCCGCGCTTGTCATTCAATCGCCGAACTTTTTCGGTTGTATCGAAGATTTGGAAAGTTTGGCTGAAAAAGCGCACGAAGTCGGCGCACTTTTAATCGTTGTCATAACGGAAGCGATCTCATTCGGTTTATTAAAATCACCGGGCGCGTGCGGCGCAGATATTGTCGTCGCCGAAGGTCAGAGTTTCGGAATTCCTTTAAGTTTCGGCGGTCCTTACGTCGGACTCTTCGCGTGCAAAGAGAAATACGTCCGTCAGATGCCTGGAAGACTTGCCGGTATCGCTTACGACAAGAATGGAAATCGCGGTTTTGTTTTGACTTTAGCAACACGCGAACAGCATATTCGCCGCGACAAAGCGACTTCCAACATCTGCACGAATCAAGGCTTGATCGCGCTCGCCGCGACGATTTATATGGAAACGATGGGCAAAAAAGGCTTGCAGGAAGTTGCGATGCAAAACGCGCAAAAAGCCGCTTACGCCGCGAAGGAAATTGCTAAATTGGATGGCTATTCGATTCCGTTCAGCGCACCGAGATTTAACGAATTCGTCGTCCGCGCACCGGAAAACGCCAATAAAATCTTAGAAAAAATCCGCGTCGAAAAAGAAATCATCGGCGGTCTGCCGCTCTCGTGGCATTATAACGATTACCCGAACGACTTTTTAGTTTGCGTTACCGAAACAAACACGAAAGCGCAGATTGATAATTTGGTTGATGGTTTGAAAAAGATGAGTTAAAAAATGTTTGCTTTCATTTTTGAATCAATTGGAACGTCTGAGATTTTACTAATTTTTGCATCTTTGTCGGAATTATTATCGGTTTATATATCTATTTCTTAAATAAATCGAAAAACGTAAAGCGGCGGAAATGTCCGTTTTGCGCTGAAATTATTCAACTTGAAGCAAGTGTTTCCCGTTTTTGCGGCAGAGATTTGGTAAAATAGCTTTCGGAGGTAATTTTATGAGTCAAATAGTTGCAATTGATGAAAAGGAAGTTGATTTTCTCAAAAAGTTTTCACAATACGGCTTCAAGAATCAAGATGAATTAGTGAAAGAAGCAATTAGTCGTTTACGCCAAGATTTAGAAAAAAAATCTTTAGAGGAATCAGCCGATTTATATGCCGAAATTTACGCCGAAGATGAAGATTTGCAGGAACTTACGGAGTTGGCATTAGCGGAGAACATTAATGACTGAGCTAAAACGCGGAATGATTCTTGATGTAAATCTTAATCCGACGCGCGGCTCTGAAACAGGGAAAATCCGTCCTTGTATTGTGATCACAAACGATGTTTATAACGCCCGCGTTCCGGTCATTCAAGTAGTACCGATTACCGATTGGAACGAGAAGAAAAGCCGGATTTTAACAAATATTGAAATTAATCCCACCAAAGAAAACGGCTTAACAAAACTTTCTATTGCAGATTGTCTGCAAACTCGCCCGATAGATTATCGGCAAAGATTAATCAAGATTCGCGGGGAATTAAATAAATCCGACTTATCAAAAATTGATGAAGCATTGAAAATCGTTTTTTCGTTAAAATAGATGAATAATCTAAACCAAAAATTCTTAGCCGATTTTGACCGCCGGAAATTTTTATCTTCCGTCGGCAAAGGGTTTGGAATGATGGCTTTGTCATCTTCCGTCGTTGCTTCTTTGTTTGAAAATCTAAACGCCGCGAATCTTAAAGTTGAAAATTTATCGCCCAAACAAGTCGCTATTGATGAGGATTTTTGGGCAACGATTCAACAATCTTTTTCGGTTACGCGCGGAATCGTCAATCTGAATAACGGCGGCGTTTCGCCTTCTCCGCGAATGGTTACGGAAGCGTTTGTCCGTTATACGTGGCAGCAGGAAGACGCGACGGCTTATACAATGTGGCGTTTGCTCGAACCGCAATCGGAGACGATTCGCACGGGACTTGCGGAAATTTTCGGATGCGATGCGGAAGAAATTGCGATCACGAGAAACGCCAGCGAATCGCTCGAAATCTTGTTGATGGGTTTGGATTTAAAGACGGGCGACGAGATTTTGACGACGACGCAGGATTATCCGCGAATGCTTACCACGCTCAAACAGCGCGAATTGCGCGAAGGTTTGAAGCTGAATCTCATCAAAGTTCCGATCGCTCCAAAAGACATCAACGACATCGCACAAAAATTCGAGCAAGCAATCACGCCGAAAACAAAATTAATTCTAATTTCCCATCAAATAAATCTCACCGGACAAATTACGCCCGTTAGAAAAGTCTGCGAAATGGCTCGCGTTAAAGGCATCGAAACGATTGTTGACGGCGCACATTCTTTTGCCCAATTCGATTTCAAACGTGACGATTTGCAGTGCGATTATTTCGGAACTTCCCTACATAAATGGCTTTACGCGCCGAAAGGCACGGGAATGCTGTATGTTAAAAAAGACAAAATTCCGAAGGTTTGGGCGTTGATGGCTTCGGAAGATAAGAACAAAAACGACATTCGCAAATTTGAAGAAATCGGCACACATTCCGCTGCGATGCGGCTTGCAATCGGCGAAGCGATTCTTTTTCACAACGCCATCGGCGCAAAACGCAAAGAAGCGCGGCTCAGATTTTTATCACGTTATTGGATGGATAAATTAGCTGAAATTCCGAAAGTCGGATTTAACACTTCATTCGATGAAAAACAGTTTTGCGCGATTGCCAATTTCAAGATAGAAGGTATTGATCCGGTAAAGATCGGTAATTATTTATTCGACAAACACAAAATTTTCACAACGCCGATTGTCCACGAAGAATTTACCGGAATCCGCATCACGCCGAATGTTTACACGACGCTTTGGGAACTTGACAGATTTTGCGAAATCGTTGGAAAGATTGCGCGAAACGGTTTGCCGCAAGATTGATTTAGAACACGGAAATTAAAGTATAGAGAAGAAAATTTACAGAGATGACAGGATAAACAAGGATATTTTTCGGAGGTAACTTTAACTCTTTTAACTTTTTCAAAGTAACAATCTTTTCAACTTTTTCAACTTTTTCATATCTTTTGCTATCATCACTAAGTTTTAATAAATTTCTATCTTCAAACTTGAGCGAAAATTATGTCCGAAACAAAAATTTTACCGGCTTGGGCGGAAGACTTGCGGAAGCGTTATTTGCGCGGCGAATCTTCGATGTTTATTTTGCACGGCAATGTTTATGATGTCGTCTTAAATGAGGGTAAAATGCTCGGTTTAACCGAGTTTTTGACCGACGTTTTGCTTGACGGTTCGCGCAAAACTATCGTTACATACAATGTTTCTTCCGGCGCGAGATTTCCGAAACGCGCGGAAAATTTTCCTGATTGGCAATCAATTGCGATTGAAAACGACAAAGCAAAAGTTTTGACAATGATCGAACGCGCGATTCGTCTTTCGGAAAAAAATGCCGTCGTTCTCGAATATGCCGAAGCGATTGCTCCGGCGGGCGACGCAAGTTATCAAATGGATACCGACCGCGCTTCGATTGTAACTTTGCATCGCTGGTCGTTTTTGCCCGAAATCGAAAGCGGCGACAACATTATTATGTTGGTCGCCGAAAACATCGCCGAACTCGCGCCGAAAATCGTTTCAAACCCGAAAATTTCGACGATTGAAATTCCGATGCCGGATTTTGAAACGCGCAAAGAAGTCGTCAAACAAACTGATTCGCGCCTTTCCGAAGAAGATTGCAAGCGTTACGCCGAAGCGACGGCAGGTTTGAAATCAATTCAAATTTCCTCAATTTTGTTGCCCGCGCCGCAACAGGAAAATGAGTTAAATGACCGCGAAGATTATATTTCGACGATTCTCGGCAATTCGCCCGACGCAAAAGAACGTGCACACAAGCTCGCCGCTTTGACCGCCGGAATGAATCGCGAGGAAATCAAAAAACTCGTCGCGCCGGACGCAAAAGCGGTTGAAAGTCAATCGAACCCGCTCGAACGCGCCAAAGATGAAGCCGACAAATTAATTGCCAAGCGCAAGCGCGAAATCATCGAACGCGAATGTTTCGGTCTGGTCGAGTTCGTCGAACCGGAATTCGGTTTTGAAGTCGTCGGCGGAATGGATGAAGTCAAAAAAGATTTGATGGTAATCACCGACAGCATCAAAAAAGGTAATCGTTCGCGCGTTCCGATGGGAATTTTGTTCACAGGTCCGATGGGAACTGGGAAAACCTTCGTCGCCGAAGCGTTTGCCAAAGAATGCGGTTTGACGACCATCAAGATGAAAAATTTCCGCTCGAAATGGGTTGGCGCGACCGAAGGAAACCTGGAAAAAATCTTGAGCGTCATCAAAGCAATCGGACAAGTCATCGTCATCATTGACGAAGGCGACCGCGCTTTCGGCAACACGGACGGCGACGGCGACGGCGGAACTTCTTCGCGTGTCATTGCGCGAATCAAAGAATTTATGTCCGACACATCAAATCGCGGACGCATTCTTTTTCTCGTGATGACAAACCGACCTGACAAACTCGACGTTGACCTCAAACGCGCCGGAAGATTAGACCGCAAAATTCCTTTTCTCTACGTCCAAACGCCCGAAGAAGTCGAAAACATCGCCAAAGCACTTTTGCGAAAAAACAAAATTAAAACCGATGTTGATTTTTCAAAACTGACCAAAGAATTTTCCGCAAAGTTAGTTGGATACAGCAACGCCGACATCGAAGCCGTAATTTTAATGGCAAACGACGACGCGGCACGCGAACTCGGCGATTCGGCAAAGGTCGAAAAGAAACATTTCACAAAAGCGGCGGAAGATTATTTCCCCAGCCGCGACATCGAACTGCTCGATTATATGGAACTTCTCGCCGTCTTCGAATCTTCAAGCCGCAGATTTTTGCCGAAAAAATACGAAAATATGACACCCGAAGATTTAGACCGAAAATTGCGTGAATTAAGATTGAGAATCGGAAACAGAAGATAAATGGAAAATGGATGATAAAAAGACAAGAATGCTCTTCATTATCCATTATCAGTTATCCATTATTCATTTTAGAGATTATGAATGTTGACGAACAAAGCTACCGCGAAAAGGTTTATGAAATCGTCCGCGAAATTCCGTTGGGAAAAGTGATGACTTACGGGCAGATCGCCGAAATCTTAGGCGAAGGCTACACGGCGCGGACGGTCGGTTTTGTGATGCACGCGGCTGATACGGAAAATGTTCCGTGGCAGAGAGTTATCAATTCGCAAGGAAAATGTTCGACCGACAAATTGCTTCTGCCGCACGATATTCAACAAAAAATTCTCGAAGACGAAGGCGTGATTTTCAATGAAAAAGGTAAATGCGATCTAAATATTTACCGTTGGTTTCCCGAAGGTTTTGAAGAAAAAGATGACGAACAGCCGAGTTTGTTTGGGTAATTTCACCTTCCCCACTTTAATTTATTTCTTAACACATCGAAATAATTGCGGTTTGGCGGTTGAATCAGGTTAAAATTCGTTCGGCTTTTGCGGATTTTTACGCAGTCTTGCATTTTCATTTGATAACCGATTTGTCCGTCCAAAGTTAGCACAACGCCGTCGCTTTCGTTTTTCAGGCGCAGGCTTATTTCTGCCGTGTCGGGCATTACAATCGGACGATTCGTTAGTGTGAATGGACAGATCGGCGTTAAAACAACGGCGTTCATTGTCGGATAAATTATCGGACCGCCCGCTGAAAGATTGTAGGCGGTCGAGCCGGTCGGCGTGGAAATTATTAAACCGTCGGCGCGGAAGGAATTGACGAAAAGATTATTGAGATTTACTTCGACTTCAATAATTCGCGCTAAAACCGCTTTGTTGATGACGACATCGTTTAAAACTCTGCCTGTTGCCAATTTCTCGTCGCCGCGCCAGAGTTCGACATCGAGCATTACGCGCCCGTCGGTTTCGTAATTTCCTTCGAGAATCGCTTCGAGTGCGGGATACATTTCTTCGATTCGGAATTCGGTCAGATAGCCCAAACTTCCATAATTTATTCCTATAACAAGAACTTCCCTTTCACCCGTCAGACGCGCCGTTGAGATCATCGTGCCGTCACCGCCTAAGACCACGATCAGATCAACGTCTTTTTTGAATTTTTCAACTTCAATCGTTTTAAAATCGCAGACTTCGGCTTCCTGTCGCGGTTCGCCGATAAATTTGATTCCGCGTTCTTTGAACCACGCGGGAAGTTCGCAAGCGGTCGCCCATGCCTCTGCGTGATTCGGTTTGACGACGACTCCGACACATTTTATTTCTTTATTTATCATTATTGGAAAAGTTTTTCGTTTATGATTGTATAATTGATGTAAAACTGCAAGTTTATTTCGTGCATCAAAGATAAAAATGCAAGATTAGATGATGAGGCGTTTGATTTTACGCACTTATCTGATAAAATCGCGGTTTGTCGCAAATGACAACTAAATAATATTATTCTTCAATATACAGGAAACTAAAAGATGTTAAAGTTTTTCAAACGTATGGAAAGAACGAGAAATTTCGTTCTTTTGCTTTTTTCAATTATAATGGTCGCCAGTTTGATCTTGTTCTACGCGCCGACCAGAGACATCGGCACGGACGCAACGCGTAATGAGGAAACTATTGCGAAAGTTAAAGGCGAATATATCACCGTTGCCGAAGTTGCCAGACAACAGGAAACGATGAGCCAATTCGGGCGATCTCAGCCCCCCAAAATGATGCTTGACGGAATGGTTAGCCAACGAATTATTCGCGTCGAAGCGGCTCGGCTCGGTTTGACCGGAACGGATGCGGAAGTTGCCGCAAACATTCGTGAGCAATTCAAGCCCGAAGACGGCAAACCTTTCGATCAATCCGTTTATGAAAACAACGTAAGCAGACAATTCGGCAGTGTAGTTGCTTACGAACAGCTTGTTCGTGATCAAATCAGTAATCAAAAACTCGAAGCCTATCTGACTTCCGGCGTAACCGTTTCCGAGAATGAAGTTTTGGATGATTATAAACGAAAAAACACGAAGTTTGACTTAACCTACGTTCCCGTTACAGTCACCGATTTGGCGCAAACGATGAAGCCGACCGATGAAGAATTACAGGCATATTTTGATAAAAATAAGCAAAATTATTTTATTAATACGCCGCAAAAGAAAATTCGTTATATTTTCTTAAATACTTCGAAGATCGGTGAAAAACTAAATATCTCAGACGAAGATATTAAAGCCGAATACGACAAACTGCCCGAAGATAAAAAAATTGCCGGAGTTCAAGGACAACAAATAGTATTGCGTGTTGCCAAGCCGGAATTTGAACAACAGGTTGCGGCAAAAGCCAGTGAGATTATTTCCCAAGCCAGAAAAAACGAAGGAAAAATTTCCGAACAAGCATTCGCCGATCTTGCCAAAGGACAATCCGAAGATGCGGCAACTGCCTCGAACGGCGGAAAAATTCCGGGTTTGGTTCGTGAAAATCCGGCGAATCCGGACGATCCGTATCAAAGACTTTTATCAATGCAGCCGGGTGATGTCAGCGAACCGATCAAATTTGAAAACAGATATTTCATTTTGCGTCGTGGCGAAGCAGTTCCGAAAACTCTTGAAACTGCAAAAAAAGAACTCGAAGTAAGTTTGAGAAACCGTCGCGCTTATGCCGTCGCCGCAGAACTCGCTAATAAAATTTCGGAAAGTTTGAAGACTGAAAAAGATGTAAATAAAGTGGCGGCTGACTACGCTTCACAGACAAATATGAGCGTTGAAGAAATGATTAAGGAAACGGGGTTTGTCAAACCGGGCGATGATATTAAAGATGTCGGGATTTCCGATCAATTTGAATCCGGCATTGCCGGACTTGAAAATCCGAATGATGCCGGCGATAAAATCCCTGTTCAAAACGGTTTTGCGATTCCGCTTCTCGCCGAAAAGAAAGAACCGCGTGATGCCGAACTTTCGGAAGTCAAGGAGAAAGTTTCCGAAGCATTAAAACTCGAACAGGCTCGCACGAAGGTTGGAGAAATTGCCAAACAAATCGCCGCCGGTGCAGATTCCGCAAGCGGTTTGACCGCCGCCGCGCAAATCAAGGATTTGAAGGCGCAAGAATCGAAAAGTTTCGTCGTCGGTTCACCTCTCGGTCAAGGTCCGACGGCGACGACTTCCGAAGCTCTCGAAGATGCGATCTATAATCTGAAAGACGGTGAAGTTACTAAAAACCCGGTCAATATCGGAGATAATTGGTTTATCGTCGGTGTCACAAAACGCGAAGAAGCAAATTTGGAAGATTTTGCCAAACAGCGCGACCAGCTTACGCAATCTATGGTTCAAGGCAAACGCCAACAGGTTTTCTCCGATTATTTGGCAAGCCGTAAGAGCGAACTGGAAGCCAAAGGCGAAATCACGATCTACAAGGATGCGCTGGCACAGCTTGAAGCTATTGTTCCGCCGCCGACTCAAGGACCGTCGCAACAAGAATTGCTTCAACAGCAAATTCAACAACAAATTCAGCAGCAACAGCAGCAACAACAATCTGCACCGCCGCCCGCACCGCCGAAAAAATAAAGCGGAGAAATTTTAACTAAAAAAAAGCGGACGTGAAATTTCACGTCCGCTTTTTTTGTTAATTGAATTTCTGAATTATTCGCCTAAATATGCTTCTTTAACGCGCGGATCGGCAGCTAATTCTTTTGAATCGCCTTCCATTACGATTCTTCCGGTTTCCAAAACATAAGCGCGATCAGAATGATGAAGTGCGGCATTGGCGTTTTGTTCGACAAGCAGAATCGTCGTTCCGCCGGCGCGAATTTCGTCAATCGCTTCAAAAATCCGGTGAACGACAAGCGGCGCAAGTCCGAGCGAAGGTTCATCGAGCAGCAGCAGACGCGGACGCGACATCAGCGCACGAGCCATCGCCAACATTTGCTGTTCGCCGCCCGAAAGCGTTCCGGCTTTTTGCTGTTCGCGTTCTTTGAGGCGCGGAAACATTGCAAAACCTTTTTCCATATCGTCGGTAATACCTTTTTTATCGTTGCGGATATATGCACCCATTTCCAGATTTTCGCGCACCGAAAGATTGGCGAAAACGCCGCGACCTTCCGGCGACATTGCAATTCCCATCGGTAAAAGTTTATGCGAAGCGACACCGCTGATCTCTTTTCCTTCAAACATTACACGCCCGATGCGCGGTTCGAGCAAACTCGTAATCGTCCGCAAAGTCGTCGTTTTGCCCGCACCGTTCGCGCCGATAAGTGTGACGACTTCGCCTTGATTTACCTGCAAATTGATGTCGGTCAAGGCTTCGATTGCGCCATAATTGACTGATACGTTTTCTAAAACTAGCATTTTTATTGATTCATTTGTTCATCGATTTATTGATCCATTTTAATGACTAAATGAATCAATGAATCAATGAATCAATCTCCCAAATAGGCTTCGATAACCTTCGGATCGTTTTTAATGTCGTGCGGAAGTCCGAGCGCAATGGATTTGCCATAATCAATTACCTGAATTCTGTCGCAAACGCCCATTACGACGCGCATATTATGTTCCACTAAAACAATCGTCAAATTAAACTTGTCACGGATTTCCTTAATCAATGTCGTTAAATCTTCCTGCTCCGACGGATTCATTCCTGCCGCCGGTTCGTCCAGAAGCAAAAGTTGCGGACGAGTTGCCAGAGCGCGAACGATTTCCAGACGGCGTTGATTACCGTAAGGAAGCGAAGTTCCGCCTTCATCTTTGTATTTCGCAAGGTCGAAAATTTCGAGCAGTTCCATTGCAAATTTTCGATGTTCGGCTTCGTCTTTGTAATAACGCGGCAGACGAAAAATGCCGTCGAGAAGTGATTGGTTCGAATGGCGATGACAAGCCGTAATGACATTTTCTAAAACCGACATCGAAGGAAACAGGCGAATGTTTTGAAACGTCCGCGAAACACCGATGCGCGAAATCTGATATGGACGCAAGCCGTTAATGCGCTTTCCGGCGATATTTATATCGCCGGATGTTGGTTCGTAAACTCCCGTGAGAAGATTGAAAACCGTTGTTTTACCTGCGCCGTTCGGTCCGATTAAGCCGTAGATTTCGCCTTGGCTGACTTGCATATCGAGTTCTTTAACCGCTGTCAGACCGCCGAATTTAATAACTGCTTTGTCGGTTTGTAAAATGTAATTTCCGTTTTCCGCCATTATTCGATGACTCCTCCGGTCGGTTTGTCCGCTCGTCTGAAACGCTTGAAAAAATCACCGGCTTCGCGTGTTCCCAGAATTCCCTGCGGGCGCAGAATCATTGTTAAAATCAGAATCAAGGCAAAAATTACAAGTCTTAATTCTCCGATATTAAACGGTAAATCAATTCCGATCATCGGTTCTAAAGTGCTGTCTTGAATTTGCTGCAAATAACGCAGGAGTTCAGGCAAAAGCGTAACGATTATCGCGCCCAAAATCGCACCCGTCATCGAACCCATTCCACCGATGACAATCATAATAATAATCTCAAACGAGCGAATAAATTGAAAATCGTTGGTGTGGAGAAATTTATTGTTATGTGCGAAAAGAACGCCCGCAATACCTGCAAAAGCCGAGCCGATAACAAAGGCTGTGACTTTATAGCGTGTCACATTAACACCCATCGCTTCAGCCGCTAGTTCGTCTTCGCGGATTGAAACGAGGGCGCGTCCCGTATTGGATTTAATGATGTTATGGATAACGACAACCGTAATAATAGTGAAAATTCCGATCCAAAAAAAGTTCGCGTAACCCGGAACCGGATAACCTGTTGCGCCACCAACCGCGTCAATATTTAGAATGACGATGCGGATGATTTCGGCAAATCCGAGTGTTACAATGGCGAGGTAATCGCCCTTCAAACGTAATGACGGAATGCCGACAATTAAACCCATTAATGCAGCAACGAGCGCACCGATCACGATGGCAATCAAAAGTACGACACTGGTTGCACCCGTTTCGCCGAGAAAACCGAACGATTGTAGCAGCGACACACCGTAATTGTTGGAAAAATATGCCGAAGCATACGCGCCAACCGCCATAAATCCGGCGTGTCCGATGGAAAATTGTCCGGTAAAGCCATTGATGAGATTAAGCGATGTCGCCAGAATAATGTTGATACAGATAAATACGAGAAGTCGCCCGTTATAATCGTCAACGCCCATTCCGAAAAATCCGCTTTTGCTTAACATCGCGTTCATCACATAGAGAATCGCAATGAAAATGATTCCGGTAATTATTGCTTTAACCCAATTCATAAATATTAATGGTGAGTGGTAAATGATGAATTGTCACTCATCATTTACCACTAACTCAAACTTTTTCCTGAACATTCGAGCCGAGCAAACCTGCCGGACGAATCAAAAGAACCAAAATTAAAATGGCAAAAGCAACGGCATCACGATAGGTTGAAGGAATCCCGATATATCCGCCATAACCGACGACGAGAGTTTCCGCCGCGCCAATCAGCAGACCGCCGAGAACCGCACCCGGAATATTGCCAATACCGCCCAAAACAGCCGCGACAAAGGCTTTTAAGCCATACATAATTCCCATCAACGGATCAATCTTCGGATTGTATTGTGCCGTTAGAACGCCGCCCGCCGCCGCTAATGCCGAACCGAGCGCAAAGGTAAAGGAAATCACAAAATCCGTATTAATGCCCATCAGCTTTGCCGAAGTCAGATTGTATGAAACCGCCCGCATTGCCTTACCGACTTTCGTATAGAAAATAATGTATTGCAGAGCGATCATTAATAGAATCGAAATGACGAAAATCGAAATTTGCGAAGTCGAAATTTTCGCGTTTCCGAAAAGAGTATAACCTTCGTTCGGCAAGAGTTGGGGAAATGCCTTCGGTGTTCCCGAAAAGATAAAAACGAAAAGATATTCGATGAAAAGCGACATTCCGATTGCCGTAATCAGCGTCGTCATTTTCGAGAATTTCCTAACCGGGCGATAAGCGAAACGCTCGATTGCCATTCCGAGCGCGGCGGCAATTGCCATCGAACCGAGAAGCGTTATCGCAAAACCGAAAATTGACGGGCTGGCGGCAAATCCGAGCGCATTTGCCAGGATAAATCCGGCGTATGCACCGACCATATAAATATCGCCGTGGGCAAAATTAATGAGGCGCAAAATTCCGTAAACCATCGTATAGCCGAGCGCAATGAGCGCGTAAATCGAGCCGATAGTTAAGCCGTTAACAAGTTGCTGAACAAAAGTATCCATAAATAAAAGTTCAAAGTTTCAAGTTTCAAGTTCAAAAATTATTTTGAACTTGAACCTTGAAACCTTGAACGTAAATCTTATTTCGTCGAGTTTGTATTTGCTGTCGAATTCGTGTTCGTATTCGACACTGTATTTGTAGTCGTGTTGCCATTCGTTGCCGCCGTCGTTGTTGTCGGCGGAGTCATTCCTTCAGGATAAATCGTTTCCTTAAAGTCGAATTTGCTCGCCTCTGGATTGAGTTCGAGAACAACTGCCGGTTTCACCGCATTACGGCTTCCGTCGAGCGTGATTTTGCCCGTTACACCCGGAAACTCTTTCGTCGCGTTGATCGCATCTTTTAATTTTGCGCTGTCCGTGCCGCCGGCGCGTTTGATTGCGTCCGCCAAAACCTTCGCCGAATCATAAGCGAGAGCCGCTAAACTATCGGGCGCAACATTAAATTTTGCCTGATAAGCCTTAACAAAATTTTGAATTTCCGGCGCGGGATTGTCCGCCGAATAGTGATTTGAAATGTAAGCGGGTTTTAAAGACACGCCGCCGAGTTTCCAGAGTTCCGGCGAATCCCAACCGTCGCCGCCGAGCAAAGGCTGATTCATTCCGAGTTCACGGGCTTGTTTGGCGATAATACCGACTTCGCCGTAATAACCCGGAACGTAAATCACGTCCGGTTTTTGATCGCGCATTTGCGTTAATTGCGCTTTGAAATCTTGATCTTTTTGCGCGTAAGTCTGCTTGGTAATAATTTTTCCGCCGAGTTTGGTAAATTCCTGCTCAAAAAACTGCGTCAAACCTTTGCTGTAATCCGAACTATTGTCGCCGAGAATCGCGGCGGTTTTTGCCTTCAAAGTATTTGCCGCAAATTTCGCCATTACCGAACCTTGAAACGGGTCAATAAAGCAGACGCGGGAAATATAATCGCCGACTTCCGTAACTTTAGGATTGGTCGAAGACGGCGAAATCATCGGCACTTTCGCTTCCTGCGCGACTGGCGCGGCGGCAAGCGAATTACTCGATGCAACCTCACCGAGAACGGCGATAACTTTGTCTTGATTAATCAATTTTGAAATTACCGTTTTGGCTTTTTCAGGTGTTCCCTGATCGTCTTCAAAAAGCATTTCAAGTTTCTTTCCGTCCACGCCGCCAGCCGCATTGATTTCGTCAAAAGCCAGTTGAATGCCGTTTTTAGTTGATTGTCCAAAACTCGAAGTCGCGCCGGTCGTGTCGCCGTAAACACCGACTTTGATCGTGTCGCCAGTTGATGTGGTCGTACCGGTGCCGCCTTTTTGAACGCAGGCGAAACTCGATAACATAGATACAATTAAACCGATAGTTAAAAAAATTCTTTTCATATTTACCTCACAGATAATATTATTACGCTAAAATAAACTTATAATTATCGAAATTCAAAAGTTTCGATATATTACGCGGGATTATTTACAAAGTTTATTACAATTAAAGAAAATAAATGCACACAGAATTATACCTATTTAAGCTGATGTGTCGAGTTTTAATTTAATAAAAATTTAACTCCGTGAATTTATTTTTTAATTTAACCACAAAATAAGAAAAATGAAAAATAGTGCAGATGCCGTTAAACAAGAAACACAAACGCCCGAATTCGGTGATATGTCGAAAGAGGATTTTCGAAAATTCGGTTATGAAATAATTGATTGGATCGCCGGTTATTTTGAAAATATGGAGCAAATGCCGGTTCTTTCGCAAATCGAACCGAATTGGTTAAAAGAATCTTTGCCGAAATCCGCGCCGGAAAAAGGCGAAGATTTTGCGGATGTTTTAAAAGACGTTGACGAACTGATTTTACCGAGCGTTACGCATTGGAATCATCCGAATTTTCACGGACTTTTTTCAACTTCGACGAGTTCAGTCGGGATTTTCGGCGAAATGCTTTCCGCCGCATTCGATATGAAAGCAATGCTCTGGCGAACTTCGCCCGCTTCGACCGAACTCGAACCAGTCGTGTTGGATTGGCTTCGCAAAATGATGAATTTGCCGGAAGATTTTCACGGAATAATTTACGACACGGCTTCTGTTTCGACGCTGCACGCGATTGCGATGGCGCGTGAAAAATTAAATCTAAACATCCGCGAAAACGGAATGAGCGGAAGAACCGATCTGCCGCTTCTTCGAGTTTATTGTTCGGAACAAACGCATTCTTCGATTGATAAAGCTGTAATTTTGCTCGGTTTAGGACAAAAATCTCTCGTCAAAATTCCGACTAACGAACGCTTTGAAATGGATGCGGAAAAATTGCGCGAAGCGATTTCCGAAGACATATCCGCCGGACATCTTCCCTTTTGCGTCGTCGCCACTGTCGGCACGACTTCAACAACGAGCGTTGATCCAATCGAAAAAATCGCCGACATTTGCGAGAGAAACAATATTTTTCTGCACGTTGACGCAGCGTATGCCGGAAGCGCGGCAATCGTTCCCGAATTTCAACATTATTTTGCAGGTTGGGAACGCGCCGATTCAATCGTCACAAATCCGCACAAATGGCTTTTCACGCCGTTTGATCTTTCGATTCTTTATGTCAAAGATTTGGATTTGTTAAAACAAACTTTTTCACTCGTGCCGGAATATTTAAAGGTCAGCGAAACCGTCACGAATCAAATGGATTATGGAATTCAGCTTGGGCGAAGATTTCGCTCGTTAAAACTCTGGTTCATAATGCGCTATTTCGGGCAAGAAGGTTTGATCGCCCGAATCCGCGAACATTGCCGTCTGGCGCGTCTTTTTGCGAATTGGGTTGATGATTCGCCGGATTTTGAAACGCTTGCACCTATTCCATTCGCACTCGTTTGTTTCCGCGCCAGTCCGAAAAATGTTGGCGATTTAGACGCTTTGAATGAAAAGATAATGAACGACATAAACTCTTCCGGCGAAGCGTATCTCTCGCACACCAAACTCAATGGGAAATTTACTTTACGGCTTTCTGTCGGAAGTATCCGGGTTGAAGAAAGACATCTACAAAAAGTTTGGGAATTGCTGAAAAATAAAATATGAATGTTACTTTCCATGCACTTGGAAGTTTTACAGCAGCGGCGATATTTAGTTTAAGGACAATTGAATCGAACATTTATCACATTTTGATTTTGGTGATTTGTTTCATTTTGATTTACGCTTATCGAAAGAGATTTTTTAATTTTTGGGAAAATAAAAAATGAAATTCATTAAAGAAACTGTTATCAAAGCCGCGCCGGAAAAGGTTTTTGCCTTTCACCAACTGCCCGATGCGATTGAAAAACTAATTCCGCCCTGGGAAAATGCGAAAATCGTTCAGAAAGCTGATATTTCAGTCATTGGTTCACAAGCGATTATCGAACAGAAAATTTTCGGTCTGATCCCGTCGCGCTGGGTTGCCGAACACACTAAATACGAACCGCCGCGAATGTTTGAAGATGTGCAGATTTCCGGTCCGTTTGCAAAATGGCGGCATCAGCACATAGTTTTGCCGCACGAAGAAGGCGCGATCTTGCGCGATGAAATTGAGTATGAAGCACCGTTGTGGATTTTCGGCGCATTTGCCGCGCCTTTTTTGGTTCAGCCGAAACTGGAAAAAATGTTTGAATACCGCCACAAAGTTACAAAAGACTATTGCGAATCTGAAAATTAATTATGCTGACACATATCGTTTGTTGGAAATACAAAGCCGAAACCACGCAAGAACAGCGCGAAGAACACATTGCGAAACTACGAAATTTGGCGAATCTAATACCGAATATTCTGAGTTTCAGCGTTGGCAGCGATATTTTGCATCTCGAACGCTCATTTGATACGGGTTTGGTCGCCGTTTATCCCGACCGCGCGGCTTTGGATTTTTATACAGATCATCCCGAACATCAAAAGGTCGCTAAAATGGGCAAAGAAATTGCCGAAAAAGTTATTTCCGTTGATTTTCTAAAAGAATGAAACTTTGGAAAAAAATTGTTTTGATATTTTTGGGAATTGTGCTTTTGGCACAGATTCCTTTTGTTTATCAACGCGTTCGAAAAGGCAACCTTGCCGATAAAATTGCCGCGCTTCAATCAAATAGAACAGTAAATCCGAATCCGAACTACAACGAATTCAAGGGTGTGATGCACGTTCACTCTTTTCTCGGCGGACACAGCACGGGCGGTTTTGACGAATTATTACAAGGCGCACAGAAAAATGCTTTGGATTTTGTCGTGATGACCGAACACGCTTCGGCATTTTACGACACTTCCGCGATGACCTTAAACGGATTTAACGAAGGCGTTTTGTTTATCGGCGGAAATGAAATGGATACGGAAAATCAGGACAGATTTTTGCTTTTGCCCGGAAGTGCGAAAGCCGAGGAAATGACGCGCGAAAACAACGAAAATTATCTCGGAATCATTCATTCGCAAGGAAAACTCGCCATCGTAACTTATCCTGAAAAATTCAAAGAGTGGAATGCAAACTTTGACGGCATCGAAGTTTTTAATATGCACACGAATTCAAAAAAAATGAATGTGCCGTATTTTCT
>JBBSAX010000069.1:0-22195 GCA_038251885.1 Pyrinomonadales bacterium | reverse complement strand
CGAGATTTTATGGAGCGACCGCATTGATGCGGTCGGCGAAGATATTCTTGCTTTGCAGGACATTATCGCTCAAAGAATTTTAGAAGGTTTGCGGCTCGAACTGTCCACCGGCGAACAGGAAAAACTCGGTCGCCGCGCCACAGATAATGCCGAAGCCTACGAAGAATACTTGCGCGGACGTGATAATTTCGGCAGATTTATTTTCCGCACCGTTTCCAACGAAGATTGCGAAGCGGCAATTGCCAATTTCAAACGTGCGCTCGAACTAGATCCGCAATTTGCACTTGCTTACAGCGGACTCGGCGCGTGTTATGCCAACCGTGTTTTCAAAGGAATGGGTGATTCCGAAGATTACACTTATGCTGAAGCCGCATTCAGTAAAGCGTTTAAATATGATGCAAACGTTGTCGAAGCACGAGTTTTGATGATCTTGATATATCTTTCACGAGGCGAAAAACGGAAAGCACGGGCTGAAATCAAAATTCTGGAAGATCAATTTCCGAACGAAGCACCGCTTTATTTTGTCAAAGGCACGATGCACCGGCTCGACGGTGAATATGAAGAAGCAATTCGGGCTTGGGAAAAACTCGTTCGCCTCGATCCGGCGGCGCGTGTCGTCGCCAGTTATAATCAAGCCAGAATTTATCTCTATCAAGGCAAATACGATCAGGCGTTGAAGGAACTCGACAAAGGCGCGAAAATGGAACCGAATCATCCTTTAATCAAAATCTTCCGTTCAAGCGTGCTTTTATACGCCGGTAAGGAAAATGAAGCCATCGAGATGATGCGCGAGGTTTTGGACAAAAATCCGCAGATGGACGGAATACGTCCGCTTTACGCAATGTTTTTAGCGCACGTCGGCAAAACGGAAGAAGCGCGGGCGCAATTAACCGATCAAGCGAAAAACTTGGCAAAAGCCGATCACGATATGGCTTATTGGATGACTTCGGCAAATGCCCAAATCGGCGAAATTGATGAAGCATTTTATTGGATGGAACGCGCCATCAAACTCGGAAACGAAAATAAAGCATGGTATGAAAATGACAAAATGCTTTCCTTGCTTCGTAAAGATCAAAGATTTGAGGAAATCCTCGGCAAAATAGAAAAAGGAACGTAAAATTTTACGTTCCTTTTTCTTGATTTTCTAGGGCGGATTATTTTGAAACAACCGGAGAAGTTACCGGAATATCGCCGTTTGCTCCATATTGAACGGTTCTGAAACCATCGCGGCTTTGTTGTGAATACCAAGTTCCCGAAGAAGGTCGCCACACTGAAAAGTCCGTTTTGCCGTCGCCGTCGAAATCTCCGAGAATCGGCGTATCGCCTTCCAAACCGAATCTGCTTGTCATCAATGATGAAGTGCGGCTCTGATTTACATACCAAGTTCCTTCGGACGGTCGCCAAACTCCGACATCCAATCTTTGATCGCCGTCGAAATCGCCTTGAATCGGAATATCTCCGTTTATTCCGAAGTTAAAAATCGAATAATCACGCGAAAAACTTCGGTAAATATACCAAGTTCCGTTTGACGGACGAAATACCGCATAATCTGCTTTGCCGTCGCCGTCATAATCGCCGACAACAGGTTTATCACCGTTTAATCCGAATGGAATTTGACTAGAACCGGCAAGACTTCCTTGAACATACCAGGTTCCGTTTGACGGACGAAATACCGCATAATCCGTTTTGCCGTCGCCGTCGTAATCTGCCGGAACAGGAATGTCTTCCGACAAACCGAACCGAATGACAGCTAATTGGCTGTCGGAACTTCTGACAACATACCAAACTTTGCTGCTCGGACGATAAACGGCATAATCCGTCTGTCCGTCGCCGTCATAATCTGCGGCAACCGGAATATCACCGTTTAATCCGAAGTTGTAATGACGGTCTGAAGCATCCGCACTATTGCGTATGAACCAATCGCCCGTCGAAGGTCTAAAGACTGTAATTTCCGTTTTGCCGTCCGAATCAAAATCCGAAGTTCGTAAAGCGGCATTAAAAGCATCAATATTCGCGCCGATGTCTTTCGCGTCATCTGCCTGATTTCGAAAATTGCTGATTGGCGATAAACGATAATTTCGCAAATCCGTGTTTGAATTCGTATTATCTACAAATCCGGTTAAACTCAAATCCTGCGGAAATTCATTGTTTGTCGGATAAAGATTGTTCAAATTAAGATTCGGGTCTGATTTTGCAAGAATATTTCTGCTAAATTGGGCGTTCGGAAAATATGTCTGCAAAGTCGAATTTCCGACTCCCGCATCCTGACCGTGAAAACCGTATTCATTATGCGGTGATAAATTGTTTTTATAAACAAACCCCGTGTTCGGAACGCCGCCTGCACTGACGATATTTCCCGACTGCAAAATCGTGTTATGTTCGATTTTGACATCAATCGAATCGGCAAAATTCGTGATGAATTTTCCATGGCTGATGCCGGGACACGCTCCGCACCAAACGCTCGGATCAATTTCAGCAAATAAATTATTGATGATAGAAATTCTTTGCGGTGGTTGTTCGACAACATTGCCGTTGCGCGAACGGGCAATAATCATTCCGTGAAAAGAGCGTCTGACAATGTTGTTTGAAAAAATCACGTCTTCAACGGTGATCCAGTTCGCATCACCGTCATCATTTCGCGGAGTAAATTGAATTGCTGTTCCATTTTGTGCGTCAGCCCAATTATTTTCAAGTAAATTTCTGTCAATTAAAACGCGGCGGGCATTTTTCAACTCCAAAAGGTTTTTGACGCTTCGATGCGGAATAGCTTGATACCATTCGGGCGGTTTTCTCAAAATATTGTGGCGAATTTCAATATCTGAAGGAATGAGGTTTGGAACTGCAGGACTTGCGCCGCCGAAAAAAATATTTGAAGCCGCGCCTTCTACGACATTATTTACGATTTTAAATGGTCCACTTCCGTTCCAACTTATGATTCCGTGAGATTCGGCATAATTGCTGTGAACTTCGGAAATGTAAGAATTGATGACATTCGTATTTGCACTATGAATTTCCATACCGTTTTTCAAGTTTCCGTTTGGATTTCCGTGAAAATAGCAGCGGTCTATAATAAAATGATGCGGAATTCTGTCAAAACTATTCTGTTCCGGTGCGCCGTCCAACTCTTTATACCTACCAAGCCTGATTAAAGTATTGGTATCAATCGCTCCTTGCTGAGTAATTTCAAGTCCAAGCAAAATATAATGATGTGCCGGTTTTGCAACGCCGCCTTCTACTTTTAATTCGGTTCTGAAAGCAACTTCGCCTCCGGCGAGAGCCACGACTTTTGGCATCAAATTAGCAAATGAGGGATTTACCTTATGTCCTTCGGATGGAATATCTACACTTGCAGTTCTGATCGTAATATATTGATTACTGTTGCCTTCCTTGTATCTTAAAAGAAAAGGTCCGACAAAGGTTCGACCGGGTTGCAGAAGAATCGTATCTCCCGGAGTCGCCGCATTTATTGCTGACTGCAAACAATTATCTTCTGCCGGAGCATACGGACGTGAAGACAAATTACACGGAAATTGTGAACTCGGAAGATTATAAACGACGGCTTTTACTTCCGTGATTAAAAGAAATAAACTAACCAGCATTACTGAAAATAGTATATTAAAATACTTTTTTGTGAGATTTTTAAAGACAGAACTATTCTGCAATTTAAGATTTTTCATTGACTAAACTCCTGAATTGTTTTTATTTGTTTGAAATTGAATTGTTTTTTAGAATGCCAAAAAATTTGAGCAAATTTTATGGGAGACAAGTTATTGCGTTAAACAAGTTTGTCAATTGTTATTATATGTTAATCACTGTTGTTTTTCAATAGGAATTTGTTGATATTCAAGGCTTCAAAAAATTGACTATAAGTGTTTATTTGGCTGGAGTTTAAACAGAAAATTAATGTTTAGCAGATAAGTTTTATCTGAAATTTAATTATCTGAAATTTTAAAAAAGTCAAGAAATTTGCCGATAAAGAGAGATAAAATAAAATCTAAAGTCAAAAAAAAACATTGCGCCCGAAAAACGTAATGTTTTTTGATTTTCTTAAAATCTTTGAGTTAAATTTGTGAAATCAATTCCCGCCGACAAGTTTGGTATTTAAATTTGCACCTATTTGCTTTCCGTCTATTCCTTTAGTTAAGTAAGGACTTCCGCTTTGCAAACTGTAATCAGAATTTGCAGGATTAACAAATCCGACTTGTTTAATTGAATTTATGAAAAAGTTTTGCTGTCCGTATCTGGAACTTTGTCCGCCGACAATTATGTTGTTTGTAACAATTCCGCCAGAATAATACCTGTCAATCGTTACCTGACCGGAACCAATATTGTCGCCCTTAAAGCCATATTCATTTTCAAAAACTATATTGTTACGAAACACAAAATCTTTAACAGGTTTTCCGTAAGCGATGGTTATGCTCCCATTGTGAATTACGGTATTGTTTTCAACCTTTAATCCGTTCCAGTCGTTGCTCAACAAAAAGAATCCTCTGCCGCCCCATTTTTCGTAGTTAATGTCTTCAAAAATGTTGTTAATGATCGAAAGGTTTCGCCCGCCGCCGCCGTCTTCACCCAAAATATTGACTGCATTTCCCGAACCGCGCACGATGTTGTTGACGAACATAACATCTTCGATAACGCTCGCATCGCCGTTATCGGCACGAACCGTAAAAAGAACCGCCGTTCCTTCTTGCGCCATCGCCCAATTGTTGGTCATCAGATTGTTTTCAACCTTGATGCGCCGACCGTTTTTTATTTCAAAGAGATTTTTGACCACCCAATTATCTTTGCGCCATTCGAGCGGTTTATTCAGATGATTGTCGCGCACGAGGCAATCTGTCGGGACAAGTTTCAGATAAGAACCCGCGCCGCCGAAAAGAATATTTTCCGCCGCGCCTTCGATGTAATTATTGATAATTTCGACAGGTCCGTCGGTTGCCCAAACCGCGATTGCCTGACTTTCATCGCCTTTGCGCCGTATTCCTTCGATGTAGCTGTTGATAATTTTGACAAATCTTCCGTTCGCCGCGATTCCGCGACGCTGACCTTCCGGCGAGGTTGCGTGAATATAAACGCGGTCGAATTCGATGTGATGCGGCAGTTCTTCAATCGTTTTTTCTTCGGTCGTGCCGAGTTTTATAATGTTGTTAAAACCGTCTTTCGTGCCGCCGAATTCGACTGCGATAAACCGATAATGATGTGCGCCGCCAACGGCATCAATCACCGGATCATTATTCGGCGAAGAAATCTTCGGCAGAACAGCGGCATACTTTTTCGGATCAATTCGCGTATTTTCAGCCGGAATTTCCGAATCTTTGGCAGAAGTGCGAATCGTAATAAAAGCGTCGCCCGATTTTTTCGGCAAACTGAAATTTCCGACAAAACTCGCTCCGGCTTCCAGAAAAATCGTGTCGCCGGGTTTGGCTTTATTAAGCGCGTCCTGAAAATCGCCGCCTTTCTTTACAACAATCGAATCTCCCGAAACAAACGCAGCAGATTGACTTGAATAATTTTGGAAAAAATACGCACCGAAACCGATCAGAGGCAAAGCGATAACAGTAATTACGGCAAAAATGAGAATCCATTTGAACGAACTTCTGTTTCGCGCAAAAAATTCGCTTCTCTGCTGTTTGCGAAATTCTTTTTCTCTCGCTTTATGCTTTTGTTCCCAATTATCTAGCCTGCTGACGCTCATCGTAACTTCCTTTTAATAATGGATAACTGATAGTGGATAATGGATAATTTTTTAAGAATATTTGGAGTTGTTAATTCCCGAAAAAATTATTTAGATTTTCAAAGTTCTAAAAATAAATCAAAACATTATCCATTATTCATTATCCGTTATCCATTTTCTTAGTAATATACCCAATAATACGCCGTTTTCACATATTCGCCGGCGACGAGATTCCAACCGCGCGGCGAAAGCCACCAAGTGAAAGGCGGCGGAGTTTGATGTCCGGTCATTGCGGATTCGATGCCGATCTCGGTTTGAATGTTGTTTTCCGCAAAAACTTTTTCAAAAATCCAGAGCGAACGCCGCGTGTGATATGCCGAAGTTATAATCAAAACCGAACTCAAATCTTTCTCCTTTGCTTCTTTCTGCAAAACTTCGACTTCGTAAATTGTTCCCGAAACCTTCGGTTTTAACACCTCGATTGCCTCCAAAGGAACACCTTGCGCGATCAATTCCTTCTTTGCCAGATCAACAAACGGCGGATTTCTTTCTTCAACACGCGACCAACCCGATCTTCCGCCATCATCGGTCAAAAGAATTTTCGGAGCAACACCTTGTTTAAAAAGCATCGCCGCTTTTTGTGTTCGTTCAATATAAACCGACGAACCGCCGAGAATTAAAATCGCGTCGGCTTTTTCTAAAGGTTTTTCGACAATTAAAAATTCAGCCAAAAACGGCGCAATTACGATCCAAACAACAAAGGAAATCGAAAGGAAAATTAAAATTTTGAATACCCGGCATCGCTTTTTCACTTTTTCACTTTTTCACTTTTCAACATTATTTCTCTGAGTTCATCAATCCGCGCTTCCCAACTTTCCGCTTTTATCGAATCGCTGATTGTTTCTTTTGATGTTTCAACTTTTAACGCCGTTTCGATCTTTTCAATAAAATCCTGATGATTTTCGCCGATAAAGCAATGCTTTAAAATCCTGACTTCGGGAATATCCGTCGAAACGACATTCAATCCGGCGGCGAGATATTCACGCACTTTCAGAGGATTCGCCGCCAAAGTCAATTCATTGATCGCAAAAGGATTAAGCGCGACATCAAAACCTTTGCAATAATTCGGCAATTGTTCGTAAGGCTTTCGACCGAGAAAATGAACATTCTTCACATTGTTCAAAATCTTAACCTTCTGCTCGGCATCAACCGCGATTTTTCCGATCAAAATGACCGAACCATCTCTAAAGTGCTCCGCCGTTTTCTTTATCAATTCAAAATCAACCCAATCGGCAAGAAGTCCGTGAAAACCGATAATCGGCTTCGGCAAATCTTTGATTTCATCGGGAATTTTTGTTGCATCATTCAACGCCGTGCGAAAATGCTTCCAATCCGTTCCGTGCCGAATTATATAAGTATTTTCGTTATACTTCTTTTTGTCGTCAAAAAGTTTTTCAGCCGAAACTATGACCAAATCAGCTTTTTGAAAAAGTTCTTCCTCGATTTCCTTCAAACCTTTCGACGCGCCCGTAAATTCGGTGTAATCGTCAACACAATAATAAATCAATTGATCTTCGCCGAGTTTTCCTGCGAGCAGTCCCGCCGCCGGATTAAAAACCACATTGATCGGTTTTTCAAACTTCAATTTCCGCATCGCTTTTTTAACTTGCGAGATAAGAAATTGTTGATTAAATTTGCGAACCGCTTCCGTGCCATAAGCCGGAACTGCCAGCGGATTCAAAACAAAAATATTCGGTTCGACTTCTTTGACGGGTTCGGTAAAACGCTTTAATTTGCTGAAAATTCGTTTAATATCTTTCGTCGAAGTTGTCGGCATTCGATTTGCTATCGCGTTTACCCAAAGAATCCGATTTTCCTTTGAAAGCACGCGCATCAGATGAGTTTTCGACAAAGGATCGCCCGTCCAATCGTGCGAAAAACACAAAATATCGCGTCCTTGTAACACTTTTGATATTTTTTCTGAATCTTTTTTTTCTGCTTCCGCAACCAACATATTTTATTTCTTTAAGCACGGAACGCGAACTTTAGTTCGCAAGTAACAGGCGAACTAAAGTTCGCGTTCCGTCCAAACGTAATTTATCTCTAAACCAAAACTACATCTTCAATTTTCAACTCTTTATTTTCAACTATTTCATTATCAATAAAACGCCTTTGCCACATTTCAAAATTCAGCAAAAACCAAATTCGCTCATCGTGATTTTCGCCCGAATTATGTTTTGCAACAATTTCGCGCACGAAATTCGGATTAAAGATTCCGCGTGAAAGCGTTCGTTCGCTCAAAGCGTATTCGTCAACAACATCCTTAAATTCGTTTCTGAACCAATTACCGACCGGAACGGGAAAACCCATCTTCGAGCGCGTTAAAATTTCTTCGGGCAAAATTCCCTTCATCGCTTCGCGCAAAATCCATTTGGTTTCGCCGCCGCGAATTTTCATTTTTTCAGGTAATTTTGCTGTGTATTCAACGAGTTTGTGATCCAAAAACGGCACACGAGATTCGATCGAAGCCGCCATAGACATTTGATCTTGCTTCATTAAAAGTTCGTGCAGATACGTTTTTGAATCGGCGTAGAGCAATTTGTCCAGAATATCTTTCGCGTCGGTTTGATTTAACCAATTTTCCAACTCGACATAAGGATTTTTTTCGGCAATTCGCGCCTTTGTTTCCTTCGTGAGCAGGTTTTCCTGCATCGCTTTTGTAAAGATCGCGAAATTATCGAAATAGAGATTTTCAATATCTGCTTTTCGCGCCAGAAATGTGCGTTTTAATTTTCGGCTCATCGGCAGATTTTCGACGTTGTTTTTAACGATCTTTCGCAAAAATTCGGGCGTTAAACTTTCGTATTTTTTGCCGTAATTTAAAAGCTGTAAAGTTTTGGAATAACGCCCGTAACCGCCGAGAATTTCGTCGCTTCCTTCTCCTGTCAAAACGACTTTGACGTGTTTTTGTGCAAGTTTTGAAACGAAATAAAGCGGAACTGAAGCGATAAAACCGAGCGGTTCGTCTTCGTGCCAAACGAGACTCGGCAGTTCGTCAAAAAATTGTTCGGGCGTGATCGTGATTTCGTGATGATCTGTTCCGAATGCTTTTGAAACGATTCGCGCATAATGAAATTCATTCGCTTCGCGCTCTTTGAATCCGACGGAAAACGTCTTGATCGGCTCGGAAACCATTTCCGCCATCATCGCGCAGATCGCGCTCGAATCAATTCCGCCTGAAAGAAACATTCCGAGCGGAACATCAGCCATCAAGCGCAATTTGACCGATTCCTTAAAAAGTTCGCGCCATTCTTCGACAAATTCCGCGTCGGATTTTTTCTCGTGTTTCGGTTCAAAAGAAATGTCCCAATATTTTTTGATCGTGATTTTGCCGTCCTTCCAAAGCAAAGTGTGTCCCGGCAAAAGCCTTTTTACGTGTTTAAAGAGTGTTTCGTCCGCAGAAGTTCCGTGATTTGCCAGTTGATCGGGAAGCGCGGCGTAATTTATTTCCGGTTTGACGGCGTTTGCCGCTAAAAGGGATTTAATTTCCGACGCGAAAAATAAATTTCCGTCCACATCGTGAACGTAATAAAGCGGTTTTATTCCAACGCGGTCGCGGGCGATGAAAAGTGTTTTTTCGCGGCGATTCCAAACCGCAAAAGCAAACATTCCGCGCAATTTTTCAACGCAATTTTCGCCGTATTCTTCGTAAAGATGCAGAATCGCTTCGGTGTCGCAGGTCGTTTGATATTTGTAGCCTTTGGCGGAAAGTTCGATCCGGTAATCGGCGTGATTATAAACTTCGCCGTTGTAAACAATGACGCACGATTCTTCCTGATTAAACATCGGTTGATGTCCGTGTGCGACATCAACAATCGAAAGTCGGCGATGTCCGAGCGCAACTGTTTCATCAAAAAATTCGCCGGAATCGTCAGGACCGCGATGCTCGATTACATCCCGCATTTTTCGCAAAACGCTCTGATTTACGGAGCGTCCCGAATTTTTTGAAAAAGCTATTCCGTTGATTCCGCACATTTTAGTTTCTTAATTTCTCTTTGATCGCCTCAAATCCGCTGACACTTTGAGCAAAATCTACAATATCGTTTTGCGCGTCAATTCTGTTGAGCAAAAATTTATTCTCAATATTTTTAACAAATCCGTAGCACGTCGTTACGGCACATTTGTAATTGGCTTTTTCGACCGATTTCCAAACATTTTCGTCAAACGCGCCGTTCGGATAACAAAATATTTCGACTGGTTTTTCTAAATTATTTTCGAGTCTTTCCTTTGAAATTTTTAATTCAAAATCAAGCTGATCTTCATCAATATTCGTCAAAATCGGATGCGTTACCGTGTGCGATTCGATTTTCAAATTTTCCGCGTCCATTTCCCGCGCCATTTCCCAATTCAAAGCCGAAAATTCTGCCGATGGAACTTCGGGAATTTCGACATTTAATGACTCCGCAATTTCCAAAATTTTTGTTTCTTTTTCCGCATTCGGCAGTTTTTTCAAAATCGAATTTACTTTATCTGCGAGTTTCAATCTCTGAATTTCATCAGTTAAAACTGCCTCTATTATACCGTAATTTTCAAACCGGACGCGCATTTTTTTCGCTTTCGTTTCCAATAAAACGTAACGCATTTTGTCCGTCCAAAGCCAAATTTTTCCTTCGACAAAATCCGTGATCGCAAAAAGAGTTGCCGGAAAATCGAAACTTTTCAACGCAGGAAAAGCGATTTCATAAGCGTCTGCGTAACCGTCATCAATAGTAATAACAACCGAATTTGGCGGTAATTTTTTGACTCCAAGTAAATCATTTAAAGACAAAACGTGATTATGTTTTTTCAAATATTCCAGATGCGCTGAAAATTCGGCGGCGGAAGTTTTAAATGGGTGTTTTTCTTTTGAAAAACGATGATAAGTCAAAATCAAAACATCTTCGCGCCGCGCCCAATGAAATGGAGCGAAACCGCCGAGATTATAAATTGTTTTGAGTATTTTCTTTTTCAACATCGGGTCAGAACCACCTGCGGTAGCGGGTGGTTGAACATTTAGCTAATTTAATAATTTTTAGTTTCAAACTTTTAGGTTTAAACCATCCGCTACCGCAGACGGTTCTGACCATATCGGTTCTTTAAAACTCTCAACATCGCATCTTTTTCAGATTTTACGGGCAGACGATAACGCTTTCCGAGCGATAAATCCTGCTTGATTCTTTGCTCCGTTCCCTCAGCAATTTGCTTGACGGCTTCGGCGATCATTTCGATCATTGGAATTTTCAGTGAAAACCGAAAATCTTTCAGAAAACTTTCGTAATCTAAACCATATTTTTCAAAATCATATCCAAGTGGAAAAGTTTTCTGCAAAATGACCTCGCCCGTGTCAACCTTTGCCGCGACAAAATGAACCGTCACGCCGACCTGCTTTTCGTCATTGAAAAGTTCCCAAAAAACCGAAGGTCCGCCGCGATAATATGGCACAAAACCTTGGTGAATGTTGATCGAACCCATTCGCGGAATCAAAAAAACATCTTTTTTTATAATGTTCGTTCCGTAGAGAATTCCCAAATCCGCATTCGCGTCGCGCAGAAGTTTTTTCGCGTCTTCGCTGTGATAATTTTCGACTTTTTGAATTTTAATTCCCGATTTTTCAGCAAATTTATTCAATTCATCCTGATTTTTGCGAACAGTTTCGAGTTCTTCCAAACCTTCCGTTTTCCCGCCGACAATTTTCGCGCCGAATTTTTTGAAAGTTTCCAAATATCCGTCATATTTTATCGAACGCTCCAATTTTTCCTTAAAACTTCTTTCCGGCTGAGTCTTTGTTTCGACAAAAACTCCGGCAATTTCAATCGTTTCGATTTTCAACAAACGCTCCAAGAGAAAACTCGCATTGCCGTGCGTCAAAATTATAACTTTTAATTTCTTTTCGTTCATTAATATTTTGCTTTGGGGAAAACTTGAAGTCGCGTCACAGGAATTTTCGAGGGTTAAAGATGAGATAAATTTTTGTTAATTACCAAGTTTAAAATCTCATATAAATTCGTCTATTGTCAACAATTAATAAGTATCTCGATTGTTAAAATCATTTCTTTTCAGCCAGTTCCGTATAAATTTTCAGCCATTCACGCCGTGCGTTTTCCCACGAAAATTTCGCAGTTAATTCGTGCGCGTTTTTGATAATAGCTTGGGCTAAATTGTTATTTTCTAATAATCTGATTGCTTGATTTGCCAAATTTTCGTGGTCATTGACCTCAACAATCAAACCCGTTTTTTCGTGTTCCAAAATATATGGAATTCCGCCCGCATTTGTCGAGACGACGGGCGTTCCGGCAGCGTAAGCCTCGATTATCGAATTCGGCATATTATCAATATTCGGCGAATTCAAATAAATATCGGTGTTGTCATAAAGTTTCGGCATTTCCGTCAGCGAAACTCTGCCCGTAAATTCGACATTTTTCAAGTTTAACTCTTTTGCCAGATTGTGCAGGTTTTTCCTTTCCGAACCGTCGCCCGCGACACAGATTTTCGCGTCGGGAAATTTCTTTTGAATCAACGCAAACGCCTTCAAAGTGCAAGCGACATTGTAAAGCGGTTCAAAATTTCGGTTTGATAAAAAAACGGGGCGCAGAGGTTTTCGCTCCCGAAACTGATAATTTTCCGTTTTGACAAAATTATAAATCGCTTCGGCTTTAAGATCGAATTTCGCAAAAACATCAACTAAATAGCCTGACGGCATCACGATTTTATCAAAAAGCCGAATCGTCGGAATCGCCGTTCGCCGCCATTTTTTCAAATGATCTTGCGCCTCGCCGCTTCGATAATTGAGAATAGTTTTTTTACGGAAAAATTTTGCGATCAAAACTGCCGGAGTCGGCGCAAGGAGAAACGAAAAATACGATGCGGAAAAAATATGAATCACATCATAACGCGGGACTTTTCTCAAAAGATCAAAAATATATTTGGTTTCCGTCAAAAAAGTTCTGAGGTAATTTATTTTTTGTAAATTGGGAAAAAACTTCGGATTTATCGGCTGAAGATCAACCAGTAAATTAGGTTCGGAGCGAAAGTTTTCGATCAAACGGGAAGATTGAACGACTTGTCCGCCAATTAGAGGCAAGGCAGGAGCGACAATCAAAACTTTGATTTTTTTCGGTTCGGAATCGGACATTCAACTATTTTTTCAAAAGACTTTCGTAAAGTTCCAAAGTTTTTTCTAACTGCGCCGAAAGCGAGAAATTTTCTTCCACTCTGTTTCTTCCATTTTCGCCCATTATTCCGGCTTTTTCAGGATTTTCAAGCAGTTCTATCAAACGATTTGCCAACGCTTCATCATCGTCGGATTCAACTAAAAAACCTGTTTCGCCTTCATCAACCGCTTCGCTCGCACCGCCGACATTTGTTGCCACAACAGGCTTTGAAGCCGACATATATTCCAGAATCGAATTGGAAAAACCTTCCGATTTCGAACTCAAAACGCAAACATCCGAAACAGACAAAATTTCGGCAACTTTATCGCATCTGCCAATGAAAAATGTGTGGTTTTCAATAGTTAATTTCCGCGCAAATTGTTTTAATTCTTCGGTTAATTCGCCTTCTCCGGCTAAAATAAAACCGATTTTTTCGATTTTTTCACTGACTTTTTTGGCGGCGCGAAGAAACATTCGATGATTTTTCACATCGCTTCTCAAATTAGCGACAATAGTTACAAATTGAAAATCTGTCGGTAGATTGAATTCCGCTAAAACTTCTTCGCGCTCTAAATCTGCCGACGGCGTTAATCTTTCTAAATCTAAACCGTTGTAAATAGTTACAATCTTTTCTTTCGGAACGCCCGTTTCGACCAAAAAGTTTTTGACCGCATCAGCATTTGCCAGAATTTTGTGAGCAAGGCGAAAGGCTTGACGCTCAAGCAGCATTTGTTTTCCCGTTTTGCTTTGAGTTTCACGTTTTGAAGCGATTCGCACCGGAACTCGTGCGTAAAAAGCGGCAGCCATTCCGAAAATATTCGTGTAAAAATCGTGCGTGTGAACGACGCTGATGTTGTTTTTTTTGATAAATTTCGCACAAAGTCTAATCTGTTTTATAAAATTAGTATCATAGAAATTATGCAATTTAAATTCGGGAATTTCGCCTAGATTAAGTGATTCGATTTCATTTCTTAAACTTCCTTCGCCATCAAGACACGCCGCGAAAACGCGGAAAGTTCCATTATTAGTCAAAAGTTTGCAAAGCTGAACAGTTTGGCGTTCCGAGCCGCCTTGATGGAAACTGCCGATAAGTTGTAAGACGTTTTTCTGCATTATTTATTCTGAAGGCGTATTTCGGAAAAACCATACACAAACTTAAAACCATCGTTTAGCGACGGGCTTTGCCCGTAATCGTCATTTATAAAGCGATGATTTTCCCCTCGATTGAAAATTGGGCAAAGCCCATCGCTAAACGAATATTTCAATCGCGCATACGCCTCATTTTAATTTATAAGTTTCCGCTCAAACCTGAGCCAAGATTCCAAAACGAAAATAAACCACAATTGGCGCGGCGACCAATTATTCGGAACAGAATCTTCAAGCAGTTTTATCGCCGACTTTGCGTTTATCCAACCTTCTTTTTCAAGAATCGAATTTTCTAAAACTTCGACAAAGTTTTCGCGCCAATGCTGCGTCAGCCATTTTTGCACGGGAATTATAAAACCTTGTTTTTTGCCGCTTGCCAGATCATCGCCAATTTTTCGACGCACGATTTCGCGTAAGATCGCTTTTAGTGTTCCATTGTGAATCCGCATTGAATACGGGAGTTTTGCGGCAAAATCCCAAAGTTTTGTATCGAGAAAAGGCGAACGCGCTTCGAGTGCGTAGAACATTGTCCCGCCGTCAACTTTCGGCAGATATTCGCCGACGAACCGCGTTTTACGGTCGTAAATCAAAAATTCCGATAAAAGATTTCGTCCCGATTCAATCGTCCAGTCCATCTCGCGATGCGACAGCGAAATGTCTTTTAATTTTTCGCCTAAGAGATCATTTTTTTCATAAACAGGCAAACCGTCCCGCGCATTTCCGACCGCGCCGAGTCCGCCGAAGGAATAATCGAGCAAGGACGCGGCACGTTTGATTGTTCCCGTTTTCGGCACGAAACCGCGCGTTTTTTGCCAGAGATCAGCGGCAAATGCGGGCGAAGATCTCGCAATTTTGCTTGCCGTCAAAAAATGTTTGTGTTCGGGATAACCGAGAAAAATATCGTCGCCGCCGTCGCCAGTTAAAAGAACCGTTGCGCTCTTTGCGACTTCTCTGGAAATTCCGAGCATTCCGAGCGCGGAAGCGCACGCGAAAGGTTCGGCGTAAGCCTTAATTAACTCATCAATATCGGGCGGTTTTTCCGAAGAAAGTTCTAAAATTTGGTGCTTGATTCCGAGTTTTTTCGCGGTCTGGACGGCGATGTTTGTTTCGTCAAATTCGTCGTTCGGCGTTCCGACCGTGAAAGCCGTGACATCGCCGCCAAGTTTGGAAATCGCCCAACAAACAAGGCTCGAATCAATTCCGCCGCTCAAAAGTGAACCGATTGGAACATCGGCTTGCAGGCGTTTTTCGACCGCTTCGAGGAAAAGCCTTTCGGTTTCTTCGACCGCTTCTTCAAAGGAAATCGTTTCATTCGTCGGAACTTCCGGCAAATCCCAATATTTTCTTCGCTTTATCTCGCCATTTTTCCATTCTAAAATCTCGCCCGCCGCGAGTTTTTCGATTCCTTTATAAATCGAATGTTCATCGGTTAAAAATCCGAATTCGAGATATTCGGCAATTCCTTTTTTACTTAAATCGCCGCCGAAACCCGCCGATTTCAGAGCGCGAACCGTTGAAGCAAAAGCGATTTCTTTTTGATTAACCGCAAAAACAAGCGGTTTTACGCCGAGTCTGTCGCGCACTAAAAAAAGTCGTTTTTCGCGTTCATCCCAAAGTGCGATGGCAAACATTCCTTCGATTTTTGCAACGAGCGCATCAAACCCCCATTCCAAATATCCGTAAAGCAAAACTTCCGTGTCGGTTTCACTTTTGAATGCACAGCCTTTTTCTTCAAGTTCGGCGCGTAGAGCGCGAAAATTATAGATCGCGCCGTTGAAAACTACGCCGATTTTGCCATTTTCAGCCAGCATCGGTTGATGTCCCGCCGAACTCAGATCAAATATCGAAAGTCTGCGATGTCCGAGAATCGCTTCGTCCCAAATTTCGATTCCTTCATCATTCGGACCGCGATGCTCCAATGATTTCAGCATTAAGCCGATCTTTTCCCGCGCTACGTTTAAATTTTTGCTTCCGATTATTCCGGCTATTCCGCACATAATTTACAAATTAATTTTACAGCCGTATTTAAAAAATGACGAACTGCGAGAGTTTTTTAAGTTTTTATTGTTTGAATTTCCGTGTTTAGAATAGTGGGTTTAATTAAGGATTTACTCTAAACGCATCAATAATTTACTGTATGCAAGTAATAAAAAAATTGTAAAGTGAAAGACTTAAAGACTGGAGCGCAAGCGGCTCGCCTGCCCGTTCGGGCGAAGCAAGAACGGAATTGTTCGATTACAAAAAAGTTTTTAGCAATCGTGGCGTGTGTCCGTTCGTGGCTATCGCGCCGAACGGACGGCAAGCGAGCCGCTTGCGTTCCAGTCTTTTTACAAATACTTTTTCAAAATAGCTTCTTTCTGCTGTGGAATCGCCGCTATTTCGTTTTCTAAATCGGCGATTCGATTTTCGATTTCCGTGATTTGTGAAATGATTTTTTGTTGTTCTCCGATTGGCGGAAGCGGGATTTTGATTGACGAAAGCAAGGTTTGATTTAGACTTTTGATGTTCGAGCCGCCGCTTTCATTCATTAATCTGTTTCTGACGAGATCAGTTTTTAGAAAATAACAGAGGAATTTCGGATCAACTTCATCGTTCACCGGACGAATTCTGATTGTGAAGCCGGAGAAAGACGTTTTAGTTTCCAATTTATCAACAAACAAAAATCTCCCGACCAAGTTTGCCGAACCGTTTGAGCGAACCACCAAAATATCGTTCGGTTTCAAATGATAATCAGCAGATAAATCGCCGTCAATTTGAACATCTTCCAACAAATTCAAATCAGCCGAGAAATTTTCTTGAAAATCTTTTACGCCGATAATCTTAATTATTTCGCCAACGCTACTTCTCGAATAATTCAGTCCGTTCTTGAACTCCGCGATATTTCCTAAATTCTGTTCGTCAAATCTTAAACTTGTAAAATTGCTCGTTATTTGATTTTTTAGATTTTCAATTTCAGCCTTTGCTTCGGCTTCTTTCGCTTCCAAAACTTCAATTTCAGCGACAATTTTTTCTTGAATGTCTTTCGGCGGAAGCGGGATTTTGAAATCAGAAATTTCAGATTTTGAAATTTCTGGATAAGTCATTCCAGAAGCTAACGCGGCGATATTTTCCGATTGATTTTTAAGAATATGATAAAGATATTCGTAATGAATTTTGTCTTCTTTGCAAACAAAATTTTTGTAGCCTTGATTTGTGCAAGTTTCGACTTTGTTTATGCAAATGTCGCCGATTGTTGCACGAGAAGAAAATATAACTGTATTGATTGGTAAAATAACCGCACTGCTTTTCTCAACGCCTTTAATTGTAATTTTTCTTTCAGTATCAGAAAGGTATTTATTTTTTGTATCAACCAATGTCGCCCAACAAATATCGCCATCCCAATAATCTTGATTTTTTGTGTCAGGCGTTCCACCATTCAAAATTTCTGAAATATCACTAAGTTTCACCAAATCCCACTTCGTTTCAATTTTTATCTTTTTTTTTACGGCAAGCGAGATTTCTTTGTCAAAAGAAACTCTGTCGAAGGTGAACATATCAACCAGATCAACACGGGAAATGTTGTCGGCAAGTTTCGCATTGATCGGCGTTTCAAAATCGCCGTTGAAGGCGTGATAAATGTATGTGCTGGCTTTTTCGGGATTGTCGAAAATGTCCGCGTCGAAAAGTTGTGTGCATTCGTCAATGTTTTTGCCGCGTTGAATCGGGTGAATTCCTTCGCTTCCGCGTCGGTTGCTGAATTCGTAGCCTAAGAATTGTTTTTCCGCCTGCTTTTCGCCGCTTTTGACCAAGACGATTTTTTGTTTGTCGGCGAGAATGAAATAAAACAGTTTTTCAATTTCGATTTCGATTATTTTATTCCATTGTTCCGCGTCGTCTTTGCCGACGATTTTCTTTTTGTATTCCTGATAAATCTCGTGATTTTCAATCGCTTCGTTCGGCTTTTTTGCAAGCAAAGTCGCGTAATCGGCAAACGAAATCGCTTCCCAAACGTGCGCGGCATATTTGGCAAAAGGCTTTTCGATGCCGTTAATCGTCACATCTTTTGCGTCCGTGACGGCTTTTTCAACCGATTTTCTGATATTGATTGAGTCGTAATTGTTTCGCCGACGTAAAAACAAAGTAACGGTGTTCGTTCCCGTCGCCATAAACGTATTACTGCCGAATTCGGCAATCGCAATGATGTCGAAATACTGCAAAATTATCTCACGCGCCTTCGTGTAGATTCCCGTGTTGCTCAAAATACTACTCGGCAAAATAATGCCCGCAATGCCGCCGTCTTTGAGCAATTGCTTGGTGCGTTCGATAAATAAACATTCGATTTCACTGCTTTGATCGGTCAATTTGTCGTAAATCTCGAAATCGTCTTCGGTATAAAACGAACGGGCGGCATTTTTGAAACCAGAAACGGAATACGGCGGATTTGAAACGACAATATCGAATTGCTTATTTTCGTCTGGAAAATCTTTGTCTTTAATTAACAATTTTCCTTTGTAATCGGGATGAGAAAAACGGGCGAGACCGTCGGAATGAATGACGTTTGCCAAACCGTCGCCGTGCAGATAACAGCCGACTTTGCCGACTTTGACCAAGCGATAATCTTTTTCAACGCCGTAAATATACTGCATCGCCCAAGAAAAATGGTCGTCTTGCCAAGTGCGTATTTTTTTTGCGACACTCGGATGATATTTCTTGTCGTCTTTTTGCTTAATCAAGCGTTGCATTTCGTGCATCATTTCGGTTACAAAATGACCGCTTCCCGCCGCGTAATCCATTACATAAGGCAATAAAGTATCGTTGTCAATTTTTGCAGAAGCAAGTTTCGATTCCAAAATGCCGTCAAGCGGCAGACTTTTAATGATAAACTGCGCGACCGGAACAGGCGTAAAAAATTGACCGGATTCCTGCTTTAATCCGGTGGTTAAAAGCAACTCGAAAAAATCCGAAAGATATTGCTGTTTTTTTGTATATCGAAGTTTGTATTTTTCTAAAAGTTGGACAACTTCTTTCACGACAACGGCGTTTTCATTAAAAGACTGCTCATCATAAACATCTTTGATGGCAAATTCGTTATTTTTCTCAAGTCTGATTTTATTGAATTCGTTTAAAATCGAGTTTCTGACTTTTTCATCTAAATTTTTGAATTTATTATTAAACTCCGTTTCTGAAAAATCAGTGACGACTTTTTCGAGAAACTCGAACATTCCGTTTTTATATAAATCCGTCAAACGCAACTGAAAAGTTTTATGATCTTCGCCTTCCAGCCATTGAAAACCGAGTTCGTTATCAGTTCCTTCATTTATTTTTTCATCGTAAATTTTACAGAGAAACAGCGTAAAAATTCGGTTAAAAGCATTACCTTTATCGGAAACGACATTGTGCCGCAAGATTTCCAAAAACTGATTAAAAATAAAACTGCTGTCTTCCTGCGTAATGTCCTTTAAACTTTTGGGAGTCAACGCTTTACTCTGAAAATCGTAAGCCTCGACCCATTCGTCAAAGACACCGTTGTTTTTCGGCAGTTTGTTCCAGCGATCATAAAAATCCTTGACGTTTCCCGTCTGGCGATAATCGTCTTCGATCTTGATAATTTCGTTGCGATAAATGATTTCTTTCCCGTGTAATTCCGAAGCATAAAGCATCAGAATATCGGCATTTTTATCTTGTTGGAAATATGTAAAAAGCTGTCCACCATCTTTTTTCAGTTTATTAAATTCTTTATCAAACTCCGCACCATAAGTTTTGCACTCAATCATCAAATACGCCGTTCCATCATCGCGTGAAACAAGAATATCGAGCCGTCCGCTTGTTCCGTGTCCCGACGGGAAAACTTTTTCTAACCCGATGTTTTTCGGCGAATAACCTTTTTCTAAAAGGCGATCAACACATTCCAAAACAACCCAATTTTCCGCTTGTGAAAAATTTTGTGTGGTTTTTACATCAAATTTAATCAAATCGCCGAAGTTGATTTTTTCATTTTCAAAATCAATTTCAATTGAATAATTATCCGCGTATTTTTTATGAAAAATAGCAGAGGTGTTCTCCTTGGGAATAAAACCTAATTTTTTAATTAGATTGTCGTAAGACATTAAATTTCTCCGTAAAATCGCGCTTTCTGAAAATTTTAAAATATTTTAATACTACATCAACGATGATGGTTGTCAATGTAAATCTTATACTACAACATTTCTGAGGCAAATTTAAGAATCCTGAGCCACTTAGTCTTTGTTCGTTGGTGTAAACAAGACTTTCAATTCGTCTCTTTTTCTAAATGCTCAGAAATTTGGCATAATATTCTAAATAACAGCATCAAATTAACTAAAGTTTTAATTTTCAAGGAAGGTAATTTAATGAATATTAATAAAATTGTATCGGCGGCGGGTATTTTACTGTTTGGAGTCAGCGTGGCTTGCACACAGAACACGGGCGAAACTAAGGAAACTACTGCGCCAAAGGCTTCGACACAGCAGACTTCAGATTCTTCGTGTGCGCCGATTGAAACTAGAACGGCGAATGCGTCGGAGCAGAAACCGGCTTTTCCCGAACAGACTCGCGCTTGCGGCGTTACATCGAAGACGGCTTTTGAGGTAACGGTCGTGGCGAAAGGTTTGGACAAGCCGTGGGCGGTCGAGCCTTTGCCGGACGGGAGTTTTTTGATTACGGAAAAATCGGGACAAATGCGGATCGTTTCGGCGAAAGGCGAGATCGGGAAACCGATTGGCGGTCTGCTTCCGATTGGCTCTGGCGGCGTAAGCGATGAGAGTATCAAAGGCGGTTTGCCGCCGATCTCGGCTCGCGGTCAGGGCGGTTTGCTTGATGTCGCTTTGAGTCCCGATTTTGAAAAAGACCGCACGATTTTCTGGAGTTTTTCCGAACAGCGGACGGGCGGCAGCGGAACGAGCGTCGCACGCGGCGTTTTGACCGAAGACCGCGCCAATCTCGAACAGGTTCGCGTTATTTTTCAGGCGATGCCGACTTATGATAATGGTTTGCACTTCGGTTCAAGACTCGCTTTCGGACAGGACAAAATGCTCTATATCACGCTCGGCGACCGTTTTGATAAAAATGTAACGCGCCCGCAAGCACAAAAATTGGACAGTCATCTCGGCAAAATCATTCGCATCAGCCCGGACGGTTCTGTTCCTGCCGATAATCCGTTTGCCAAACAATCCGGTGCGAAACCCGAAATCTGGTCGGTCGGACACCGCAATCTCCAATCAGCGACATTCGACGATCAAGGTCGTCTGTGGACGGTCGAACACGGCGCAAAAGGCGGCGATGAATTGAATCTCATTGAAAAAGGTAAAAATTACGGCTGGGCGGTTATCACCTACGGCGAAGAATATTCCGGCGAACCGATCTCCGGCGGCGTTACGCAGAAAGAAGGCTTTGAGCAACCAGTCTATTATTGGGATCCGGTGATTGCTCCTTCGGGTATGCAGTATTACACAGGAAGTCTTTTCCCGGAATGGCGCGGCAATATATTTGTCGGCGGTCTGGCATCGCAAAAACTCGTGCGTTTGGTTCTTAAAGACAATCGCGTCGTCGGCGAAGAAAATCTTCTGACCGACCGCGGACAAAGAATCCGCGATGTTCGCCAAGGTCCCGACGGTGCGCTTTATGTCGTTACCGATCAATCTAATGGCGAACTTTTGAAAATCACGCCGAAACGATGAAGGGAACGCAAGCATCCCTTCATGAAGGTTTACGGATGTTGCCTGTGAGTTTGCTTGAAAACCGTTGGGGAGCGATGCTCAATGGTATTATTTAAATGTTCAGAATCACTCCGAGCAAGCTATTCAACAAGGGGAAAAAAGCTTTTATGGTTTCCCCGACATATGCGGAGATTTATAAAATAGCGGATGATCCGAAAAGCTCAAAAAATCCGTTGGAAGTTCTTTCCGGGCGTTTGAAAATAAATTGGTTTTCGCCCGAATCAAATTTGGAAAATAAGTTTGAGTATTCAAAACCGGGAAGCCTCGACTATTCGCTCTACACCTACTACCAAGTTGCGTGAAAAGAATGTTTAAAATGGCGGATACGCGACTGCAAAGGAGCGTGCTGTTTGTTTAATTTACCACGTACATTTGCTGTCGCGTTTCCGCCTCGCATCTCGTTTTCTACATCATCCTATTTACGCAACTTGGTATAACGTGATATCGGAGTTGAAAAATATTACGAGAAAGTG
>JBBSAX010000068.1:0-22303 GCA_038251885.1 Pyrinomonadales bacterium | reverse complement strand
TTCCATCACGGCGTAAGTCGAAGCCAAACCTTCGTGAGCGAGCGCATAATTCGGATCAACTTGCAGTGCCTGATTAAAAAAATCAACCGCCCGTTTCAAATCGTCCGCGCCGAGCCGGTTGCGGTAATATAAACCTTGCAGATAAAGCCGATACGCCGCGACGTTTTTCGTATAGCGTTCGGACGGTGCGACTTCGCCGCAGAGTTTGACTTTTAATTCGGTAACGATTTGACAGGTAATGCCGTCCTGAATCACAAAAATATCCGACATTTTTTTCTGTTCGGAATCACTCGCCCAAATTACGCTGCCGTCTTTCGCATTAACGAGCCGAACTTCGACGCGAAGTTTTTCGCCGCTTTGTTTCAAACCGCCTTCGAGAATTGTTTCCACGCCGAGCCGTTCGCCGATTTCCTGCGCCGAAATATTTTTATCTTTAAATTGAAAGGCGGACGAGCGCGAGATGACTTTGAGCGATTCGATGCGCGAAATTTCGTTGATTAAACTTTCCGTAATGCCGTCCGAAAGATAATCGTTCGCTGCATCGCCCGTCAAATTCTTGAGCGGCAAAATCGCCATCGAACGCTTTCCGGCGGCAATTGATTCAACCAAAGTTTTCGGTGCGGCGTTCGACGGCTGCCGACGAAGCGTGAAGAAGCCGAGAGCCGCCAGCGAGATTAAACAAACGGCGCAAATGGTGTAGAAAACCGGACGCTTGCCCGGCGCGGAATGCAGATTTTGCCTTTCGTCATTTACTTTTAATTTCTTATCTTCTGACAGTTCATTGCCGTCGGTCTTTTCCGCCAACTGCCGACTGCCGCCGTCTTCCTTTCCTTTCTCCGCGTCTTCTTCAAAAACCGCGCCGACAAACCGGTAGCCGATGCCGTAGCGCGTTTCGATAAATAGCGGCGGCTTTGTCGTATCCGCGAGCGTGTGGCGAATTGCGCCGATGGTCTGCCGCAGAGCGTCATCATAAACGTCGTGTCCGTCCCAGAATTTATCAAACAATTCGCTGCGGCTGACCACGCGCTCGCGGTTTTCAATCAAAAATCGCAGCACATCAAACGGTCGCCGCGCCAGATGAATTTCCTCATCGCCGCGCCAAAGCATCCGCGATGCACCTTCGAGCCGAAACTTGCCGAAAACGATTTTTCGATGTCCGTTACTTGTTTCCATCGCCCTTTCTCCAAATCGGTGAGAAAATTTCCGAATGTTTTCCCTTTTTTCAACGGATTTCGCGCGATGAGTTTTATTAAAATGCACGAAACGAGTTTTTGGAATTGTTTCAAAGTATAAACCTATCTCCGAATCTATTCCATAATTTTGAGGACTTTTTAAGCAATATGAAAAAAAATAAACCGGCTGCAAAATATCAAAAACATAAATTTGTAAAATATGAACAATCATCCAAAACGCGGGCGCAAGCAGGCGGCAGCGGGAAGGTTTGGCAGCGGACAGCGGGCGCGTTTTTGTGCGCGTCGCTACTCTTGATGCTGTTCTGCTGGACAAACCGGCAAGCGGTCAAAGCCGACACGAGCATCGGAAATGTTGCGGTCGGCACAAATCCCCGTGCGGTCGCGGTCAACCCGGTAACGAATAAAATCTATGTCGCTAATTCCATTGTCAGCGGCACAGTAACGGTTATTGACGGGACGAACAACACGACCGCAACCGTCATGGTTGGCAATAGCCCGACCGCCATCGCGGTCAATCCGGTGACGAATAAAATTTATGTCGCTAATACTCAGGGCGCGAACTTGACGGTGATTGACGGGACGGATAATTCAACGACACCCGTGATGACCGGCGGAAATCCCGTCGCCGTGGCGGTCAATCCGGTGACAAATAAAATCTATGTCGCTAATAGTGGCAGTATGAGCGTTACGGTGATTGACGGGACGGATAATTCAACGACACCCGTCACGGTCGGGGCAAATCCTCAAGGCATCGCGGTCAATCCGGCGACGAATAAAATCTATGTCGTTAATCAAAGCGACAGCAATGTCACGGTGATTAACGGGGCGGATAATTCAACGACACCCGTCGCAGTCGGGCAAAATCCTCAAGGCATCGCGGTCAATCCGGCAACCAATAAAATTTATGTCACTAATCGAAGTACAAGCAATGTCACGGTGATTGACGGCGCAACCAACTCAACGACACCCGTCGCGGTTGGTCCAGACCCTCGAACGGTCGTGGTCAATCCGGTGACGAATAAAATCTATGTTCCCAATTCCGCTACCAACACCGTCACGGTGATTGACGGGATGAATAATTTGACGGCAACCGTCACGGTCGGCAACAATCCATATGCCGTCGCAGTCAATCCGGTGACGAATAAAGTCTATGTCGCTAATTCCTTCGCTGGCGGCTTATCCGTGATTGACGGGACGAACAATTCGACGACCGCCGTTCCGGTTGGCAACAGTCCCGCTGCCTCTGCCGTCAATCCGGTGACGAATAAAATTTATGTTGCTAATAGCGGCGACGCGAACGTATCGGTGATTAGCGGCGATGACAATGCGACGGCGACGGTGGCAGTCGGTTCTTTGCCATTTAACGTGGCGGTTAATCCGGTAACAAATAAAATCTATGTCGCTAACGGATTCAGCGGCGGCGTAACGGTGATTGACGGGGCGAATAATTCGACCACGACCGCCGCGCCTCTCACAAACGCCTTTGCCGTCGCGGTCAATCCGATTACAAATAGAATCTACGCGGTTAATAACGGCGGCAATACAGTTACGGTAATCAATGGAACGAACGATTCCGTAGCGGCGACGATTGCGGTCGGCACAAATCCCGTTGATGTCGCGGTCAATCCGGTAACAAATAAAATCTATGTTGCAAACGGCAACAGCGATGATGTCACGGTAATTGACGGAATGAACAACACCGTAACAGCAACCGTCATGGTCGGCACGGGTCCGAATGCCGTGGCGGTCAATCCTGTAACAAATAAAATCTATGTCCCTGATTTTGCCAGCAATGATGTCACGGTAATTGACGGGACAAACAACACCGTAACGGCAACGATAACTGCTGGCACCGGTCCGGTTGCCGTCGCAGTCAATTCGGTAACTAATAAAATCTATGTCCCCAATCAAAACAGCAATAACGTCACAGTAATTAACGGAATAAACAATACGGTGACGGCTACGGTCGCGGCTGGTTTATTGCCCTTAGCCGCAGCGGTCAATCCGACGACTAATAAAATTTATATACCTAATCAATTTAACAACCCCGACGTAACAGTAATTGACGGAGCGACCGATACGCCGACCAGCGTCACAGCCGGCACAGGTCCGTATGCCGTCGCGGTCAATCGGGCGACCAATAAAATCTATATCGCCAATTCGAGCAGTGCCGACGCGACGGTAATTGACGGGACGAATAATGCAACAACAAATGTTGCGGCTGGTTCATTTCCCAACGCGGTCGCCGTCAATCCGATAACCAATAAAGTCTATGTCGCTAATCAGAGCAGCGGCGACGTAACTGTGATTACGCCCGCGCCGACCAATGCGATTCCGCTGAATACAACCGTCGCGCCGCTTGCCGGCAATACGACAAGCAATCCGACACCGACGTTCACGTTGACGGCGAGTTCAACTTATTCGCCGAATGCGCCTCAGCCCCAAAATATCTATTTTCAAACTGACACGACAAACGGAACGTGGACAAAAGCGACCAATACGGGAAGCACGGCGACGACTCTAACCGCAAGCGCGACCACGCCGACTTTGCAACCCGGCATTCACATCATCTACTTCTTCGCGTCAGACGGTTCGGACGCGACTTCAATCAATCCGGCGCGTCCCGTCGAAGAAAATTTCGGCAAGCGCGAATCCGATCCGTCTGCGCCGGAATCCAGTCCGATTATCGGCGGCATCAATGCGTATCTGTTTCTGGTAACTCCGGTCGCACCGAGTGCGGCAAATGTTTCAGTCGGCGGACGAGTTTTGACGGCAAGCGGACGCGGCATCTCCAGAGCGCGGGTTTCGATCACAAATGCCGATGGTGAAATCAGATACGCGCTGACCAATCCGTTCGGCTTCTATCGTTTCGCGGAGGTGGCGGCGGGCGAAACTTATATTATGTCGGTCAAACACAAAAGCTACGTTTTCGCGCCGCAGGTCGTCAATTTAACCGAAGACCTCGATTGTTTGAATTTTACGGCGCAGCAATAGTTTAATTTTGCCGAAAGGGAAGAATAATATTTGAGTTTTGCCGGTCGGCAGCTTGGCGAAACTCAAATTACATTTTTCATAAAATTTTCATAATCCGCCTCGTGAAAATTATCAAAGTTCAATTCAGAGGAATTTAAAAATTATGTTCACTCGAAAATTTACAACAATTGTTTTAGTTTCTCTAGTTTCTATCATTCTGGTATTGATGAATGGAGCCTGTTCCGACGGACCATCTGTTGTTACTTCATATTCGCTAAAAACTGCACCCGGCTATAAAGCTCCTGATTGGAATGAGAATGGTTCTATCTTTAAATCTCAATCTGGAACAGAATTTTTTTTAACCCAACAAAGAAGGGGTATAGTAACCACAGACTTTAATCTCGGACTGGATGAAATTATCACCGCCGCACGTCAGCCGGACGGCAAAATTGTCGGTGCCGGAGTTGTCACTGTTCTCGGGTCGGTTCACAAGGTCGGACTTGCGCGCTACAATTCAAACGGCGCTCTCGATACTGCATTCGGCACCGGCGGGAAAGTAATCACCGATTTTTTCGGCACGAATATAAGCAGACAAGGCGCTTCATCTCTCGTCATTCAACCGGACGGAAAAATTGTTGTTGCCGGAATGGTCTTGCCATCTCCGTCTGAATCTAATCAGGCTGATTTCGGATTGCTTCGTTACGATGCGGATGGAAGTCTGGACGCGACATTCGGAACGGGCGGAAAGGTTATCACCAATGTCGCGGCGAATAAATCCGACGTGGCAATGACTCTCGCCTTACAGCCGGATGGGAAGATCGTTGCCGCCGGTTTCAATGGCGCGCCGATGACACCGCAAGTGCCTTCCGACTTCGTGATTGTTCGTTACAACTCAAACGGAAGTGTTGACACAGCCTTTGGCACGGGCGGCATAGTTATCACGGATTTTAACAACGACGTTGACTTTGCCTCATCGCTCGTCATTCAGCCGGACGGCAAAATGGTTGTCGGCGGCTGGACTTACAACCGAAACAATTCCTCTTACGATTTCGCCCTGGCGCGTTACGATTTAAACGGCAATCTCGACAACGGTTTCGGAAGCGGCGGCAAAATAGTTTCCGACTTTGGCAGCATTCCCAACGACCCGCGCGACGACATTCTGACCAGTATGGTTTTACAACCGGACGGTAAAATCCTTGCTGCCGGAATCGGCGAACCTACTCGAAACACGACTTCAGCCGATTTTGCAATCTGGCGATTTAACTCGAATGGAAGCCTCGATACCACATTCGGCACGAGTGGAAGAGTTGCTACGGATTTTAACGAAACCATTGACGCGGCATACTCCATCGCCCTTCAGCCGGACGGTAAGTTCGTCGTCGCCGGAGTTGCCAACGGCATTTTGCAGGGTGGACTTCTCCCTCAGTTGAGAGTCCATAATAATGTTTTTTTCACAGAGTCGCCTACGGTTTCAGATTTCGCCGTTGCCCGCTACCATCCAAACGGTTCGCTCGACCAGAGTTTCGGCACGGGCGGCAGAGGCATAACCGACATCTTTGGCAGCATTGACGCAGCAACAAAGGTTTTAATTCTGCCGAACGGAAATATTCTCGCGCTCGGCTTCGCACAAACCACGCCTTATTTGTCAAATGAGGGACAGAATTTGTCCAAAACGGATTTCGCCAGCGTGATGTATCAGGGAACGATTTTGCAGCGGCGCAAACTCAACGATTTTGACGGCGACGGCAAAGCCGAATTTGCCGTTTATCGTCCGACCGACGCAACTTGGTATATTTTGAACAGTTTTAACAACTCGTTTCGCTCCGTCCAATTCGGTTTAGCAACCGACAAACCCGTAGCGGGCGATTACGATGGCGACGGACTCGCCGACATCGCGGTTTATCGTCCATCGAACGGCGTTTGGTATAGTTTACAATCTTCCGACAATACATTTCGCGCCGTGCAGTTTGGCTTAAGTGAAGATAAACCCGTGCCGGACGATTATGACGGCGATGGCAAAACTGACGTTGCCGTTTATCGTCCGAGCGAAGGTGTTTGGTATTTGTTACGCTCGAATCTTGGATTTAGCGCCCTTCGATTCGGATTAAATGACGATATTCCGGTCAACGGCGACTACGACGGCGACGGTAAGGCTGATGTTGCCGTTTATCGTCCGAACAATGGAAATTGGTATCGTTTGAACAGTTCCGACGACACATTCAGCGTCATACATTTCGGAACGGCGGAAGATAAACCCGTCGTCGGTGATTACGACGGCGACGGAATCTATGATTTGGCGGTTTTTCGTCCAAGCAACGGCGTTTGGTATTTACTAAAAAGCCATGACGGATTCAGCGCGACGCAGTTCGGTCTTAGTTCAGACGTTCCCGTTCCTGCCGACTATGACGGCGACCAGCAAACCGACATTGTGGTTTTCCGCCCGTCAAATGGCACTTGGTATATTTTGAAAAGCAGCGACGGGCAGTTCTCAGTTGTTCCGTTTGGCTTAAATAGTGATATTCCTATTCCGGGTATTTACGTGCCGTAAGTTGAATAGATTTGAAATCAAAAAAGAAATCAGGCTTGGATTTTTATAGAAAAGTGAGTTACCTATATCAAGAAAAAAGTCTGAGAGAAAATTTTCTCTCAGACTTTTTCGGATTTTTCTAAATTATTATGGAATTTGTAATGTTTGTCCGACTGCAATTGAACTCGGACTGCTCAAAATATCGCGGTTGGCATTGTATATGTCCATGTAACGACGTGATGTTCCGTAAAACTTGATGCTGATTTTGGCTAAAGTATCCCCCGGTCGCACTACATAAGTTTGTCCGCCACCAGTTGTCGGAGTTTGTGTATTGTCGTTATCACCGACCGCCGTAAATTTAGGTAATGAAACGGATTTATTCAACTGAACGGCGAATTCCGTTCCTGATTTTACCGTGGCTTCTTCACCTTTAGTCAATCTTTCACCGGCAAGTCCGCCCAAAGCACCTAAAATTCCGCCGATAGCTGCGCCTTTACCGCCACCGATCAAACCGCCTAAAATTGCGCCGCCAGCCGCGCCGCCGCCGATAAAAATAATTTTGTCATTTTTTCTATCGTCGCCGGATGCCGCACCTTCGTTATCGCTTTTGGCAGATTTTGAATCGAGACTTGTTAATGAACCGTTAATTATCCGTTTTGTTCCGTTCGGCAGTTTAACTTGCGTAAAACTTACATCCATTGTTCCCGGATCGCCGCCTTTTTTGGTTCTGGTAACCGAATCAACGCGCCCGGTAATCGTGCTTCCCGTGGGAATAACAACAACGCCGTTGTTTGAATAAACAGGTTCGGTTACATTTGACGTAAAAGTGTCGCCGACTTTGGCATCTTTTGAACTTATCGTTTCGTTCATCCGAACGCGGATTACAGTTCCGCTTTCTACCGTATAAAGATTTTTCTGGGCAAAACCTTCAATAGTTCCAAACGCCAAAACTACAGCGAATATTGCCACTAAAACTCTTAAATTATATATGTTTTTCATTTTCTCTATCATCCTCATTTTCTCTTTAGAATTCAAATTTAACCCAACCTGACAGCCGCACTTAGGACGTTTTTTCAGGTCGAATCGTTGTCTTCAAAATTAGTGAACTTCTGCATTCTAAAACTTGTTTTAAGCCTAACATTTTCTCTGTTAAAAATAAATTTTCAAGAAAATTTGGAAATTCGCTTTATTAGGAGTATATTGTAGGCACAAACAGATTTTCGAAATTTCTCGATTACAATATTACCCTTAGTCCATCCGAAAACGACTAAGGGTAAGTCGTTTTAAGAGAGTTGTTTAACAAATTTTTGCGAGAGGATTCAATGTTATGCACTTGTTAGGACAGGCTTTTCTTCTATTTACTCTAAATTTTCTGGACGCGGTTTTAACCATCTATTGGGTTCGCAATGGTTATGCAGAGGAAGGAAATCAGTTTATGGCAAGTTTACTCGACAAAGGCGATTTGCCTTTTTTACTGGTTAAAGTTGCCGTCGGCGCGATTGCCGCGATTGTTCTCTGGCATTGGAGAAATCTGCGTCTTGCAAAAATCGGACTGGTCGTAACTTTATCAATATATGTTATTTTAATGGGCGTTCATTTTGTAACAGGACTTTCAGCTTTAGGTTTGTTGTCTGATTCTCTTGTCAGCGATTTTACGCTTTGGACAAATCATTTTTTTGCAATCTTTATGTAGATTTTTTTAACTACTAAAAATCCTTCGCGGGCTAGGTGTTTCGATTGTAATTGAAACACCTAGCCATTTTTTTTCGTAATTTATCAACACAACGCAAAATCGAAATTTTTGCATCAAAAAGGCTAAGTTATAAATTTCAAGTTTTGTGAGAAAATTTAATATGTCAAGAAAAGCAATATATCAATTAACAGCGCGTCAGATTTTATTTTTAGCTTTGGGATCAGCACTTATGGCTGCCGGAGTTATGGCTTTATTAATTAACTTCGGGAGTTTTTGGCAAAACCAAAATATCAACGTCGCATTAGCCGAAAAAGCTCCGCTGACGGGAATTTCCGAACCTGCATCGGTCAGCGATGAGCAGAATAATATCGAAGTTTATAAAACGCTTTCGCCCGGAGTCGCATTTATTACGTCAACGACATATCGGTCGGATTATTGGGGCGGAGTCGAAGAAGGCGAAGGTTCGGGTTCGGGTTCGGTCATTGATAAAGAAGGTCATATTTTAACTAATTATCACGTTATCGAAGGGGCGCAGAAACTTAGTGTCAGTTTAGGCGGCGACAAAGTTTATCCGGCAAAAGTTGTCGGCGGCGATCCTGATACGGATTTGGCAGTAATTAAAATTGATCCGCCGAATGACGGTTTGACGGTCATTAATTTTTCGGACTCAGATAAACTACTTATCGGACAAAAAGTTTTGGCAATCGGAAATCCGTTCGGTTTGGACAGAACTCTGACAACCGGCGTAATTTCCGGCTTGCAACGCCCGATTCGCGCCCGCAACGGTCGTCCGATTGAAGGCGCGATTCAAACAGATGCTTCGATCAATCCGGGAAATTCCGGCGGACCTCTGCTCGATAAATACGGACAAATGATCGGAATAAATTCGCAAATTTTATCGCCGGCGGGCGGTTCGGTCGGTGTCGGTTTTGCGATTCCTGTAAATATTGCCAAGCGCGTCGTGCCGCAATTGATTCAATTCGGCGAAGTTCGTCGCCCGAAACTCGGTGCGAACCTTTCCGGTGTTGCTCAATTGCGCGAACAAGGCGTTCGTCTTCCGGTTGATAGTGGTTTGCTCATTCGCAATGTTATGCCGGGCAGCACGATTGATCAAGCCGGGCTTCGCGGACTTTCGCGCAGTAACGATGGCGGAATTATTCTTGGTGACGTAATTACATCAATTGACGGCGTAAAATTAAATAATCTAGATGATCTTTATCGTTTTCTCGATAAAAAACAAATTGGAGATACCGTTAAAATTGAAGTTTTCCGCGAGGGCAAAACATTAACGGTTCCGGTTAAACTTTCCCCTTTGCCGCAACAAAGCCGTGCGCCGCAGAGATTTTAATTGATGCAAAAAATTGAACTGAGCGATTTTTACAACGACGGATTCGGCTGGATTTGCAAACATTGCGAACGCGAACTTGAAGATTCAGCCGAAAATTTCGATCAAAAACATTCGCGCTTAATGACCGAAGGCGAAGCGGAAAGCAAAACTCCAAGACTTTCAAATTCGGCAATGGCAAAATGGGTGGATAAAGCCCAAAGAACGCTGATTTGTCCGCGTTGTGGAATTACGGAATTGGCTGATAAACTTTAAAGCGGAAAAGTTTAAAAGTGAAAAAGTTTAATTTGATAGAACAAAAAACTTTTTCACATAAATTTGTTCGATTTTACCAAAAAATAGAAATATGGAAAACGCAAAAACTTTTTTGCTATTTCACTTTTAAACTTTTTCACATCCAACTTTTTATAACAGTTTAATCATCTTTAACTTGCAAGCATTTGCCCAAAAAATTAATTCAAAAGAGGTTTTTCCGAATGACAAAGAAAATTATCGTAACACTTATCGCGCTGGCATTTATTTTAAGCGTGATTATTCCGGCACTTGCCGATGACAAAACGAGTAAGAACGCTAAACAGGCATCGCAACTCGTCGCCGTTTTGCCCGAATCCGACGGGATAATGTCAGTTGATATTAAGCGTTTGTTGAACGAAGCGTTGCCGCAGATTTTGTCTGCCAATCAGCCGAAATTAAACGGAATTTTGGGCAAACTCGATGAAGTTAAAGCCAAAACCGGAATTGATTTGAGAAAATTCGAACAAGTTGCCATCGGTGTCAAAGCCAACCAGATTTCGCCTTCGAAATTTGAATTTGAACCGATCATATTGGCTCGCGGAGGTTATGACGCGGGCGCATTAGTTGCCGTCGCCAAACTCGCTTCAAAAGGCAAATATCGTGAAGAAAAAGTCGGCGGTCAAACGATCTATATCTTTTCTGCAAAGGAAATCGCCGAAGAAAATAAACCGAAATCAGGCGGTTCTTTTATGGACAAAATGCTCGATAAAATGTTTAACAGCGTGAACGGTGAATTTGCTTTAACTTCTTCAAATACAAACACTTTAGCGTTAGGTTCGGTCGTTCGTGTGCGTGAAATGATTGAATCGAAAACGCGCGTCAACGGTCAGCTTTTGGATTTGGTTTACCGCAATCAAAACGCCGTGATGAGTTTTGGCGCAAATATGCCGAAGGGAATGTCTTCATTTTTTGATTTGGACAACGAAGAAATTGACAAGAATATTGATGTCATCAAACAAATTTACGGCACGATGAACGTCAACGGAAATGACACGACGGTTTCATTGACGGCGAAAACATTGAAAAATCAAGATGCCGAAAATCTCGAAACTTTTATGAAAGGCATTGCCGAAGTCGGCAAGGTTTTGATCGGAAGTTCCAAAGGCGCGGATAAAAAAGTTTATGCTAGAATGCTTGAAAACGTCAAAATTTCGCGTCAATCAACCGAAGTTATGCTTGATCTGCAAATTCCGCAAACCGATATTGACGTAATTATCGGCGAAAAAAAATAGTAATTTAATTGTGAATTGTTAATTTAAAAAGCCTGTGCAGACTGAAGTGCTTTTATTTTCCATACTTTAACATTCGGAATAGATGAAAGATGAAAGATGATAACTGATAGATTAAATCTCTCATCTGTGATCTATCAGTTATCATCTACTCCGAATAGTTTTTCTGAAGTCTCTAATTTCCACACGAATTTTCAATTAAAATACCTGCGTATGTTCTGTTAAAGTCGCAAAAAAAGAGAGATTTGAACAAATTCAAATCTCTCTTTTTATTTTGAAAATTTTTCTAAACATTCTCGATCATATTTTCATTCACAGAACCTTTCAAGTTATTTTTCCGCGCATTACGCCACGTTGATAAACCTTCTTTTACCAGACTGAAAATCGTTCGGCGATTTTGAAAAAGCATTTTTATCCAATCTCGTTTTCTCATCTGCGGAAAATAGATTCCGCGAAAAAATACGCGCGCGACGAAATGGCTGATGCGAAATTGAATCGGCGCATCTTTGATCGCTTCGAGAGCTTCGGCATTGCGTTCAGGACTGTAAGACCTTGACCAAGCGTAATCTACTTCGCTTTTTGCGTCCGTAATAGACATTTTTAAAGGCGTGTGCGCCATTGCAAACGGCGCGAATTCGAGCCAATGCTTCGGTCTGGTAAGTCTGCCTTCCTTTTCAAGCCGCGTGTAAAGCGGAGTTGCGGGAAAAGGTGTAAGCTGTCCGAAAACCGGAAGTCCCGGCGACCAGCTTTCGATTTCTTCGACGGTTCGCGCCGCCACGCCGGTCGTGTCGTTGTCCATTCCGAAAATAAATGATGTGATCGCATAAATATTGCGTTTGGCAAGTCTTTCAAGAACTTCGTTGTAATCTTCCGGTTTTGAAAAATTCTTATTGACCGAAGCCATATTTTGCGGGTCAATTGATTCCATTCCGATAAAGATCCATTTCCCGCCGGATTCGCTGATCAAATCAACCAATTCTTCATCTTTGAGAAGATTCGCGCTAATCTGTGCGACCCAAGGGAGTTGTGCATTTGCCGCAATAATATCCCGAAGCAGAACTTTCAGACGTTTTTTATTGATGGCGAGGTTATCGTCAATAAAAAATACGGCGATTTGTCCGCGCTCTTCTTTGGCGCGTTTCTTCAAACGCAGAAGCTCTTCGACCACACTTTCATTTGTGCGAAAGCGAATCGAATCGCCGAAAAACCCCGTAACGGTGCAAAATTCACATCCGTATGGACAACCGCGTCCGGTTTCTATCGGCACGACGAAAAATTTCCCCCAGCCTTCACCCATTTTTGAAAGCATCGGGCGGAAAAACTTCGGGACTAAACTGAATTGTTCCAAATCCAAAGTTTCCCAGGGAATATGCGGATATTCCTGCAAACCCGGTTTGATGTCGTTGCCTTTGGCATCGAGTTCCGGTTGATAAATGTCTTTCAGAGTTCCGTTTGCTGCGTCTTCAACAATTAGATGCCAAGTATTATCGGCTTCGCCAAGTGCAACTGCATCGGCGTGGCGTTTGCCGCCGTCGCGCCCCAGAGCTTCATCGGCACATTCGGTAACGTGCGGTCCGCCCATTACGACTTTAAATCCCGCATCTCGCAGCGCATCGGCAACTTTATAAGCTCTTGCCACCATTCGCGTCATCGCGCCGATACCGATCAAACCGATATTTTCTTCACGGCAAAATTCGACAAGCTCTTCGCGCGTCATTGATTTGGCATTGCCGTCAATTAAAATAACTTCGTGTTCTTTGGGAGTTAATGCCTGAAGCAAAAACATCCATAAATGCGGCATAAAATTGCGCGTAATACCATTATCAGGGTTATAAAGTAAAATTTTCATTAATTTTGCACCACAAATTTCCCCAACTCGTGAATTGAAGAATGAAAAAGACAAGCGACAGATTCTAATGATTACAATTCATAAGAACAAACAAACCGGGAAATTTTATATGTGCGTTAACGGACATATAATTATTACCAATCCGGAAAAACAATTTTCGAATTTTGACTAAACGACTTTTAAGTATTTTTAATTAATAGAATTGAAACAGTGTTTTACTTCCAAATTTGCGTTTTAGTGCCTCAAAAACGGGGAAAATGTTCTAAAGTTTATACTCCTAGTCTAATTGCAACACTAATTTAAATTATACGAATTAAAAATGTAGTGATAGGCAACTATACGCTTTGACGTAACTTTAATCAATTTGGGAAAAATGAAAAAATTTCATATGAGATTTTTTTTAATTCTTTAAAGTTAAAGTGAATGAAAAGTAGAGATAAATTATTTTACAAACGTATCCCTAAGTCATAGGTAAGAAAAAGTAAGAAGAGGGTTATTTGCCAGACCGACATCTAAATTATGCTGGAGATTCTTAGTTCTTAACAAATACTAGCCTATCCAGAAATTTCTATCTGTCCGGTAACTAAGGAACAAGATCTTTTTTACTGTAATTTTTGGGTTATGAGCAAATTAATAATGCCTTGCAAAATCGTTTGTTAGCGGCTCTTCCGGCTGATAACTTTGCACATCTTAAACCTAATATAGGATTTATTTCTCTTTCTCTCGGAAAGTTCTTGTATGAGTCCGGCGAACAGATGGATTATGTTTACTTTCCAACAACGGCGATTATTTCGCTACTTTATACTATGGAAAGCGGTTCAACCGCCGAGATCGGAATAACGGAGAAAGATGGCTTGGTCGGTATCGCGCTTTTTATGGGCGGCGAAACAACACCTTAGCAGGCAATCGTCCAAAGCGACGGCAATGCCTTTCGAATGAAGGATAAAGACTTGCACAACGAGATTTGTGCGCGGAGGATTTTTTCAGCAACTTCTGCTCCGATATATGCAAGCATTGATCACACAGATTTCACAAACTACTGTCTGCAATCGGTTTCATCAGGTAAACAATCGTCTTGCCCGCTGGTTGCTGATGACGCACGACCTATTGGAAAAAGACGAATTTCAGCTGACACAGGAATTTTTGTCGAAGATGTTATGAGTAAGGCGTGAAACTGTCACCATCGCCGCGAGCAATATTCAGCAGCAGGAATTGATTACATACAGCCGCAGAAATATTAAAGTTCTTAATCGCACCGGATTGGAAGCTATTTCATGTGACTGTTACGCTGTAATTAGAAATGAAGAGGGAGATATCTTTTCCTGAATTTTTATCAAGAACAAACTCCAAATTTGCAGACTTGATTAATACTCGGATTCTTCTGTCGTCCGGTATGGCACGTTCAATTTCAGTAACACTTTTTCAAGCAAAATTGCCTCTGCCGATTCTTGCCCCTCAAAATTTACTCCGCGAGGTTTTAGATTATAAATAGCTTCAAAGGCATTTTGTTTCGCTTCATCATTTATATCTAATGCTTGTATTTGTTTTTTAGCAAAATCCTTATCAATTCTCTTATTTTCAGGAACGAAAGGAATATTTATATAGACCATATTATACGCTTAAATGCGACCTCTTTAGTTTCATCCGCATAAAATTTGATTGTCAAAATTATGAGATATCTGGATCACTTCGCCATCAAAAAAATTTTATTTTGATCGAATGTTGATCTATTCAATAAAAATAACTCCATCTATGAATGCAATAAGGTGAGGTTATAAACTTAAAAAACGGCGAACTAAACTCTGGAGTGAATAAGACGACGGACGCGATCCATAAATAAAACATCAATCATTTTCGTATTAAAAACCGTCATTACCTCACCCTTTCCAAAGTTTGTGTGTTCCAAGACCTGTCCGATGCGATAAGTTTTACTTCGATCATACGGCGCACCTGACTTTCCCGACAGATTTTGTAATTTCGCGGCGTTTGCCGTTCTTTTGAGCATTCCGACCTTTCCGCATTTTGAACAAGTTACTCTGGAAATTTTTCCGAGTTTAGTCACGGTTTTTACAATATGTCCGAGTTGCTCATTGCAAATCAGACATATTTTTTCGACTCGTTGACCGATGCTGTGTATTTTATTATCCATAAAACCAAATCCTTTCGAGTAAAACAAAAGAGTTTTACCTTTCCCTTTTAACTTTTTACCTAATTCTATCTTCTCGCGCCGCGCGAACGAAATGAACGCGAAGAACTTTTCACTCTGGATGAATTCGTTTTTTTCGCGTTGGTTGTAAAAGAAGTTGCCGGAGCAACGTATGTTCCGCCGAAATCCGGCAAAATTACGCGCTTGACTTTTTGTTCAGTCAGTTTTTCAATATCGCGCATCGCCATTTCTTCAATCGGCGTAACCAGCGTAATCGCCTGTCCGACGAGTCCGGCGCGTCCGGTTCTGCCGACGCGATGCACGTAATCTTCCGGTGCTTGCGGCACGTCGTAATTTATAACGTGCGAAACCGCATCAACATCAATTCCGCGCGAGGCGATGTCGGTCGCCACTAAAATTCGCGTTTTTCCTTTTTTGAAATCTCTTAAAGCCGATTCGCGTTGCGATTGTGAACGATTCGAATGAATCTGATTTGCCCCAAGTTCACGCGCCGTTAAAATATGTGCGAGTCTTTCCGCACCGCGTTTTGTCCGCGTAAAAACAATTACTCTTTCAAATTTGTTGGTTTCCAATAAATTTAAAAGCAAAGCAGTTTTTGAAGGCGCAGCAACCGGATAAGCGACTTGTTTCACCGTTTGCGCCGTTCGATTTTGGCGGCTGACTTCGACAACTTTCGCGTCATTCATCATTTGATAAGCAAGAGTTTTGACCGAATCGGAAATCGTCGCCGAAAAAAGCAGCGTTTGACGCTTTTCGGGAACTGCGTTCAAAATTTTGCGAATCGCCGGCAAAAATCCCATATCGAGCATTCTATCGGCTTCATCTAAAATCAATGTTTCAACTCTCGATAAATTTATCGTTCCGCGTTCGATGTGATCCTGCAAGCGTCCGGGCGTGGCAATTACAACGCTCACGCCGCGTTTCAGTTCCGTGATTTGTCTGTTCACGTTTGCGCCGCCGATTAAAGTTACACATCGAAGTTTTTTCGGGGAAAATTCTTTGTATTCTTCTTCAATCTGCGAAACCAGTTCGCGCGTCGGGGCAACGATCAAAACTTGAACGCCGGGTTTATTGTTAGAGAGTAATTTTTGAATCGTGGGCAGGAGAAATGCGGCGGTTTTACCTGTTCCGGTTTCCGCACAGCCAATTAAATCCGCACCTTTTAAGATCACCGGAATCGCCTGTTTCTGGATCGGTGTCGGTTCGTTAAAATCAAGGGATTCGCACTTGTCAACAAGTGTCTTATTTAATCCCAAATCTGAAAATGTCATAAAGTTCCTTATAATTTAAAATTCAAATCGTTAAGTCCTCTGTTATGCACATATTTCTGATAACAACGGTCTCAGACCGTTTTCTTAACGATAACTTTCTTTGTTTTGTATTAATTCTGAAACGAATTTGGAAGGATTTGTTTCAAAAAAAGTGCCTTCGGCTCAAACATAAGCGGAAGGCACTTGATGTTATATATTGATTGATCTATTGATCAAGTTTACCAACGGCTTCCGCCGCCGCCGCCGCCACCGCCGCCACGATTTCCGCCGCCGCCGCCATAACCGCCGCCACCGCCACGACTTCCGCCACGACCGCCGCCGCCGCCGCGATTTCCGCCGCCGCCGCGTTCTTCACGTTGTCTGGCTTCATTGACAACAAGACTGCGCCCGTTGACTTCTTTGCCGTTAAATTGTTCGATTGCATCTTCACCTTCTTGTTTAGATGACATTTCCACAAAACCGAATCCGCGTGAACGTCCGCTGTCGCGGTCGTTGATAATATTTGCCGAATTAACTGTACCTATTTCGCTGAACAATTCTTCTAAGTCCTGTTCATTCGTGTCAAAGGAAATATTTCCTACGTATAGTTTCATATAAATTTTAAAGTTTACCTTTATCCCCGGAAAAAATGGGGACTTCAAAAAGAAGCGTCGAAGCGAAGTGGTTTCGGAGAAACGGTCTGCCTGCGAAGAAATCGGTTTCGGATGCTCTGTGTAAATAAAAGCGGCTTCTGTAGTTATAAACAGCCGACTCTCGAACTATCCAAAAACGCCGTCAAACTTTTTTGACACGGGCGCATCACCGTTGATGCGCGAGAGAAGGATTAAGGTGCAATGATAACTTAGTTTATATCAATGTTGCAAACTGTTTAATACGAATTAAAAATAAGATTAACACCAAATAGTCGGACAAATCAGGTTAAAGTATGTGCTTGAATTCCTAAAATCTTCCTTATGAGCTTTTTTAGATTGCCGAATCCGGGTTTATTGCTTTAACGAAAACTCATAAACGAAGTTCTCTTTTCAATTTCCGAGTTGTTCTTAACACCTCGTTTTTTCACATCGAAGTCGCACCGATTCGGTCTTTCATTTATGATTTTGCTTTTTATGATTAAATGTAATTTATGGCGAAAAACTTGCAAATAACAGTTTAATTTCGTATTTTCAAAGACAACATTTCTAATTTCAAAGGAAAAACTTCAAGAATGACAACAAGCGTCGGTTTTGCCGAAATTTCGTATCACAAGCGAGGAAATTTCCGGCATCCAACGGATTTTGGTATCACGATTTTCACGACGCGCTGCAAGCGTTACAAAAATCTACGAAGAAGTTTATGGTGAGGAACTTGTTATAAATAAAAAAATTAACGAACGCCGCGCCCGCGAACACGCTTTGCTTGAAGAAATCTGCCAAGAACAAGGCGTTCCGGTTGAATTGGTCGAACAATTACTACAAATCGAAAAAGACAAAAGCGGTCTGATGCGCCGCCATAATCTTTATCAGGATATTGATATGGCTTTGAAAATTTATTTGAAAACTCAGGAAACGAAAAATCTTGCGCTTGCTTAATTAAAAATGCCCGACGTTCTCACACATTATCTAAATAGAATCGAGAAACTACGCATTGACCGTTCTCACGGAAAACCTGCGCCGCATAAACCGATTTTGATTCTTGCTGTTATTGATTTGTTTGAAGAAGGCGCGATTACAAACAACAGAATCGAACCTTCACCGCAAATTGTCGAATCATTTTTGAAATATTGGCATTTTGTCAGTCTGGAAAAACCGCGCATCTTTTTGCCTTTCTTTCATTTGAAATCCGATAAATTCTGGCATCTTCACGCTAAAAGCGGAAACGAAAAATTACTAGCGATGACAAAGCAGATGAATTCAATGACGCATCTGGCAAGCGTCGTCGGATTTGCGAGTTTGGATGAAGATTTGTTTTTACTGCTCCAACGCGCTGACGCACGGGAAATGATTCGCCGAAAAATTATCGAAATCTATTTTCCCGATGAAGCCGAAATGTTCCGCGCCTTCATAGCCGACAATCGTGAGATTAACAACATCGAACATCTCTTGCTCGAAAGCGCGGAAAAAGAAAATCCCGAAATCGCCAAAACCGTCGCCGACACGCCGAAGCGAAACATTGCTTTTCGTCGCGCCATCATTCGCCTTTACGATTACACTTGCGCCGCTTGCCGTTTGCGAATCATCACGCTCGACGGAGAAACCGCCGTCGAAGCCGCGCACATTTACCCGTTCGCGCAAAGCTACGACGACAGCATCGGCAATGGTCTGTCGCTCTGCCCGCTTCATCATTGGTCATTTGATACGGGTTTGTTTTCGATTGACGATAATTACAAAATGCTTGTTTCCGAAAGTTTTGAAGAAAGCGGAAACGAAGCATTTTTGCTTCGCAATTTGCGGGAAAAAGAAATTTATCTACCGAAAGAAAAACCGTTTCGCCCTTCCCTAACAATGATTCGCTGGCATCGGGAAAACAGTTATATTTTATAAAGCGAATTGATTTTAGTAACGTATTTTGAGAAATTTAATTTCAACACTTTTATCCTTTTATCAACGCAAGAAAACTGTGGACATTTTAAAACGCATACAAATCTCAAAGGCTGAAAATAATCAAACTGTTGATGCTGACATAGTTACTCTTACAACTGATTCGGCTCAAAATATGATTGATGATGTATGGTGGAATAATGCAGGATTAGATGTTACATATAAAAATGAACAAGACGCTCATTGGATTTGGGAAGATATTGTGAGTGATTACACCAAAGATGTTTTACACGAATGCGTTGCTATTTTATCCAAAGAAAATTATCTGGAAGGCGCGATGGCTTACCAGTTGAATGCAAAATCAAAAACTGAAATCGGCAAAGGAAGCGTTTATGTCGGTTGGTTAGCAACCGCGCCCCGAAATCGGAATTGGCTAACAAATACACCTTTTTATAGAGGTATAGGAACTGTGCTATTATATCAGGCAGTTGTTGAAAGTTATCAATCAGGGCTTGAAGGACGAATTTCCTTACAATCTTTACCAAATTTAAACACTATTCAGTTTTATGAAAATAAAGGATTTGTTCGGACTGATTTAACACAACCTCTCACAGGATTAATTGATTACGAATTACCTAAATCAGCCGCTGTTTTATGGCTTAAAAAGCAGGGAGATTTATTATGATGCAAGAAAATGAAATTTTTGATGGAGTTGTCGGCGGCAGAAATTTGCCAAAGGAAAATGTCAGAACAGATATTTCCGAGCCGGAAGACTTGATTGTTTCCAGCGCACTTGATAAACGATTAGCGAAACTATTAACGCTTCACCCGGAATTACAAGTTAAATTTAGAAATAATAATTTAGCTAGTTTTGATGCTGAAACGAAAGAAGCATTGCTCCAAGATATACAAGATATTCTTGGAATAACTCCTCTTCACAATGGATAAAATCTCAATCGCTAACGCATTAGAATTTGCCGAAGAAAATTTTCCAAACGCTCCTGAAAAACTCGCCGAACATCTCAAAATTGAAGTTCGGCGAAGTCCTTTAAATTGTGATGGCTGGTGTCTTCAAATTGATGATCGCTCAATAATTAGGATCAACAGCAAAACTTCTAAAGTTAGACAACGCTTTACTATTGCTCACGAACTTGGTCATTTGATTTACGGAGTAACAACAGTTGTCGGCGAATTTGTAAATCCGTTTAGCAAAAAAAGCAAAGAAGAAAAAATTATTGATAAATTTGCTGCTGAGTTACTGCTTCCTGAAACAAAAGTTCTGGAGACAATAAAAGAAATTCCTGTTACATCAAAAGTTCTTCAAACTTTTGCAAGAAAAGCAAAAGTTTCTCAATCAACTGTTGCTCTGCGAGTTGCAAGTCTTTCAGATCAAATTGGATTGAATAACGCTTCTGTTGCGTTTTATGTAAATGACACCATAATATGGCAGTGGTCTGATACTTTGAGAATGACAGCCGATACTCCTGCTGAAATACTGACAGAATGCACTAAATCTTATCCCAATCCTGCAAGAATACCTTATGGAGATGACGAAGTGATAGTAGCTTCATTCGCTGAAAATCCTACCTTAAATGCAAAAATTCTTTTTCTTCAGCTTGTAAATGAAGATGATGGTTTCAAGCAACTTCGTGAAGAAAGACTAAGAGAATTGGAAGAACAAGTTTTTGCGGGTGAATTAAGCTATAAAAGAAGTTTTGAAGGTTGTATTGGTTGGATTAAGCCTAAAATTGAAAATCTATCATTAGATGAAGCAGTTGCAATGTTCAATCAAAGGTATCTTAGGAATTCAGAGCGTTGGGGAAGAGCGCAATATATTCGATTGAGGTCTGAAAATGGAAGTGAATATATTCGTCTAAGAATGGAGATTTGGACAAAAAATTAACTCATTAAACTTAAATTAAATCTCAACAACTCCGGCTTTTGGCGGGCTGATTTATTTGCAGATCGGTTAGAACGCGGAGACGGACGCGGCGGTTTCGGTGGAGTTTAACCGACAGACGAATAATTATCTGGCGGTAACGGGCAAGCCGGGAAGCGGGAAGACGCAGTTTGTTAAGGATTTGTTGGCGCAGATTCGGCGGCAATCGGAATATCAGGTCAATTTTATCTTTTTCGATTACGCGAAGGGCGATGTGGCGGACGATGCGGATTTTGTGGCAGCGACGCGGGCGGAAGTCGTGCGTTTGCCGGAGGAAAGTTTGCCCGTCAATCCGTTTTCGCGGGTGAACATCAATTCCGAAACGGCGGTCAAAGTCGCGGCGCAGGAATTTGCCGATCTGATCCGCGATGTCGAAAAACGTCTGGGGACGATTCAGGCGCAACTGCTTTATGATGCGATTCTGAGAGGGTTTGAAGTTCGGCGCGGGGAAAATCCGCCGTTTCCCGATTTTGAGATTATCCGGCAGGAAATCGAATATGATTATTCGGTCAACAACCGCAAACTCGACACTTTGACCGAGATTATGCGCCAACTCACCGATTTTCAGATTTTCGCGTCGGCGCGTGAAACGGATGCTTGGGCGAATCTGACCGATAAAACGGTGATTATTGATCTGCACGGTTTGACTGTGTTGCGCGAACTGACGGTATGCCTTGTGCTAACTTCGCTTTATCGTGAACTAATGGCAATGCCGGATTCAAACGTCGCGGACGGCGTGCGCGAGATGCGGACGATTATCGTCATTGACGAGGCGCATCATTTTTTGAAGGACAAACGGCGCAATGCGATTCTCGAAAGATTGATAAGAGAGATCAGAAGCAAAGGCGCGTCGGTGTTTTTGATGTCGCAGTCGCCGGACGATTATGATTCGGGCGATTTCGATTTTGCGGAAATGCTCGAGTTTATTTACATTCTTCAGTCAAACGCAAATGCGACGAGGTTTTTGCAAAAGGCTTTGGGAATTTCGGCAAACGAGGCGAAAATAATTTCTGCCGAAATGAACAATCTCGAAACGGCATTTGCCTTCGGTAAATCTTATGACGCGAATGAGAGAAACAAAGTCAGCCGTTTGAGAGTCAGACAATTTTGGCGGGAAAAAGGTAGCTTTGCGAAATAGTTTTTTACTTTTCCGAATCCAAAATCCCTTGCAAATCTTCTTCATCCAGCGTGTAGGTTTCGTTGCAGAATCCACAGGTCATTTTTGCGCCTTTGTCTTCCGAGAGCATTGATTCGACCTCCGTTTTGCCGAGCGAACCGATGAGCGACACGGCGCGGTCGAATGAACA
>JBBSAX010000067.1:0-22384 GCA_038251885.1 Pyrinomonadales bacterium | reverse complement strand
GTCGTCTGGTTTAATTTATCGAGTTCTTCTCTTTTGATAATTTTAATTCCGTGTCTTTTTTTCATAACCTTCCCCGCTTGAAATTCAGGACTGTAATTGTTTCCCGATTTATCCGAGCATCTATTTATCGAAAAACTTCACCTCTCCGGTTGAAACGCTGTAAATTCCACCGACCAGAGCGATTTCGCCTTTATCAATCATTTCTCTTAAAATCGGACTTTTTTCGCGAACTTGTTTCATTGATTCGCGGACGTTGGCAACGGTTACCAAATCAACGAATTCTTTGTTTTTCGAGTTACGCGGCTGAATCGAATCGGGAATCGAATCAACGGCGGGTTTGATTTTGTCGAGCAATCCGGTCAGATTGCCGAGCTTTGCATTGTCGCACGCACCGTATATCGCGCCGCATTTTGTATGACCGATGACGACGATCAATTTCGCGCCCGCCAGTTTCGAGCCGAATTCCATTCCGCCCAAAATATCGTCGTTGACGATGTTACCGGCGATGCGAATGCTGAATGCGTCGCCTTTGTTGAGATCGAAAATCTGCTCATTCGACGTGCGCGAATCTTGACAACTCAAGATCGTTGCAAACGGATACTGCCCCTCGGAGATTTCTCTGACCTGTTGCTGCAAATCGCGGTTGAGCGAAACATTATTGACAAACCGCTCGTTGCCTTTTTTCAAAATTTCTAAAGCCATTTGCGGTGTCATCTGCATCTGACTTTCTTTTGTTTGCGTTTCACTCGTTCGCCGCGTTTTCTGTTCTGCGGTTTGCGGCTTCTGTTGCGATTCGCCGACAACCGTAAAAAATGTAATGGCGAATAAACTTAAAAACGTAAAAAGTAAAATTTTTCCTCTTGTTTTCATATTTGTTTTTGATTCCTGTTTCTTTAATAAATTTGAAATATAAATTATGTTAAACCGTCGGCATAAATCCTAAACGACGACTGATCTGCATAATTCCCCGTTTCTCATCCGGGCAGACGTTTGAAAGTTTTCCCGCCGCAAAACCGATGCGCGGCGAAGCGTGCGCGACATCAAGACACGCCTGCAAAAGCCGGTTGCGCCAGCGATTGCGCGTATTGAGCGGCATCGCGTCCAACCATTCATTTAGAATTTGATTCATTTTTTCAAACAAATCGTCTGTCGGTCGCTCATCGAGCCAGAATGTTAAATAGAAGTATTCCGCCGTTTCCGGTTATGTTCGATAAAATTTTTCTTCATTTCGGTTTTGCGCTTGTATTCTATAATTGCCCGTCTTAAAAATGCGGTCATAAAGGTTTTCTCCTCTTTCAAATTAAAAATCTTGATACAAAAAAGGCGGCGTTCAGTGATTTCGAAGAAACAGCGCGGTTTGCGTAAAATCGGTTTTATTATAAAACCGTCATTATTCTCGTATATTGCCCGCAGTTTTCCGTTCATCTCGAATTAATAAACGCCGCCTTTTTCTGCTCGGAGATTGTTGAAAACTCTATTCCCTTTGTTCGTTTTCTACATGTTAAATGTCGGCATTTTTATTTGCCGCCTTCGTGGAACGATAATGGCAAGAGCAGTGCCAAAGAATGAAAAGAGAATTTCATCCTTTGAGATAATTTATTCTTATTAGGTAAGATGTTTAGAATAAATCATTTGAAGGATTTGGCGTGAAACGGTTGATCACAATAAATCCTTTTCAGATATAATTTCGATTGAGGTATATTTCAACGCAACTGTAGCTTTATGCCACACTAAAAAACGAGCGACCGGAATGACAACGGCTTACCGGCAATTCTTTCAGATTTTATGAGCATTAGCGCAAAATTGATATTTTTGCTGACCATCACAGTCGGTTTGGTGATGTTTTTTACCAGCTTTCTGTTTTTATTGCAGAGAGAGTCAGGTCTTGAATCAGCCTTGCGCGACGAACTTCGCGCTCACGCCGTCACATTGCAAACTGCGCTCGAAGAAAATTACGCCGACGGGCGCACTCGTGAATCGCAAAACTTGATTGACCGTCTGCGCGAAAACAGCCGCATTTATGCTGTTTTACTGTTTGATGAAACCGGCGGATTGATAAAAATCTCACAGCCGGAGAGCGAAGAAATCTTTCGCCAGCCGCCTGAACTGCCCGAAATCTTGAAAACGGGCGAAGCCGTCGAATTTACGCGAAATACAAGCGGACACAAATACATTTCGGTTATTCTGCCCGTCAATTTAGGAAACGGAAAACGCGGCGCGTTGGAAATGGTCAAACCGCTCGATCTGATCGAAGCTGAAATTTTTAACGCCCGCATTAATTGGCTGGCAACGACGCTGTTTTTACTCGCCGTAATTTTTCTTGTCGTCGTACTGGTTTTAAACCGAAGTCTGACCAAGCCTTTTCAGGAATTATTGAAAGGCGCGGAGATGCTCGGCGGCGGTAATCTCGATTATCGCGTCGAAGTTCCGAAGACAAAGGACGAACTTGCTGTCTTAGCTGTGACTTTTAACAAAATGGCTGACAATCTCGCCGAACAAAACCGTCTTGCTGAAATTGAATCTGAAAATCGTCTGAAGATGGAAAAAAGTTTGCGCCACAGCGAACGGCTTGCGTCGGTCGGCAGACTCGCTGCCGGAGTCGCGCACGAACTCGGCGCACCGCTTAACGTGATTGATGCACGCGCCGCGCAGATTCTGGAAAACGCCGAAATCACGCCGGAGAAAAGAACGAAGAATTTAAACATAATCCGCCGTCAAACCGAACGCATTACGAATCTCGTCCGCCAACTTTTAACGCTGGCGCGTCCTTTTAATTTTAATTTGCAAATTGTCAGTTTAAACGAACATTTGCGTGAAACTATCGAAGAATTAAATATTGAAAAAGAAAAAATAGAAGTGGAAATTTCCGCCGGAAAAATTTACAAAACCCGTGCCGATACTGATTTTTTGCGCCAGGTTTGGATAAATATTCTGCAAAACGCCCGTCAATCAATTCTTAATAAAAACGATTCGGGAGGCAAAATTGAAATCGTTTTGAGCGAACAAAAGCGCGAAAATAGAAACTTTGTCGTCGTAAAGTTCACCGACAACGGCGGCGGCATCGCGCCCGAACATCTGGAAAGAATTTTCGATCCGTTTTATACAACCAAAGACATCGGACAAGGCACGGGTTTGGGTCTGGCAGTTGCATACCGAATCATCGAGGAACACGGCGGTTTTATCGAAGCCGTCAATAATAAAAACGGCGGCGCGACATTTACGGTTTTTCTGCCACAGTCAGAACCGTCTGCGGTAGCGGGCGGTTGAATTCGCTGACTTGAAATATTTGATTGAGAAGCTTTGAGTTAAGAATCTTAAACCATCTGCTACCGCAGACGGTTCTGACCTATTTTGACAAAAAAATTATGAACGAAACAATTTTAATAGTCGAAGACGACGCAGATTTGCGCGAATTGATCGAAGAAATCTTTGAAGACGAAGGTTTTGAAGTCGTTTCCGCTGCCAACGGAAAAATCGCACTCGAAATTTTGGCAAACGAAAATCGAATGATTGATCTGGTCGTAACCGATATGCAGATGCCGGAATTAAAGGGCGACGCGGTTTTGCAAAGCGTTCGGACGCGGCGCGGCGAAACTCCGGTAATTGTTTTGACGGCGTTCGGTTCGGTCGAACAGGCGGTTGAACTCGTGCAGAAAGGAGCGTATCAATATCTGACCAAACCCGTGCAGATGAATGATTTATTGGCAGTTTCGCGCGAGGCTTTAAAAAAAAGCGAAGCAGCAAGAGCGTCTGCGCGTCTGCGGCGTGAAACGACGGACGCGCCGGAGAAAATTATCGGTGCATCGCGTCCGATGCGCGAGCTTTTTGATTTAATAAGCCGTGCCGGACGTGCCGCGAGTAATGTTCTAATTACCGGAGAATCGGGAACGGGCAAGGAACTCGTCGCCCGCGCCGTGCATCAGGCATCGGAAAAAAAAGGCGAATTCGTTGCCGTCAACTGCGCCGCGATTCCGTCGGAACTTGTCGAATCGGAACTTTTCGGACACACCGGACAAGCCTTTACGGGCGCAAAATCTTCACGCGCCGGACTGTTTGAAGCGGCGGACGGCGGCACGATTTTTTTGGACGAAATCGCCGAACTTCCTCTGAGCGTTCAACCGAAACTCCTTCGAGTGCTTCAGGAAGGAACGCTTCGCCGCGTCGGTGCCGATTTTGAAAAAAAGGTAACAGTTCGCGTGATTGCGGCAACTAATCGCAATCTGGAAACGGAAGTCGCCGAAAATCGTTTCCGCGAAGATTTATACTGGCGGCTTAACGTCATTCATCTGCATATTCCGCCCTTGCGCGAACGCGCTTTCGATATTCCTTTGCTCGTCGAACATTTTTTGAACAAATATTCTTTCGGCAAAAACGCTCTGGAAATTGCGCCCGAAACGCTCGCCGTTTTGACTGCGTATCCGTGGCAGGGTAATGTCCGTGAACTCGAAAATACAGTCGAACGCGCCGTCGCACTGACACACGGCGCGATTCTCACACCGGAAGATTTGCCCGAAAGAATTCGCAAAAGCGGCGCGTCAGCCGCGCTGATCGCCAGATCGAAAAACAAACATCTGACGCTTGCCGAACTCGAACGCGACTACATTTTGGAAATCCTGCGCGAAACCGGCGGCAACAAATCCCGCGCCGCCGAGATTCTCGCCCTTGACCGCAAAACACTCTATCGCAAACTCGACGAATACCGTGCCGCCGATCCTTCGCTCGATGTATAAAATTTCATCAAACGCGAATTTTCAAATTGTGGACAAATGCCACAGCACCGTTTCATACTGCGCCTTTTGTCAAGATTCCGGGGAAACACTTTTTCTCATTTAAAAAATTCATATTCTCCAATAAACATATAGGTTTGATCACTATTTCACATAGTTGCTAAATGAACGGCATACGGCTTGCAAACTTTTAAAAATGAATCTGATACTTTCGCAGATTAGACACGATGAAAAATCCGCTACTCGAAAACTTAGCGAAAAGATAACCGAAAATGAGTTAGAAAAACAATTTTACGAAAAAAAGGAGGAAACAATTATGACAAAGATTTTATTTTTAACTTTAGCATTGACGGCAGTCGGATTATTTATTTATTACGGATTGTTTTACGAAGTTTCGATTCCGGGAGCGACCTATAATCAAACTTATGCATTGCTGAGCATTTTAGCCGCAATCATCTTCGGCGGACTTTTTTTCGCTTCGAGAGCCAACCGTCAAACATCAAAGTCCGGTATGCTTTTCGACTAAAACTTTGATCTAAACTTGAAAAAGAACTGCAATGCCTAATTCTGTTGCGACTTTTTTTTGATCTGTAATCTCAGCAAAGTTGAATATTGCCGGGATTATATTCGAGGGTTTGTTTGACGGCAAATTTATTGAAGAATTCAATCATTTTTATATCTATCTGCTTCCGTTGATTTTGATTATTCCGGTGCTGACAAAATGTTTTTGGTTGATAAAGAAGCTGAATACTCGCAAATTCAAACTTTTTCGGTTTGACAACTTTCAAACAATTGTTATAGCTTAAAATTTACCAACGACGAGTTGAAGATTTAACTTTTTATGAGCAAACGAATTTTGCAAAATAAATCAATTTGTTGTCGTATTATTAAATAAAATGCGGCACGTTTTGTAAAAAGTTAAAAATTGAAAATCAGAAAACGTGGCGATTTAAAGGAAACTTGCACCACGCTAAAAACTGCTAAAGAACCTCGGCGATGAATTATACAGCCGAAATAAACGAAAGAATCTTTTGAAAAAAAGCCTTCGTGCAAATCTTTAGCACGATGGCTTTTTTGTTTTTGCGCGAAACTCGCAGAAAGAAATTTGCCACGAACAAAGACAAAAAAACACGAAATTTTTTTAAACTTTTTCGTGAACTTTCGTGTCTGCTCGTGGCGAAAAAAAGGAGAAATAAAGATGTCAGAAGAACAATCGAAAAATTATCAATTCAATACATTGGCAGTTCACGCGGGACAGAGTTCGGATTCGGCGACGAATTCGCGTGCCGTGCCGATCTATCAGACGACGAGTTACAGTTTTGACGATGCCGATCACGCCGCACGGCTTTTCGCTTTGCAGGAATTCGGCAATATTTACACGCGAATTATGAATCCGACGACCGATGTTTTCGAGCAGAGAATCGCCGCGCTCGAAGGCGGAGCTGCCGCGCTTGCGACGGCTTCGGGACAAGCGGCAGAAACTCTGGCGATCACGAATATTGCGAGCGCGGGTGATGAAATCATTTCGACAACTTCGCTCTACGGCGGAACTTATAATCTTTTTCATCACACTTTGCCGAAATACGGAATCAAATTCCATTTCGTGGACGGCGCGGATTTTGAAGGAATTGAAGCCGCGATCAACGATAAAACGAAAGCAATTTACACCGAAACGGTCGGCAATCCGAAGCTCGATATTATTGACATCGAAAAGCTCGCCGACATCGCGCATCGCAACGGTTTGCCGCTGATTATTGACAACACAACTCCGAGTCCTGCACTCGTCAGACCGATTGAACACGGCGCAGATATTGTCGTTCATTCGGCGACGAAATTTATCGGTGGACACGGCACGACGATTGGCGGAATTATCATTGACGGCGGAAAATTCGACTGGAAAGCGAGCGGAAGATTTCCCGATTTTGTCGAACCCGATCCGAGTTATCACGGAATTTCTTACGCCGAAGCCTTCGGAAATCTGGCGTTTATCTTAAAAGCGCGAGTTCAAGGTTTGCGCGATACGGGCGCGTGTCTTTCGCCGTTTAATTCGTTCTTATTGCTTCAAGGCGCGGAAACTCTGCATCTGCGGATGGAAAGACATTCGGAAAACACGCTCGAAGTAGCGAAATATCTTGAAAAGAGCGATCTGGTCGAATGGGTAAATTATCCGGGTTTGGAATCGAGTAAGTATTACGAGTTAGCCCAAAAATATCTGCCAAATGGTGCAGGTGCGCTCGTTACATTCGGCATCAAAGGCGGTTATGAAGCGGGCAAAAAATTCATCAATTCGGTCGAACTTTTCTCGCTTCTGGCAAATATCGGCGACGCAAAATCTTTGGTAATTCATCCAGCTTCAACGACGCACTCGCAGCTTACAGAAGAAGAACAAACATCAACCGGAGTTTCGCCCGATCTGATTCGGCTTTCGGTCGGAATCGAAGACATTCGGGACATTTTAGCTGATCTTGAAAACGCTCTGAAATTAAGCCAACAGGAAACGACGAACGCGGCGAATGCTTAAAGAATTTCACCACAAAGACACAACGGACACAAAGTTTTAAATCCTGTCTTCGCTGATCTTTGTGACCTTTGTATCTTTGTGGGGAATAAAAAATTATGTTCGAGACAGATTTTAAATTTGTCGAGCCTTTTAAACTCGAAAGCGGCGAAACGCTTGATTCGATTGATCTGCGCTGCACGATTTACGGCAAATTAAATGCGGACAAATCGAATGCCGTTTTGGTGTTTCACGCGCTGACCGGAAGTTCGAGAATTACCGAATGGTGGCGCGAAGTTCTCGGCGCGGAATTGGGTTTGGACACATCGCGTTTTGCATTCGTTTGCGTCAATGTTCTCGGATCGTGTTACGGTTCGACATCGGCGAAAACTCTTAATAAAAAAGCGAAATTACGCGGAAAAAAGCCGCCGATTCTGACGACGAAAGACATCGTTCGTTCAAATCACAAATTGATGGAATATCTCGGAATCAAAAGATTCAAAGCGGTTGTCGGCGGTTCGGTCGGCGGAATGCTCGCACTGCAATTCGCTTCGGATTTTCCCGATTTGACCGAAAAATGCGTGGCGATCGGTGCAACTCCGCTTTCGCCGATGGGTTTGGCACTCAATCATCTGCAGCGGCAGGCTTTAAAAATTAACGACATCGGATTTGCACGGCAGATTGCAATGCTTTCATACAAATCCGCCGAACTTTTTGACGGAAGATTTGCGCGAAAACCGAATCGCAATGGCGAAAATCCGCATCTTGATTACGAGCATCGTTTTGACATCGCAGGTTATCTCGATTATCAAGGCGAGATTTTTCAACAAAGATTTGACACGGAAAGCTATAAATTAATCACGAAAATAATGGATTTATTTGAATTATCTGATGAAGAAATTCAAACAATAAAAGCAAAAACTTATCTGATCGGAATTTCGAGTGACTGGCTTTTTCCGTCAAAAGATGTCAAAACTCTCGCCGAAATTTTTCAAAAAAATGGCGTAAATATAGAGTTTATCGAACTCATTTCCGACGACGGACACGACGCTTTTTTGAGTGATACTGAGAAAACGAACGAAATTTTGAGGGAGATTTTTGCGTGTGAGTCTTCAAAGGCAGAAGCCCGCGCGTAAGCAAGGGCGCATTTAAGCTGAATCTCTCGCGCCCTTGCTTACGAGCGAGCTTCTGCTCTAAAAATAAAATTATGAGCGAAAAAATTGTAGATAAAAAACTACCGAATTATTTATTGAGCGGAAAAACCGCAATCGTTACAGGCGCATCGCGCGGCATCGGACGGGCAACTGCTTTAAGACTTGCAGAAGCCGGCGCAAATGTGGTTGTCAATTATTTTCAGCACGCGCAGGACGGCGAAGAAGTTGCGGCGAGTTGCCGCGAATTCGGCGTTGAAGCAATTGCTGTCAAAGCCGACGTTTCAAAATTAGAGGACGCTGAAAATTTAACAAATGCTGCAATTGAAAAATTCGGCAAAATTGATCTTTTGGTCGCCAACGCCGGAATCTGGGAAGGTGCGCCGGTCAATGAAATGTCTGAGTCGCTTTGGGACAAAGTTTTGGACGCGAATTTGAAAGGAACATGGACGGTTTGCAAAACGGTGAGCGATTACTTCAAACAGCAAAATTCGGGAAATATCGTCATCGTTTCATCAACCGCCGGACAGCGCGGTGAAGCCGGATATTCAAATTACGCGGCTTCAAAAGGCGGACAAATCTCTTTTACAAAAGCACTCGCCAACGAACTCGCGCCGAATATCCGCGTCAACTGCGTCGCGCCGGGTTGGGTTGATACGGGTTTGAACGACGCAGTTTTCAACGATCCGACTTTTTTTCAAAGAATCGTTGACGCAGTTCCGCTAAAACGCGTCGCAACTGCCGACGATGTTGCGCTCTCAATTGTTTTTCTAGCAAGCGATTGGTCGCGCCATATTACAGGCGAAGTTCTAAACATCAACGGCGGCGCGGTTCTGTGTGGATAAAACTTGTTAATTAAGGTCTGCGGAATATTGTAAAAATACCTCGGTACTTATCCTGAATTTCTACAAATTAAATGAAAAAAGCAAAAATCTGACAAAGAATTGAAAACGCCTTCAACGCATTTTTTTAAACAACGGCATAAAAAATAAATTTTTACGTATCTGCCGGTCAAGGTTTACATTAAATTTATCGGATCAATCTCGACATAAACAATTTTCAGGTCGCAGAATCTCGTTTCAGCTTCGGCGAGCGCGAAATCTAATGTTTCTCTTAATTTTGTGCGGTTTCCGGCTTTTATCAAAATCTGCAAACGGTGTTCGCCTTTTAATCTCGCCAGCGGCGCAGGCGCGGGACCTAAAATTACACAATTTCTTTCTTTGTTCATTTTGACCAAAGATTCTTTCAAAATCTGCGCGTTGTCGAAAGCGTAGTTGTAATTCGGATGTTTAATTAAAATCGAAGCGAGCGCGACGAATGGCGGATATTTTAGTTTGCTTCGGAAATTTACTTCGACTTCATAAAAATCTTCATAAGACTGTGTTTGCGAATGTTTTAGAGCATAATGTTCTGGATGATAAGTTTGAATCAAGACTTTTCCCTGAAGATTTCCACGTCCGGCGCGTCCGGCGACTTGAGTTAGAAGTTGAAAGGTTTTTTCCGCCGAACGAAAATCGGGAAGTCCTAAACCTGTATCAACAGAGATCACGCCGACGAGCGTAACATTATGAAAATCGTGTCCTTTGGCAAGCATCTGCGTGCCGACGAGCATATCAATTTCTCCCCGGCTGAAAGCGGAAAGTGTGTTTTCCAATTCGTTTTTGCGCTTTGTCGAATCGCGGTCAACTCTGGCGATTTTTAGGTGAGAAAATTTTCTTTGCAAAATATTTTCGATCTGTTCCGTTCCTTCGCCGACAAAAAATAGAAATTTTCCCGCGCAATGCGGACATTTGTTAGGTGCTTTTTCCTTGTGATTGCAGTAATGACAGACGAGTTTTGCGTCGCGGCGGTGATAAGTCAGCGTAATGTCGCAATTTCCGCAGCGAATCGTTTCGCCGCAGGTTCGGCAAAGAACGAAACTCGAAAATCCGCGCCGATTGAGTAAAATTATTGATTGCTCGCCTTTTGAATGCGTTTCTTCGATTGCTTCGATCAATTGCGGCGAAAAAACCGAATCGTTTGAACCCTTGAAAACTTTTCGCATATCTATCAATTCGGCGCGGGCAAGCGGGCGATTTCCGATGCGATTCGGTAAACTCAAATATTCGTATTTTCCAATCTGTGCGTTATGAAAAGATTCAAGAGCAGGAGTAGCCGAACCCAAAACGACGACCGCATCGGCAAAATGTGCGCGAACGACGGCGACATCGCGCCCGTGATAAAAAGGCATTTCGTGTTGGCGATATGAACCGTCGTGTTCTTCGTCAATAATTATCAAGCCGGTATTTTGAAGCGGCGCGAAAACCGCCGAGCGCGTTCCGATGGCTATTCGCGCCTTTCCGCTTCTGATTCTTCGCCATTCGTCAAAGCGTTCGCCAGTCGAAAGTCCCGAATGCAGAATCGCCACTTCATCGCCGAAGACAACCCGAAGTCTTTTGGAAAAAACGGGCGTAAGAGCGATTTCCGGCACGAGCATCATCGCCGATTTTCCTTTGTTCAAGGCGTTTTGCATTGCGCGAATGTAAACTTCCGTTTTTCCGCTGCCCGTAACGCCGTGGAGCAAAAACGCTTTATATTTTTCGGAATCTAAAGCCTTAATAATTTTTGATAAAACCGCTGATTGTTCGTGGGTTAAAATCAAATCTTTAATTTCCGGCAGTTTAACTTCGCTTAAAGGATCGCGGCGAACTTCTTGAACGAAAGTTTCGACCAAACCGCGTTTTGCCAGCGTATTTATCGGCGACGCGCCGACATCGGCGAGTTCGATCAAATCGGTAAAAAGAAGTTCGCCGTCATTTTCGAGTAGCGTTTCAATAACTTTTTCCTGCGCTATGGTCAAAGGTTTTACGTCATCTTTGTGGTTTTCGGGCGAAAGCAGTCGAACAGCTTTGCGGAGTTTGGGTTTGGTTTGAATGGTTAAAGTTCGATGAAAAACATTTATCCAACTTTCCTTCAAAAGTTCACGAATCGCGCGATTTGCTTTTGACGCGCCGAATTTTTTGACGATTTCGCGGTTTGCCGTTTCTCCATTTTCGACCAAAAGATTTAAAATCTGCACCTTTAATGTTTTCGCGGACGAAACTTTGGTCAATTCATCGCGTCCTCTCGAAGTAATTGAAAACATTCTTTCCGTCGTCTGATTAATTCCGGCGGGCAGCGAAGCCTTCAAAACTTCGCCCCAGGAAGATGCATAATAGTCCGATGTCCATTGAGTTAATCTAATTATTTCTTCGGTCAGAAGCGGTTCGGCATCGAGCAGTTCGAGAACGTCTTTGACGGCGGATTCTTCGATCTCAAGTTCTTGACTCAAATTTTCGTGCAAAATCACCGCATAACCCGTCAAATTTCTTTTGCCAAACGGAACTTGAACCCGTGAGCCGACTTCAATATTTTCACTCAAACCAACCGGCAAACTATATGTGAAAGTTTGTCTCAGAGGCAGTGGCAGAGCGACTTCGACATATTTCGGCAGAGATTTTTCGTTAAGAAAAGTTGTTGCGGTGGCTTTAGACATTGTTCGATTTACAAATTTTGTAAATAAAATGATAACCTAAAGAAACATTTTCCGAAAATGAGTGTCTAATTTTTTATGGAAACATTTTTAAACGAGAAAAAAGAGAAAAAGGGAATTAATAAAGTAATGATCGGCGCGTTGATTTTTGCCTTTTTGTTGATTGGCAGCGCGGTCTATCTTTTATCCTTTCAGCCGACATTGGAAGAGCAAAACCGGAAAATTCTCGAAGGCTCATTAATCGAAGGTGCGCCGGGGTTTGAGGAATTTTCAAAGCAAATAATTTTTACAACCGATTCCGACAATACAACGGAAGCATATACGGGATTGGGAACTATTATGATGAGCGTTCCGGCAACTATCCGTAATAAAAGCGACAAAAAGATCACGCTTTTGCAGGTTAATTTAAGCGTTGTTGATCAGCAAAATAAAGTGGTTAAAGAAAAAAATGTGGTTGTTGTTCCGGGTTTGCAAGTTAATGTTTTGCCGCCGAACGATTCGATAAAAATCGTGCAGACGCTCGACGGTTTCGATCCGAAAGCCGACCGTGCAATGATTCGTTGGAAGGTTACGGCGATAAAAACTGAGTAATAATGGTAAATTGTAAATGGTGAATGGTTAATTAAAATCCGCAATTAATCATTTATAGTTACAAACAGTTCTTCGAGAGATTGTTTGACGGGCTGAACCGAAACGAGGTTTCCACCCGATTTTTTTACGATTTGCAAGACTTTTTCGATGTCGTTTTCATCGGTAACCTGTATATTTGCGCCGTTTGCCTTGGTAAAAATTTCCGCACCGGAAATTTCTCCAATCGAATCTTTTAATTTTTCCGCCGGGATATTTTTGACGACGATTTCAAAAGATTGAACTTCTCCGCTTTTAGTGAGCAAATCGTGCAGATTTCCGGTCGCGGCAAGTTTGCCGTTTCGCAAAATGGCGACGTTATCGCAGAGTGCTTCGATGTCCGACAAAATATGCGTTGACATAAAAACGGTCGTGCCTTTTTCGCGCAGTTCGGCAATCAATTCGCGGATTTCGCGCCGTCCGATTGGATCGAGTCCGCTCATCGGTTCATCAAGAAAAACGATTTCAGGATCGTTTATCAAAGATTGCGCCAGTCCGACTCTTTGCAGCATTCCTTTGGAAAATTTCCGTAATTGTTTATTCCAATCTTTTTCCGCTAAACCGACTTTGGTTAAAAGTTCTTCGCATTTTTGCTGGCGTTTGGCAGATTCGATTCCAAAAAGTTCGGCAAAATACAACATCAATTCGGACGCTTTTAGATAATCGTAAAAATACGGATTTTCGGGGCAATAACCGATTCGTCCGTGCATTTTGACATCGGAAATATCGTGTCCGAGAATTTTTGCATTGCCTTCGGTCGGAAAAATCAAAGACATCAGAATCTTTATCGTTGTCGTTTTTCCCGCGCCGTTGCCGCCCAAAAAACCGAAGATTTGCCCACCTTCGACCTGCAAATTCAAACCGTCAAGCGCACGGATTTTTTGCTTTTTAAAAAATCCTTTTTCGTAGTCTTTTGATAAATTTTCGATTTCAACGATGTAGCTCATATTGTTTTTACTAAGGACTGGAGCGCAGGTTGCCAACCTGCATCGTCGCGCAAGCGACGGAATGGCGTTTGAAATAAAATCAATTTTATTGTAATCAAAGGCTTTTTCGCGCTCACGCGCTTATGCAGGCTGGCAGCCTGCGCTCCCGGCAAATTTCAATTCAAAGGCAATTTTGTTTTATCTTTATCAAATTGAACCGTGCAATTTTCCTTTTCTAAAATATACGGCGCACCGCTCGGATCAACCAGATTTTTGCTGTTATCAACCCGAAAATCTTTGTCGTCAGGCAGTTTTATGTTTGTCAGAAGCGGCAGAATCTCGCTTAAATCATTGGCGCAGCGAGTATTTTTTTGTTTGAAATTTTGCAAAACCGTATTTATCGCATCCATTTCATCAAACGCATCAAGTCTTGACAGAAAGAGTTCGGCGGTTTGTTTGGTATTAGAATCTGAAGCTTCTTCAAACATCTGTTGATAAATCGAACGGGCGGTTTCGCGGCTTCCGCCTTCATTTTTCATTTTTGCGGTCATTGATTTCATCAGAGGCGATGCGCCTTCGATTTTTGAGGCGTTTTCATAAGCATCGGCGGCGCGTTTGTAATCGCCGTTGAGCCAGTAAATATAACCCAGATGGTTATACAGCCGCCATTCTTTCGGATTGTTTTCGATACCTTTTTCAACGATTTTAATTGCCTGATTCGTGTCAACTGCGGGAAGAACGACCGCGCCGTATTCGTAAACTCCCATAAATTGCGGATCAAAACTTGCTGCATTATCAAGCAATGGATAAAGAAGCGTCAGATTAAGTTCCCGCATATCATTGATGTTTATATTGACATCGGGATTTTTAGCGAACTTTCCGCCGAGATATTGCAGCGATTGCATCCAATACCAATCGGCGATCAAACCGTTTAATCCGAGCGAAAAATCTTTGATTTTCGCGCCTTTGAAAACCAAATCTTCGTCTTCATAACCAACGGGCAACGCCGGACGATTTTTTTCAACAAATCCGCTCAAAAAAAACACTCCGGCAAAACCGAGTAAAATTACGACAATTGCTAAAATTGTTGGATTTTTTGAGTTCATAATTCCTACTTAAAATTTCGTTTGCGAAAAATCAAGATCGTAATCGCCAGTAAAATGCAGATGTAAAAAATTGCATAAAGAATCGCACCGCCGATCATCGAAACGGGCGGAAATTCACCTCTCGAAGCGTTTGCCGAAAAATTAAAAAATGATAAATTCGGCAGAAAATAATAGAGAAAATTAAAAAATGATTTAGTAAAAGCCGAACCCATTGTCGCCGAAAAGTCGCGCAAAGCCGAGCTGAAATGTCCGATGATAAAAACCGAAAAAGTTAAAAGTGCGCTCAAGGCGGGTGAAGAAAACGACGAAAAAAGTATGGCAACGGCGGTTAGAATCGCCAGTTGAAAATAAATCAAAATAATCGCCCCCCAAACTATCAGCGCAAGATTTCCTCCGCCGACATAAAGCAGCGCGAGCGAAATGCCGATGCCCATTATCAAAACATTGACGAGCAAAGTCAGACACAAACCCAAATATTTACCGACGATAAATTCGCCGCGCCCGATTGGTTTTGAGAAAATCGCATAGACCGTGCGTTTTTCGATTTCTTTTGAAACGAGGCTGACACCGACAAAAATCGAAATAAACGCACCGAAGATCAGCATCGCGCCCAGACCGAGATTTACAATCGTCCGCGCTTCGTGTCCGGCGGTCAATTCACCGAGAAAAATCGCACTCGCCGTAATTAGCAAAACGAACAAGACGAGGTTATAAAGTATGCGGTCGCGAACAGCTTCACGAAAAGTGTTTCGCGCGATTGTTAAAATTTTTTGAATAGTGGAACTCATTGCGTAAATAAATTGTCGGTAAACGGCTAATTGAAATGCGACATTTCCCGATGGTATTAAAATCACAAGTCTTGGGTCTGTTTATGAATTTGCCGCCGATTTGAGATTTTGCTCTAACAATTTCGGCAAATCTGCGGCTTTAACGCCCAAACCGAGCAGACTCCGAATTAAAAGATCAAAACTTACGCTTGCATCGCCGGATTCTATTTTTGCGATCCTCGATTGGCTCGAATGCAATTGCCGCGCCGCTTCTTGTTGGGTTAATTTGGCTTTAAGACGATATTTTTTAACGGCACTGCTTAAAGCCAACCTCAATTCGATAAGACTTTCTTCCTCTGGATTTAATTCGAGAAACTCGGAGACGGAAGCAACCTTCCAACCTTTTGCTTCTAAATGTTTTCTTTTTTCCTTGTCCATCTATAAACTTCCTCACTTGCTCTAATTATCGTCGTAATTTCCGATTCGTTTTTTGCAAACATCTATAACATTTTGCGGCGTTTTTCGCGTCTTTTTACTAAAAACTTCCAATATCAAAATTGCATCGGCATCGGTTCGATAAATTATGCGCCAAATCGCATTATCGTCAACTATTCTTAATTCGTGGCAATGCGAACCGATTGTCGGCATCGGTTTTGAGTGCGGCATTGACAGCGATTCGCCTTGTTGCAGTTTTCGGAGTAGAAAACCGGCTTCTAGTCTTGCTTTATGCGACAGCGGCGGTGTTTTGATTTCGCCATTTAATAAAATCAAAACTTTTTCGCCTTCATTTTTCATCAATTATATTATGTCAGATTCGGTATAATTAGTATATGAATAACCCATTATTATCAGTAAAACCGGATTGTAAAGAATTCGGTCGCGGATAGATTCACAAAAAGTGTTTCGCGCAATTGTTAAAATTTTTTGGATTGAATTGGAATTGTCGGTCGGGTTTACCATTAAAAGATATTTACAAAATAATTATTCGGACGAAATTATTCTACAATATTTTTACTAAAGATTTATACAAGCTAACACGGATTGTAGGAAACACTTTTGAAAGTTTTCTGAGTTCCACCTGATACTCTTTGAAAAATAAATCCGATAATAAAAAATCAACTTTAGCTGGGAGCGCACGCATCTTTGCGTGCCACGTCGTTTGCAAAACGGCGTGAAAATCTTCGGTTGCTCGAAACTTTCTTTAATGGCAATCTCTATTTTCGTGCTATCGCACTCAGCACGCAAAGATGCGTGCGCTCCCGGCGAACAGGTTTTATTATTTTTCAAAGACTATAAGCAGTAACTCGGAACTTTTGTAAAACACTCGAAAATTTAGAAGTTTGTTAAAGGATTAATGATTTTTTAATTCACCATTCACCATTCACAATTTGCCATTACTTAAATTAATCGCCGATAGGTGTTCCGTTTGAAACAACACGGGATGCATTGACAGTCGGCAGAGCTGCGACACGAAAATAAATTGTACCGGCTTCATTTGTATAAAAAAATCTTCTGCCGGTTGCGCCGAATCCGACATTTGATTGTGGGGTTGCGGTTGAATCGTAATAGAATGACGGATTAGCTACCACCGAAGCCGAAGAGAGCAAATAGCCGCTTTTGAGACAAGGTTGTGTAGCGCAACCGATAATTGAATCAATCAATCCGGCAGTATTTAATTGCGCTAATGTGCCGAATGTTGCGTTGGCTGATTTGTAGGTAGCTTGAGATGCCGTAATGGTTCTGAGTGTAGCGATTGCCGATGCTTCGTTAGCCGCACGGCGCGAAGCCAACAAGTTAGGAATAGCGAGTGCGGCGATGATGCCGATGATGGCAACAACAATTAATAATTCGATAAGCGAGAAACCTTTTTGGTTTGTTTTCATTTTAATTTTCAATCTCCTGAACTCCGGTTTGTTCCGCTGACAGTCATTAGATTTTACTTACAAAAATCGTGCCACCATTTAGAACCGGATAAAATAGCGATTTAACCGGAATTATTGGTGAAAAATGCGAAAATCAGTAACAATAGTTTGTTTTAATCACATAATTTGACAGTATAAAATGTCATTTTTTGTGATTTTCCCAATTACTCATCTGACACGGTTTTGGTCTTCGCGGCGTTCAGACAGCTTTACTCATTTTGCCGGGAGCGCAGGTTGCCAACCTGCATGAGTGCGGAAGCACGAAAAAGCCTTTGATTTTGATAAAGTTTATTCTAGCCGAACGTCATTTCGCCGCTTCTGCGACGATGCAGGTTGGCAACCTGCGTTCCCGGCGCGGATAATTTTTCTTTTTGTTAAGTGTATTTATTTTTGAAAATCGAATTTTGAAAATTTGATTTTTTCAAAATTAAAAGCACGGCTAACAATAGCCACGTAAAAAGTGAAAAATATCCGGCTATTCGGACGGAAAGCGGTTCTTGAAAATATAAAACAACACGGGATTTTTCTTTTGAAACGGGAATTAATATTGCGCCGTTCGAGTCTTTTTCCAGATCAACGGGTTTTTCATTGACCGTAGCCTTCCACAGCGGATAATAAAATACCGAGATTTTGGCTAAACCATTATTTCCTTCAGAGATTTCAAAAGCCTTTTTCTCTCTTTCCCAATCAATTATCGTAGTTTGCCGACCGTCAATCAATACTTTTTCTTTAACTGCGAGAGCTTCGGGTTTTGACCAAATCGTCCACCAACAGGAGAAACTTTGTTCGCTTGGAAGTTTCTTTAAAATTGACTCGAATTTTTGTCTTTCCAATGGAACGAATGATGTCGGATGCAAAATGTATGTCAAATCAAACAATAAAACTATCGCGGAAATAATGAAAAATGTATGAAAACAGAGTCTTCGTTTCATCAAACCTTCTTTCCATAAATAACTTATAACTCCGCCGCAGATCATTGCTCCGCACATTGCCGCAACGGGCATCCAGCGAATCGGGAATTGAATTTTTTGGAGCGGAGTAATTGCTTCCCAGATCGGTTTGCTCAGAGGCGTGAACATAAAAAAGGCAAACAAACCGACTGGCAAAACCGTTTGATAAATACTTTTTGTATTGCCCGAATCGAGCGTTTCTTTTTTCCTAAAAATTAAATAAAACAACGCCGATAAGAAAAACAGCATTGTAAAAATAACAATCAGATCAACAATAAAATGAGATTGAAAAACGCCGCCTGAACTGAAAATTGACGATGGGAAAAAGTGTTTTGCAAAATCGAAATCTCCTGTTCTAAATCTTTCAACTTCATTATGATTCAGCCATTTCATTTCGCCGATCAATCTGATCCAGTAGAAAGATGTTGCACCTAATGCAAAAATCACGGCGATTGCTGATTTTACAAACGGCTGAATAAATTGATTTTTTCTGATAAATGTTAAGAAAAAAGCAAACAGACAGATTGAGCCGACGATGGTTGAGGGCAGATGTGTAATTATCAAAAGCGCGTAAAAACAACCTAAGCCCAAAATATCCGTAAATTTTCCGCGTTGAAAGATTCTGGTCAAAAAGGCGAAACAAAATGTCAGAAGCGACGCGGCGGCAAATTCGGAAAATTGATTAAATCCCGTAAAAAGCTGATGCAGGTGAAACGGAATCAGAACGTAAATTCCGGCGATGAGCGAAGATTCTTTAATTGAAAACCAACATCTTGCCCAGTAAAAAATTCCGATGCAACCGACGACCATCCAAAACATAAAAGTCAGCCAACTTGCGTCATACCAATTTCCGGTCAAAATTCTGCCGAAAGCCAACAGATAATAAGCCAGCGGCGGATAAAATCTGATGCCGATGTCGCCGTAACCCGAATTTTCATTGCCCGCCCAACCCGGAAAAAGATCGCCGCCTATTATCGAATCGTAATAAGTTTGGGCGAATTTGTAATGTTGCGGCAGATCAATCGTGTCGGGAATGCCGAAATAAACAATCGGCAAAACTATCAAAATTGAAAAAAAACATACGAGAATCAAAAAATAATAGTCGCTGTTTATCTTTTTTTGAATCATTTTTTTAAGCAATAGACAATTTAGGAAATTAGAAACTTGCCCACGAATCGGCACGAATAAACACGAATTTTATTCGGTTTAAATCAAAATGTTGTTTATCTATCAAAATTCTTTTTATTTTTTTGCTTTTATTGGTGTTTATTTGTGTTATTCGTGGGCAAAAAAACAGCAAATCTTTGTTAAATTTATTTCCAATAATGTCTAATAGATATAAAGTTTATCCGATTGTGTAACTCTTTTTAGTCTTTGAAAATAAAAGCCTTGTTCGCCGAGAGCGCACGCATTCTGTGTGCTGAGCGCGTGAGCGCGAAAACTAACTTATACCTGATGTTACGCATTTTGTCTTTTCTTATGAATTGCCGTCGTGCTTTAGCCGACGGAATAGATTGAACAAAGACATTCGGCTTGAGCCAAAACTAAATAACATATCAATCATCCGAATTGCTTTAGCTTAATCTATAAAAGGATCAAAGCCATTTGTCGAAGTTCGGCTAAAGCCGGAAACCCACTGTCAATCAAGTCCGTCAGCTAAAGCAGACGGCAATTCAAAAAATATCAAAACACAATTTGCGTAACATCAGTTATACTTTATTCAACTTTCGAGGAAGCGAACATTTTTTCGCGCCCTGCGCTCAGCACGCAAGGATGCCTGCGCTCCCAGCCAAAAAATTCTTAATTTCAAAAGGGAAAAAAACAGAATAAAACCCTTGGTCTTATTCTGTTTTTTGATGATTAACCTGAGTTTTTTCAAACTTGATTAGTTGTTGAGTGCGCCACCGTCAGGTGCTGCTGTTGTTGAAACTGCACGGCTTGAAGCATCTGCGGTCGGAGCAGCACAAACGTTACCACCAGACGGAACAGCGTTAAAATAGATTACGCCGGATTCATTCGAGTAGAAACATCTTTTGCCGGTTGCTCCCAATCCATTTGTCGAAACCGGAACGGAAGTAACTTCCCAATAGGTGGTGTTTGTTCCAACTGACAACATTGCATAAATATAACCGCTTTTTGCAGTTGTAGCAGTAGTTGCGCTTGCAAAAGCCGAATCAATTAAACCTTCTGTTTCTAATTGAGCCATTGTCGTAGCAAAAAGCGGTTTGCTGGATTTATATGTAGCCTGTGCGCCTGTGAGTGTTCTCAAAGAAGCAATGGATGATGATTCGTTAGCCGCACGACGCGAAGCCAACAAGTTGGGAATAGCGATAGCGGCAATGATGCCGATAATAACAACAACGATTAATAATTCGATAAGCGAGAAACCTTTTTGGTTTGTTTTCATTTTAATTCACAATCTCCTAAAATTTTTGTTTAAGTCTTTTTATTCTACCTTTCTAAGGCACGGCTGATACTAATACAAGCCGTGTGCCACAATTGTTTTGCAGTAAAAATAGGACTGAAATACAGTAAATATGGACTTGTCTATAAAGTTCAGGATTTGGTTGTGTCTAAAGGAAAATTACCAAAATCCGTTTAATAACAGATTTTGGTAATCAAGAGGTGACGTAAAGTGTCATTTATCGCTTATTAGAGCGGATTAAGATTAGATATACGGGTCAGAACCGCCTGCGGTAGCGGGTGGTTAAAGATTGCTAACTTGATCTGCTAATCTAATCACTCAAGGTTGTTACATTAAACCATCCGCTACCGCAGATGGTTCTGACCTTTTGTAAATGGGAAGACGAGCAGGGATGCTCGCCTTCCTATTTCATTTTTCTTTACATTTTTATTGATTGTTTCCGACAAAAATTACATCTGCCAGATCACCATTTAGAGTAAATGTTTGCGTATTGTTCGGAAACTCATAACCTTTGCTTGCAACGGATAAAACGTAGAAATTACCGACCGGCAAATCCGTGATTCTAAAATAACCGAACGGATTTGTTCTAGCGGTTCGTCTTTCGGAAGTTGCGGTATCGAGAATCGTAACAACCGCCCGGCTAATGGCACGTCCGTTGGCACTGACGACTTTTCCTGAAACCGAAGCCGAAGCCGCTGTCGGTGCGGTGATCGTAAAGTTGACGTTTGATATGTCAAAAAAGATATTGCCGACGGGTTGAACTTTAATTCTTGCCATAGTTGTCGGATTGTTCGGAACTACAATAGCTTGTGTTCCGTCATTCGGCGTGTTTGCCAGAATTGTTATCGGAAAAGTGTTGCCGCCGTCGGTGGAAAGCAAAATGTTGACATTTGCCGCACTAACGGGCGCGACATCCGTATTTGCTACATTCCACGTTACGGTTTGCGGCGTTAAGGCTTGCCAATTGGGTGCAAACGAATCTTGCGCCGTTACCTTAAACGGTCCGCTTCCGGCATTAACATTGACGGTTGCAGTTGTCGAATTAACGCCGCCGCCGCCCGCCCGATTATCACGCGCCGTTACCTGAAATGTCATTGTTCGCGTGATTGTCGGCAAAACTTCGCCGGTCAGACAAGTTGGACCACCGCAGTTATAAGTTGTCGGCGGAAGATTATTATTGTTCAAAATATATTGCAGCGACGGAAAATTTCGCGTCGGCGAAGTTGTCGCCAGATATGATCTGAAAACAGGAGCGGTAACTGTCGGACTTGGCGGCTGATCTAACGCATCCGCATTTCCGAGATCGTATTCTTCCCAATTATAGGTGAGTGCATCGCCATTTCCATCGTTTCCGCTGGCGGTTAAAGCAAACGGCGTATTTTGCGGAATGTTATATGTTGTTCCGCCAACAACGCTGACCGTCGGCACGGTATTTCCGGTTGCCGAATTTGCCGAACACGAACCGCCCGTTCCCGCGTTGGTTATAAATGCAACCATTTCTTCTAAACTTCTGACGTGAAAATAATCGTTACTGTTTAATTGCAAATTCTGCGGAGCGCAGATGCCGGCGTAAGCCTGAATCGTCGAACCGCTTGAAGGTTCAAAAGCATTTGCCGCGCTTCGTGCCGGACAATTTCCCGAACTGCCGTTAAAAGTATGATTGCCTCCGAATTGATGTCCCATTTCGTGGGCGACAAAATCAATCGCAAACGGATCGCCGACCGGATTTGGCAGTCCCGTCACGCCTTGCGCTTTACTGGAAGCATTGCAAGGCG
>JBBSAX010000066.1:0-22555 GCA_038251885.1 Pyrinomonadales bacterium | reverse complement strand
TATAACATCGAACATTCAAACAGCGGTTTGATAAGTTTTCCGGGCGGAATTCCTTTGAAAAACGAAAACGGAGATATTATCGGAGCAATCGGCGTTTCGGGAAGTTCGGTTGAAGACGATCACACGGTTGCTGAAGCCGGCGCATCTGCCGTTTAATTTTGTAAATTTACATCTTAGCAAAAAAGAGTTGGTTCGTGAACCAACTCTTTTTTGCTAAGATTCATCTTGAAAATGAGCCTTTTGGAACAGCAAAATTTACTGGCGCGGCTTTATACGGATGAAAACTTTCGGCGCGAATTTTTGTCCGAGCCTGAAAAGATCGGCAAAGAAAATAGTTTGAACGAGCAGGAAATTGCCGATATAAAAGACATTTTGCCGGACGAGATCAAGGCTTTTGCCGAATCGCTTTTTTACAAACGTCTGCGCGAAGTTGAAAAGTTTTTGCCTTTGACGCGCAAGTTTTTAATAAAAGATTTTGAAAATTATTTTAAAGAATTTGCTCTAGAATTTAATCCGAAATCGGTAAAAAAACATCTCGAAGACTCAATTGAGTTTGCCGAATTTTTGCAGACGAAAAATATGGAACCGTTTTGGATAAAGGATTTAGCGAAATTTGAGAAATCGAAACTTGAATTTTCAGGTTTCGGGAAAAATTTTGTGATAAAAAGTTTCGATTTTGATATAAGACAAATTTTTCGATTAAATAATGAAACAGTAAATGAACTGAAAAAAAGAAAAACTCTGGCAGTTTGGCTCAAAATCGGAAAAAAGAGTAAACATTTTATGTTATAAATTTATCATTTACCTTTTTCAATTTGCTCTGTAAAATGAAGTTATGGCGATTTTAAGAATTACACATTATCCTGAACCTGTTTTGCTCACGGTTGGGAAACCTGTTTTGGAAGACGAGTTTAATGAAGATCTGAAAAAACTTGTTGAAGATATGTTTGAAACAATGTATTCGTCGCACGGTGTCGGACTTGCCGCGCCGCAAGTTGCTGTGTCAAAAAGACTTTTTGTAATGGATTGTTCGGGCGGAGAAGATTCGTCACAAAAAATTGCATTGATAAATCCCGAAATTCTGCACGTCGAAGGTGAACAGGTCGGCGACGAAGGTTGTCTTTCATTTCCCGGAATTTATACGAAGGTAAAACGTGATTTGCGGGCAATTGTCCGTTATCAGGACGTGAACGGAGATTTTCAGGAGCTTAACGGCGAAGATTTAACGGCGCGTTGCGTTCTGCACGAAACAGATCATTGTGACGGAATCATTTTCCTCGACCGAATGACGACGCTCAAGCGCGAAATGGCAAAACGCAAGATTAGAAAAATGCAAAAAACCGGAAAATGGGACTGAGTTTGTTCTGAATCCGGGTTAGATGATGATCTTATAATGTTTTATTTTTTGATTCAGCGTCGAAAGTTGGATATTAATACCAAGTTGCGTAAATAGGATGATGTAGAAAACGAGATGCGAGGCGGAAACGCGACTGCAAAGGAGCGTGTTCAATAACACTAACAGCACACTTCTTTGCAGTCGCGTTTCCGCCATTTTAATCATTCTTTTCACGCAACTTGGTATAACATATATTTACCTTTACACAAAAAAATAATTCTGAATTTACATTTATTATGATGCTTGAAATTATTGCAAAAGTAATAAAATGCAAGCAAAATATTTATCAAATTAGTTCAATTCTTAAAATTAGACAGATTAAATTAAACTCATATTGCTAAATCTCAAAAAAATATTTTGAAAAACCTTAAAAAATGAAATGAGAACTGCCTTTTAACAGACAATTCTCATTTTTTTAATAGTTCTAAACTTCAGTAAATAAAAAGTTTAGAATTCGAATCGGAGTGCGAATTGCATAATTCGCGGACTGTAGTTATTCGATGCCGGAATCTGACCGAAAGTAGCCGATCTGATGTTGAAAACATTGCTGTCTTCACCCACATTCAAAGCGGAAGGTCCGGTCGGCAGGAAGAAATTGACATTATTCAAAACATTGAAAGCCTCGGCGCGAAGTTGCAGACGCATTCTTTCATTGAATGAGATGTTTTTGATAATTCCTGCATCCCAGTTGAAATACATCGGACCATTCAAGAATGATCGCGGTAGATTTCCGGTTTGTCCGGCTTGCGCGGCAAAGAAAACTTGTCCGGGGAAAACTCCGGTCGGAGTTCCTTGAACATTTCCGCCCGTTGCCGAACCGTTTGGTCCGATGACAGATGGATCAATAAAGTAAATTCTGCCGTTTTGATGATAAATACCGATCAAATCCTGAATTTGATCAAGTGATAAAGATGAATTGGCAGTCTGACGGGCAGAACGACCTGTTCGATTTAAAGTTCCGCTGGTATCTCTGATCGAAATCGGCGGACCCGAACCAATGTTGATGATCGAAGTAACTTGAAATCCTCCGAAAATCTTATCAACCAAACCGCCTTGATTAAGAAAACGCTTGCCTTTGCCAAACGGCAATTCATAGTTTGTATTGATATTTACGGTATGCGTTCGGTCATAATTTGTCCGTGCATATTCCAATCCGGGTTGGGCATTATCAAGCAACGGATCAAAACGATTCTGACCGTCGTTTAAAATATCGCCCAGAATCTTTTGGAAGGTATAGTTTGCCTGAAAAGATAAGCCTTGAGTAAAGCGGCGGCGAATTTCCGCCTGAAGCGCGTTGTAGCGATAGCGACCGGAATTATCTAAAAGATCAACCGGACCCGCATTCGGATTGGCGCGGAACGGAACTCCGACGAAGTTGCCGTTGGCATCCAAAAATCCGTCAAGACCATTTTGAATGTAAATGGCTGCAAGTTGTCCCGGTCTTCCTTGTCTGATTTCGTTGACAATCGTTGAATTGTTCAAAAATGCACCGAGCAATTGTCCGAAAACGGGCAAATTAACTTGTCCGGGCAAACCGTTGTTTCTTGCGTCCGTGCAGCTAAGCAGCGGATCGAACGGGTTTGGGTTCGGGCGGGTTGCGCCTTGAATTCGACAGTTGTTCTGCGCTCTTATAAAATCTTGCAGAAATCCATTTGAATTAATATCAACCTGATTAAAGTCAAAACCGCGCACTAAACTGTTGCTGCGTCCGCCGACGTATCGAATTTCAATCGCCGTATTAAAACCGATTTCGCGTTGGATACCGAAGTTGTATTCCATATTTTGCTGAACTTGGAGCTTCGGATTGATCGCAAAAATGGTGTTAAAGAAAGCACCGTTGTTAGCGTTTCCCTGTGCGAAACTAATGGTTGAACCCTGAAACGGCGGCAGAACAAAACCCGGCAAATTGCTTAATCTCGCATTGAGCGAAACCGTGCCGTCGTTCGGATTGAGTGCGGAAACAGTTTGATTTAATCCGTCATTTCCGCCGCCCGCGTTATCTGCGGCTTTGATATATTCGTCGTTAATGTATCCGATGCGAAATCCGCCGCGAATAACGGTTTGTCGGTCTTTGCCGAGAATCGAACCTAAAACTCCGCCAAAGTTCGGCGTATAGGCAAATCCCAAAACAGGTCCGAAATTGTTTCTATCGCCTTTGAATAATTGTCCGGGATTACCCGTGTTTGTTCCGGCGATAACATATTGACCATTCGGATCAAGCAATCTGGCACGAACCTGGTCAAAGGTTTCAGCACCGCGCAGGTCGGGTTCGAGGAGAACTTGATTCGAATTTTCAAGCGGTGTGAAATAATCATAACGCAAACCGAGGTTTAGCGTCAGATTCGGTGTAACTCGCCATTGATCCGTAAAATACAAACCGTAAGTGTTGTATTTATATTGCTGAAGGCTTGGCGCACCGATGACGGGACCTGTTGTCGGATCAACGAAATTTGCCTGAGCCGTGCCGTCGCCGACAATTCCGCCGAGAAAATATCTTAGCGAATCGGCAACCGCCAGATCAGTCGAGCTGATTCCGCCGGGGAAAAGCGACGGATTTAAAGAAGGTGTATTCGGATTTGCCGTCGTCGCAATATTAAAGATCGGAACTGCATTAAAATTCGTCTGCGAAGCGGCGATTTGCCGGTTAAATTCAAGTCCGAAACGCATCGTGTGATTTCCTCTCGAATAAGAAGCATTATCTTGGAAAGTGTATTGATCGGTATTGCGTCCTTGACTCTGAAGACTCGGTTCGGGACTGGTTAAACCTAAAGGCAAAACTGCGTTAGTTCCGCTGATGATAAAATCGGTCGGGAATAAAGGCGATTGCGTGAAGAACGGATTGCTATAGACATACGCACCGCGAACTTCGTTAGTAAAACTCGAACCGAGAATCGTATTGTAATTTAATAAATAAGAAGATGTCGGTCCGCCTTGAACGACAAACGGTTGTTGGAGAAAACCGCCCGGATCGTCTTGCCGATCATCGGCATTGTCGTTGAATTTATAAACGAAATACAGATTGTTTCGATCATTAAGGTCAACGTCGAAACGAGTTGTAAAACTGTTGCGCGTATCGTTGTCATTTTGGTTAAAAACAAAACTTTGAGTTACAAAACCCGTCGAAATCGCGTTTTGAGACGCGGCATTGCCGGAAGACGGCGTAATGCTCAGGAAACGTGACTGAATTATCGGGTCAATCGGCAAAATTCCGCCGGCACTATTAAAAGCGGTAACTCTATCAGGCGTTGACAGATTAAAACCTGCACCCGTTAAAAGATTGACATTGCGAATAGTTCCGCCGGTATCGCGATATGAAAATGAACCGTCGCGGAATTGACTAAGCAAAACGCGGTTTTCGAGCGGCGCAGTTTGTCGAAGCAGAAATCTTTCGTAAGCGACAAAGAAAAATCCTTTGTCTTTATAAAAAGTCGGAGAACCTTCACCGAAACCCGGCAAAGGAAGCGGTCCCGAAACTTTTCCGCCGAATTGATTACGGTTCAGAAACGGACGTTCCGTGCCGGAAGCATTATTTCCGAAATCGTTTGCCGCAAATTTTGAATTGCGGTTATAAATAAATCCTGCGCCGTGAAAATCCTTGCCGCCGCGCGGCGTAACGAGTTGAACCTGCGTCGAACCGCCGTTGCCTTGCGCCGCCGAAGCGTTTTGCGTGGTAACGGTAAATTCGCCCGTATCGTCAACCGACGGACGATCCTGAACAAATCCGCCTGTGCGGATGAAATTGTCCTGAACATTGATCCCGTCGCGTGTAAAATTGGCGGAAGATGAGCGTTGACCGTTGATCGAACTGCTCGTGGCATTTACGCCCGCCTGTAAGTTTAATAAAGCTAAAGGATTGCGTCCGTTAATCGGCAGATCTAAAACCTGTCGCGGACTGACCGTGTTGCTTAATTCGGCGTTACTCGAATTAACGATTTCAGCACCGGCTGAAACATTGACAACCTCTTCGACACCACCGACTTCCAAAAGCGGATTCAAAGTATATTCGCGGTTGGCATCAATTTTTACATCGTTAGAAACAAAGGTTTTGAAGCCTTGCTGGGTAATTTTTACCGTGTATGTTCCATAACTGAGTTTTTCAAATTTAAATGCACCGTTGTCGTTGGTAACACTTGTTAATTCGCGACCTGTTTGATTGTCGGTAATGGTAACAGTTGCACCGGGCAACAAACCATCAGCACTCGAAACATTTCCGAGAAGTGTTCCGGTAGTTGATTGTGCGAATGTAACTGCTGCCGAAAGCACGAGCAAAAACATTGCAAAAACTGTCTTTTTCATAAATATAACTCCTTGAAATTTTTAGGTTGAGAGAAAATTTCGGCGAAAGACTTTTGCTTTTTTCAAGCCTTAATTTGAAAATTTTCTTCATCAACAAACTTTCAAAGGCGCAACAGTTATTCCAAATTTTGTAAGAAGTTACAGGGCTTTTCTTGATTTGATAAAAATTTTAAAGACAGATTGAGCAATAACGGAAACCTTTTTAGCGGTTTGCAAAAATATTTTATGATTATTTGAGAATAATTTTATAGTTGTAAAGGTTTTAAGCAAAATGATTTTATCGGCAGATATGATATTCAAAATATCAAAACGAAATTTTGGATGAAATTTATTGGAAAAAATAGATATAAGCCTGTAAATATCTGGATTTTAGTTTCATAAAACTTCGGGTTTTCCGGTAAATTAATTTCGATTTCATCTGCGGTTTATCTTTTGAAACAAAGTTTTTCATCAAAACGTAATCAAACCCTTGTAAATTGAACATTAAAACTGATTTTAATATTTGAAGGAACATCTATGAATCTAAAATTTTTGCGTCTTGAAGTTACAACTTTCTTGCTTTTGATATTTTTCTTGTCTGGACAAATTGCCATAGCGCGACCGTTGCTTGAATTTGAGCAATCTATATTTTTAGCCAAGCAAGACGATAAGAAAGTAAAAAAACTTCCGCCCGCAAATTATGTTCGCAGCCGCGATTACGATATGCGGCACATCGCGCTCGATCTGAAATTTGATTGGGAAAAAGAGCAAACCTTCGGAACGGCGACGATTACGCTTGCGCCGTTCGTGCCGGATTTTAAGACCGTAAATCTCGATGCGGGATTGATGGTAATTAACTCCGTCAAACTCGGCGGAAAAGATTTAACATTCAAATACGACGAAGAAAAATCCGCACTTGCCGTAAATCTTGACCGCGTTTATAAAATCGGCGAACCGCTGACGTTTGTTGTTGATTATCGAACAAAGGGCGAAATCGTGCCAAATACTTTAGGCTTCGGCGGCGGCGGCGGTTTGAAATTTATTAAACCGACGGCGGAAAATCCGAACGGACGCAGACAAATCTGGTCGCAGGGCGAAACCGATTACAATCGTTTTTGGTTTCCGTCTTACGATTCACCCAATGATTTTGCGACAAGCGAAATGACGGCAACAGTTGAGAAACCTTTTATAGTTATTTCTAACGGCAAACTTCTTGAAACAAAAGAAAATTCGGACGGAACGCGCACATTTCATTGGAAAATGGATATTCCGCACGCGAATTATTTAACATCAATCGTCGTTGGTGAATATGCCGAAGTTAAAGGTGAATATGCCGGAATTCCGGTTTCGAGCTATGTTTTTCCGAGCGAATTAAAAGAAGGTCAAGCATCTTTGAAAAATCTGCCCGCGATGGTCAAATTTTTCTCGGAAAAAACTGGCGTAAAGTATCCGTATTCAAAATACGCACAAACCGTGGCGACCGGATTTAGCGGCGGAATGGAGAATATTACGGCGACAACGATGACACCGACATTGATTAACGACGAGCGCGAACTGCTCGATCAAGACAGCGAATCTCTGCAATCGCACGAACTCGCGCATCAATGGTTCGGCGATTATGTGACGACGCGCGAATGGGCGCATATTTGGCTCAACGAATCTTTTGCGACATATTTTCAAGCACTTTGGCGCGAAGAATCCAAGGGACATAATGAGTTTTTATACAACGATGTTTTGAGCAATCAGCAATCATATTTAAACGCATGGAATCAAGGACAACGCCGCCCGATTGTAACGAGATATTATGCGAATGCCGATGGACTTTTTGACACTTACGCTTATCCGCGCGGCGGCGCAGTTCTGCATATGTTACGCAAACATCTCGGCGATGCCTTATTTTTCAAATCACTCAATCATTATTTGACGAAAAACTCTAGTTCACCCGTTCAAACCGAACAACTTCGGATTGCCATCGAAGAAACGACCGGACAATCAATGGATTGGTTTTTCGATCAATGGCTTTACAAAATGGGGCATCCTGTTTTTGAAGTGACAAAATCTTATGACGCGGCGAAAAAAGAATTAAACTTAAACGTCAAACAAACGCAGAAACTTGATCTGCTTGATGAATATCCGCAAGTCGAATTTTTCCGAACTTTCGTGGAAATTGAAATTGACGGACGAATCGAAAAAGTCTGGATCGAACCGAAGGCGGAAAATGTCTATACATTTGCTTCCGCAACCGAACCGAAGCTCGTTGATTTTGATAACGAAGGAACTTTGATCAAAGAATTAAAATTTAAGAAATCAACCGATGAACTCGTTTATCAACTGCAAAACGACAAAGACGTTTTAGGTCGTTTGGGGGCGATGAATGAACTGGCAAGTTTTTGGAAATCAAAAGATATAAGCGATTCGGAAAAAGCCAAAATCCTTTCGGCATTTAACCAAAGAATTCTGAATGAGCCGTTTTGGGGAATTCGCCGCGATGTGATTCAGGTGATAACCACACCGCAGGGAAATACTTTTGCGATGGATATTGCGCCGCAGAATTTTGAACAAGCGACAATTGATGCTTTAAAAATTGTGGCAAAAGATAAGAATTCGCTCGTTCGTGCGGCGGCGATTTCGGCTTTGGGACGAACAAAAGACGCGAAATTTACAGATATTTATTTCAACGCTTTGAACGACAGAAGTTACGGCGTGATTGATTCGGCGGCAAATGCGCTTGCCAAAACAGGAAACGAAAAGGCTTATGATGCGCTTGTGAAATTGGTAAATACTGATTTGTGGAGAGATCGAATCCGCGTTGCAGGTCTGAACGGTTTGGCAACTTTGGGCGATAAACGTGCGCTCGAATTGGGCTACAAATACGCCGATAAATCTTATTCTCCAAATATTCGTACAAACGCGCTCGGAATCGTCGCCGCAACCGGAAAAGATGACGCGAAAGCATTTCCGCTGATTTTCGGACAATTCAAAACTGCGCTCGAAAATTCCGATTTCCAATCAATTTTCGGCGGTTTTCAAAATATTATAAAACTCGGCGATCCGCGCGGACAGGAAGCCTTTGATCTGGCGAAAGAAAAATTCAAAACGCAGGGAAATATTCTCGGGTTTATCAATCAACTCGAAACGCAATTTAAAAAAACAATGGAGCAAAAATAAAAAAATATGCGTAAACCTTTTTTATTATTCGCAATCGGCATCGGACTATTTATACAATCGCAATTTTGCGTTCAAACACTCTACGCTCAAACCGAACAAACGCCGAGCCGACAAGAAATTCTGCGCGGTTCGGTTACGGCGGAGCGCGAATGGTGGGATTTGCAACACTACGATCTTTCAGTGCAGTTTTTTCCCGATACGAAAATGATAAAAGGTTCGAACGTCATCACGTTTAAGACCGTCAAATCAAACTACGTAATGCAGATTGATTTGCAGGAGCCTTTGAAAATCACAAAAGTCACGCACAAAAGTTCCGAATTAAAATTCAAACGCGAAGGCAATTCTTATTTTGTTTATTTAGAGAAAGAATTGCCCAATGACATCGAAGACAGCATCACGGTTTTTTACGAAGGCAGACCGACGGAAAGCAAAAATCCGCCGTGGGAAGGCGGCGTGACATGGGGACACGACGATCTCGGAAATGATTTTATCGTCACGACCGCGCAGGGAATCGGCGCGAGCATCTGGTGGGCAAATAAAGATCACGGTTACGACGAACCTGATCGCGGTATGACGATCAGCGTGACAGTTCCCGAAAATCTCGCCGCCGTTTCGAACGGGCGTTTGAAGAAAATTGACGAAAACACTGCCGAAAAAACGAAGACTTTTCATTGGGAAGTTACAAATCCGATCAATAATTACGGTGTGAATGTGAACATCGGAAACTATGTTCACTGGGAAGAAACTTATAAAGGTGTGGGCGGGAATTTAGATATTCAATATTGGGTTTTAGCGCATCAATTGGAAGTTGCCAAAAAGCAATTTAAAGAAGTTCCGCGAATGCTCGAAGCCTTTGAACATTGGTTCGGAAAATATCCGTTTTACGAAGACGGCTACAAACTCGTTGCCGTTTCCTACGCCGGAATGGAACATCAAAGCTCGGTGACTTACGGCAATTGGTTTCGCAACGGTTATCGCGGACGCGATGTGAGTTTTACCGGCATCGGTTTCAAATTCGATTTCATCATCGTCCACGAATCAGGTCACGAATGGTTCGGCAATAATATTTCAATGAAAGATGCCGCAGATATGTGGATTCACGAAGGCTTTACAAATTATTCGGAAAATCTTTTCGTCGAATACTGGTTCGGCAAAAAAGAAGGTGAAGATTACGTTATCGGCAGCCGCAAAGGTATCCGCAACGATTCGCCGATCATCGGAACTTACGGCGCGAACCGCGAAGGTTCGGGCGATATGTATCCAAAAGGCGGAAATCTTCTGCACACAATTCGCCACATAATAAACGACGATGAAAAATGGCGTAGCCTTTTGCAAGGTTTGAACAAAGATTTTTACCATCAAACCGTAACTACAAATCAAATCGAAACTTACATTTCACAAAAAGCCGAAATTGATCTGAGCAAAGTTTTCGATCAATATCTGCGAACGACAATGATTCCGGTTCTGCAATATAAAACAGACGGAAAAACTTTAACTTACAAATACGAAAAAGTCGTCAAAGGTTTCGCAATGCCGATTCGCGTTACAATTAACGGTAAAGAAATTGTATTAAAGCCGACCGAAGAAATGCAGACTTTTAATTCTGACGGCGAGATAAAAAATTTTGAAGTTGACCGCAATTTTTATATCAATACGGAGAAAATTAATGAGTAAAGCAAAATCCGGTTTTAGGTTATAATTGTTTTGCGTCAAAGATTGTATATTTTTTAGCGGAGATCAAAAATGACGACAACAGCAAGTAAATACGAAAAACTTTTATATATGGTGGCTAACCCGGTTGAGCTTCACTTTGGCGGTTTGACGGATAAGCAGTTTGAAAATCTTTGTCGAAACCATCGTGATTTGAAGTTTGAACTTAACAAAAAAGGAGATTTGGAAATAGTGCCGCCGACAAGTCCCGAAGCAGGTTGGAAAAACAGCGAACTGTTAATTGATGTAGGAAATTGGTCAAGAAAAGATAAAACAGGAATTGTTTTCGATTCGTCAACGATGTTCACCTTGCCGAACGGCGCAAAGCGTTCGCCGGATGTTTCGTGGATGCCCAAAGAAAAATACAACAGTCTTTCAGAAAGCGAAAAGAAAACTTTCGCGCGCATTGTGCCTGATTTCGTCATCGAACTCCGTTCGCCGACCGATAATCTCAAACCGATTCAAAATAAAATGAAGGAATACATCGAAAACGGCGTGAAACTCGGTTGGTTGATTGATCCGAACGAGAAAAAAGTTCACGTTTACAGAGAAAACGGTGAAATCGAGATTTTGGAAAATCCGAATTCAGTTTCCGGTGAAAATATTTTGAAAGGTTTTGCTTGGGATGTCAGTCAAATATGGTAGTTTCGGCGAATTGACTGTTATTGGCAAAGTCTATAAAATCAAACTTTACAAACGTGGTGAGTTACAGCGACTTGCGACCACGAAAAATAAACCGCTAAACAGCCGTGAGTTTAATAAAATCAATTTTGACGAAAACTCTGCGCTTGTTTGGTGCAGAGTTTTTTTTAATTTTAGTTATTCGTTTAAATGTCGCGTAGCGACAATCTGAGTTTAGCCGTGTGTTTCAAAGCACGGAAAGGTTGAAAAGAAAGTCGTGTCGCGTAAGCGACAATTGAATTATGGCAAACACGTATTCATCAATTTTTTATCACATCGTTTTCAGCACGAAAAATCGTGAACGATGGATTGATAGCGAGATTGAAAATCGTGTTTGGGCATATATCGGCGGAATTGCGCGAAAACACGAATGCACGGCTTTGCAAATCGGCGGCATCGAAGATCATATTCACGCTTTGATTCTTTCGCCGCCGAAATACGCGCCGAGCCAGATTGCACAGTTTTTGAAAGGTGAATCTTCAAAGTGGATTCACGAAGAATTTCCGAAAATGCAAAAATTCGGTTGGCAAGACGGTTATTCGGCATTTTCCGTGAGCAAAAGTATTGTACCGCGAGTTATTGAGTATATTAAAAATCAACGCCAACATCATCAAGGCAAAAGTTTTGAAGACGAATATGTTGATTTATTGAAATTGCACGAGATTGATGTTGTTGACGAAAAATATATTTTCGGTTGATTTAAGGAAATCATTTGGTTATTTGGTAGAAATCAGGTTTAAAAGTCGCATTCGGACGATGTGTATCAGAGTCGCGTCAGCGACAACGTGAATTTAGCCGTGGGTTTCAACCCACGGAAATTGTGCGAAAATGATTTGTGTCGCGTCGGCGACAATTGAAATTTGATGTTGATATTCAGTCGTCGCTGACGCGACGCGCAAATTTTTATCGAATCCCGTGGGTTGAAACCCACGGCTAAATTCAAAAAATCGCTAACGCGATATTTAAGAATTTTCACTTTGTGTTTTGTAATTTTGGAATATGGAAAATTCTCGGAAAATCGAAGTTGAATTTGAATCAACCGAAAAAGACTTTCAGCGAGTTTTGCTTTGGTATCATTGGAAGCGAATGCTTTTGGAATATCTTTTGATGATAGTTCTTGGAATCGTATTTTGTTATTTACTTGGTTTCAATGTCTTGGACATCAAAAATAACGGTTCGGCTATGTTCGCTTTTGTTGCTACGCTGTCAATCCTGTTTGTTCTTGATCTTTATAGACGGATTTTTTTCCAAGCTAAAAAGTTAAAAGAAATAATGAAGCCAGCGAAAACAATTTTTTCCGAAAAAGGTGTGGAATCCAAAACCCCGATTGCTTCATCAGTTAGAGATTGGGAAAACTATTTAAAAATTTACGAAACTAAAAAAGATTTTATCTTTTTTAGCCAAGAAAATTTTTTCGCAACAATACCGAAAAGGTTTTTTAAAAACCAAAGTGAAATAATCTCATTGAGAGAACTTATCAAAGACAAACTTGGCGTAAAAGCAAAACTTCAAAAATAATTTTATGAGCAATAAATTTTTAGATTTATTAAAAGAAAAAATCGTCGTTTTCGACGGTGCGATGGGGAGCAGTTTGCAGGCGCAGGAGCTTTCGATTGAAGATTGGGGCGGGCAGAATTTTGAGAATTGTTCGGAAAATCTGCTTTATACGAAGCCGTCGGCGATTGAGATCGTTCACACGGACTTTTTGGAGGCTGGCGTTGATGTTATTGAAACTAATAGCTTTGGCGGTTCGGAAGTCGTTTTGGCGGAGTTCGGGATTGTCGAAAAAACTTACGATGTCAACCTCAAAGCGGCGGAGATGGCGAAGCGTTTGGCGAATGATTATTCGACGAAAAATCATCAGCGGTTTGTCGCCGGTTCGATTGGTCCGGGGACGAAATTGCCGACGCTCGGGCATATTTCGTTTCGGGATTTGAAACAGGCTTATGTCGAGCAGGTGCGCGGGCTTTATGACGGCGGTTCGGATTTGTTTATTGTCGAAACTTGTCAGGATTTATTGCAAACGAAAGCGTCTTTGATGGCGATCTTTGAATTTTTCGCTGCAAATAAAGTCAAAATTCCGGTCATCGCGCAGGTTACGATTGAGACTTTCGGGACGATGCTCAACGGCACGGAAATCGGTGCGGCTCTGACTGCGCTCGAACCGTTTCCGATTGACGTGATCGGGATGAATTGCGGCACGGGACCGAAACAGATGGCGGAATCTGTCAAATATCTGTGCGAACATTCCGAAATTCCCGTGTCGGTTTTGCCGAACGCCGGTCTGCCCGAAGTCAAAGACGGCAAACAGCATTATGACGAAACGCCGGAGAGTTTTACGGCGCAGGTCGTTCATTTCGCCAAGGATTTCGGCGTGAATATTGTCGGCGGCTGTTGCGGAACGACGGCGGAATATATCAAAATGCTGCGCGAACAAATCGAAAATATCTCGCCGAAACAACGCGATGCCAAACTCGCGCCGTCGGCATCTTCGATTTATTTTCGACAGCCTTACGATCAGGATAATTCGTTTTTGATCGTCGGCGAGCGTGTAAATGCGAGCGGCTCGAAAAAGATGCGCGATCTGCTTGAAGAGGAAAATTGGGACGGGCTTGTCAATCTCGCCAAATCGCAGGAAAAAGAAGGCGCACATATCTTGGACGTGAACGTGGATTTTGTCGGGCGCGACGGTGTTGCCGATATGCATTCGCTGGTTTCAAGACTTGCCACGAACGTTACGATTCCGCTGATGCTCGATTCGACCGAGTGGGAAAAAATGGAAGCGGGACTCGAACACGCGGGTGGAAAATGTCTTTTGAATTCGACGAATTACGAAGACGGCGAACCGCGATTTTTGAAAGTTATTGAATTAGCAAAACAATATGGCGCGGGCGTGGTCATCGGTTTGATTGACGAAGACGGAATGGCGCGAACCGCCGAAGACAAGATCAGAATTGCGCGTCGAGGTTATCAAGATTCGGTAAAATTCGGCATCAACGCGCACGATATTTTCTTTGATCCGCTCGCGCTGCCGATTTCAACGGGAATCGAAGAAGATCGTGCGAATGCGGCGGAAACTATCAAATCAATCAAGCAAATCAAAGAAGAAATGCCCGAAGCGAATATAATTTTGGGCGTTTCAAATATTTCGTTCGGTTTAAATCCGGCAGCGCGTGTCGTTTTGAATTCGATCTTTCTGCACGAATGCGTCGAAGCCGGAATGAATTCGGCGATTGTTAATGCGTCAAAAATTCTGCCATTAAATCGCTTCAACGAACACGAAATTGATGTTGCGCTCGACTTAATCTACGACCGCCGGAAATTTGACGGCGACATTGTAACTTACGATCCGCTCGGCGAATTTACGACGATGTTCGAGGGCAAGACGACGAAATCAATGAAGAAGGACATTGCGAGTCTGCCGATTGAAGAGCGTCTGAAAGAACACATTATCGAAGGCGAAAAGATCGGTTTGGAAGACAATCTGAAACTCGCGCTCGAAAAATACCCCGCGCTCGAAATCATCAACACGATTCTGTTGGGCGGAATGAAAGTCGTCGGCGATCTTTTCGGCTCGGGACAAATGCAACTTCCGTTTGTTTTGCAGTCCGCCGAAGCGATGAAATCGGCGGTTAAATTCCTCGAACCGTTTATGGATAAAGTCGAAGGCGAATCAAACAAAGGCGTGATGGTTCTCGCCACCGTCAAAGGCGACGTTCACGACATCGGCAAAAATCTGGTTGATATTATTTTGACCAACAACGGCTATAAAGTAGTAAATCTCGGCATCAAACAGCACGTTGACGCGATTCTGGATTCAGCTGTCGAACATAATGCCGACGCAATCGGAATGTCAGGCTTGCTCGTTAAATCCACGCTCGTAATGCGCGACAATCTCGAAATTATGAACGAACGCGGACTAAAAACGCCCGTCGTTCTCGGCGGCGCGGCATTAAATCGAAAATATGTTGACAACGATCTCGTGCCGCTTTTTGAAGGCAGATTGTTCTATGCGCGTGATGCTTTTGATGGTCTGAACGCGATGGATTTGTTGACGCAAAAGACAGAAGATATTAGTCAGAAGTCAGAAGCAGAAGAGGCAGAAGCCCGCGCGTCAGCAAGGGCGCAAACTGCAACTGCTGGCAATGGAAATTCCGCCGACCAATTTACCGAAACCGTTACAGACGAAGAAGATTTAGTCGGCGAAGACGCAAAACTCGGCAAACAAGCCGCACGAGTTTCCGCAAGACAAACGGGCGACACGACGCACACGAAAAAATCAAACGTCCAACCAGCCGAAAAAATCCCGACTGCGCCGTTTTATGGTTCAAAGGTCGTCGAGATCAAAGATTTGACCAAAGTTTTCGCATTCATTAACGAAACCGCGCTTTTCAAAGGTCAATGGCAATACAAACAGGGCAAGTCGTCGAAGGAAGATTACGCGAAACTTTTGGAAAGAACGGTTTATCCGAAATTCGCCGAAATAAAAGCACAAGCAATTCGTGAAAAACTGCTCGAAGCGAAACTCGTTTATGGCTACTTCCCGTGTCAATCGAGCGGCAACGATCTGATAATTTACGAAGACGACGAACGCACTGAAAGAATGCGCTTCACATTCCCGCGTCAACCGATTGAACAACGCGGTGGACAAAATCTCTGTCTGGCGGATTTCTACGCGTCAAAAGATTCCGGCAAAATTGATGTCGTCCCGTTTCACCTCGTCACGATGGGCAAACGCGCGTCGCAACATTCCGCCGAACTATTTAAAAACGACAATTACACCGATTATCTGCTCTTTCACGGTCTGTCCGTCGAATCCGCCGAAGCCCTCGCCGAAATGTGGCACAAACGCATCCGCGAAGAACTCGGTTTCGCCGGTGCAGACGCAACCGAAATGGCAAAACTTTTCAAACAAGGCTACCAAGGCTCACGCTACAGCTTCGGTTATCCCGCGTGTCCGCGCCTCGAAGATCAGACGAAACTTTTTGAACTCTTAAAACCCGAAAGAATTGATGTCGAACTAACCGAAGAATTCCAACTCGACCCCGAACAATCAACTTCGGCAATCATCATTCATCATCCAGAGGCGAAGTATTTTAATATTGACTAAAGAGATTTAATTTTCAGATTTATGAATAAAAATTAAGGTGAAAAATTATGGATGATAAATTTGTAGTAACAACTATTGTAACTATCGTATTAGCGTTTATAGCACTTTTAGCAAAGTATTTGAATGATGTTAAGATTGCAAATCGAAAAGATAAACTTGATAGAGTTAATCGTCAATTAAAAGAATTATATGGTCCGCTGTTGGCTTTAGTTTCGTCTTCAAGTGCGACTTGGGATAAATTTAGAGAAAAAAATAGAAATATGGTTTCTTATTTCAATGACAAGAATCCGCCATCTGAAAGTGAAAAAGAGATTTGGCGGAACTGGATGGAAAATGTATTTGTTCCAATAAATGAAAAAATTTATAGCATAGTAATCGGTAGTGGTGATTTAATTATTGAAGATGATTTTCCAACATGTCTCAAAGATTTTTGTGCCCACGTTGAAGGCTATAGACCTGTAATTAGAAATTGGCAAAAGAATGACTTTAGTTTACACACCTCTCTTTTGAATTACCCTACGGAAATAGTGAAATATGTTGAAGATGGGTATAAACTTTTGAAAGTTGAACAAAAAAAACTAATAAAGTAAAGGTAAAATTCTTGCGATATTTACTATATCGAATTGAACAAAAGTGGCGGAAACTTTGAGTTCAAATTTAACTCAGAATTTGCCCGAAACGAATGTTTCTTGCAAATCATCTGTTAAAATCGGGTAATTTTTACATTATGGAAACAGTTTTGGAAAATGAAGCCGGAATAAAAGAAATGTTCAAAGCCGCGATTCTCGAAACGCTCGAAGAACGCAAGGATTTGTTCGACGATATGTTTCGTGAAATAACCGAAGATATTGCGCTGGCGAAAGCTATCGAAGAAGGCGAAAACTCGGTGGAAGTTTCGCGTTCCGCCGTTTTTGATGTTTTGGAGCAAAAGGCTTGAAGATCGAATTCCGCGAAAGTTTTCTCAATGATTTGAGCAATATTAAAAATGCCAAACTCTTGGCAAAAAACGCGGAAAGCGATTGAAAACGCCGAAGATTCCGACGCACCGCATCAAATCCGCAACTTCAAAAAGTTAAAAGGAAGCCAATCATATTACCGCATCAGAATCGGCGATTATCGCGTCGGTTTGAGAATGGAAAGCGATACACTGATTTTCGTTCGCTTTCTATCCAGAAAAGAAATTTACCGATTTTTTCCTTGATAACAACATATATTCAGCTTCGGCGTTAATCATTCATCATTTAGAGGTGAAGTATTCTAATATCGAGTAATTTCGGTTAGAATCGTTAAATATGCAAAATGTTCAATACATAACAGATGTCGAAGATCATAAGACGGCTGTGATCGTGCCGATTGAAGATTACGAGCAAATGCTCGAAGATTTGCATTTCGGAAAAATTGTGCGGGAGAGCAAAGATGAACCGAAACGTGACTTTAACGAGTTTTTAGAGGAAATGCGGCAAGACGGGGAAATTATTGTATAATTTGGTAGAGGTAATGTATGGAAGCAATAAAAATCAATGTGAACAAGCAGTTAGACGGTTTCAATTTCAGCATTTCTCCTTCGATTCGTGATTTAATCAGAAGTTTATTTCCAAATGCGCGTCCGGCAAATAATGTTTTTGTTGAATACGATATTAAAAGCGATTTTGAAAAGAATTACAGCAACCTCGAAGCATTCATTTATCCGGCTTTATTGGGAATCGAAAAACAGTCGGATTTGAAGCGGAAATTTAATGAAATTCTTTTTGTTGATACCCAAACGGGTAATGTTTTGCACAGTCTTAAACTCTCCTCGTGAAAAATAATTATCATCTTTATTTAGGCAGAGCAGGACATTTGATTGTGATGTCTGAATTTTTGCTTCGCGGTTGGAATGTGGCAATTCCCGAAATTGACATCGGTGATGACATCTTTGTAGTAGAGGACGAAAGCGGAACTCTGCGCCGGGTGCAAGTAAAAACTTCAACTTCAACCACACGAAAAAACGGGTTTAGCGGAAGATTCAAAATACCACTCAAACAACTACGAAATCTCAGCCGAATTCGCCTTCATTACGTTTTTATTGTCAGACATTCCGACCATTGGATTAAACCGATAATTATTCGACAAGACTATTTGCTCAACCTTTTTGAACTCAACAATATCGGTTCGGTTCACGGCGAGATGTTGAATCTGTATTTTTCGTATTTTGAAGATAAAGTCGAATGCTCAAAAATTGATTTGACCAAATATATCGCCGACTTTACGGATTTTCCGATAATTGAGTAGTGGAATATTTTAATATTGAGTAAGTAATGAATTTATTTAACGCAACAAAACGCGCCGAACTAATTGCCCGCGTCAATCTTTTAACGCCTGAATCAAAGGCTTTGTGGGGCAAAATGAGCGTTGGCGAGATGCTTTGTCATTGTCTTGACGGCAGTAAAATGGCTCTCGGCGAGATTCCGCCGACTGATCGGAGCAATATATTTACACGCAGTATCGTGAAATTTTTGGTTGTTTATGTTATTCCGATCCCAAAAGGTGCGCCCGCTCCGCCTGAAATAAATCCACATAAAAAAGGCACGAAACCGCAGGATTTTGAAAAAGAACGGCAACTTTTGATTGACGACATCAATAATTTTGCCAATCTGCAAGCTAATGATTTTAAGGGCAAACATCACGTTTTCGGCAAACTGACTCATCATCAGTGGAGCAGATTGGGTTATAAACATATTAATCATCATCTGAAACAATTCGGCGTTTAATTTTATTTGGACAAACAGCAGATAAGAGATTTGATTACATTGCAGATACAACTTTGTAACAATTTAAACTGCTTCAACCTGAAGAATTGATGTCGAACTAAATAAAGAATTCAACTCGACACCGAACAATCAACATCAAGTTTTTATTTCGTAAAAAGGCTTTCGAGCATTTCTTTTAGTTCCTTTCCATGTAGATTTTTGGCTAATACTTTTCCGTTTTCGTCAATCAGAAAGTTTGCGGGTAAGGAAGTTACAGCGTAATCAAAGGCGGCGGGCGTTTCAAATTCTTCAAAGGTTGAGACATTTGCCCAAGTTCGTTTATCTTGCTCGATTGCTGTGAGCCACGCTGATTTTTCGGATTCCAGTCCGACTCCGTAAATCTCGAAACCTTTTGGCTGAAATTTTTGATAAAGTTCGATGAGTTCGCCGCTTTCCCGGCGGCACGGCGCACACCAACTTCCCCAAAAATCAATCAATATAACTTTTGCTTTGACGGATTTGAGCGAGATGTTTTTTCCGACTTTATCGGGCATATTTATTTCGGAAACCGTTCCGCCGATGCTGTTGTTTGTCAGGATTTTTACTTTCTCTTTGATTTTTTCCGTAATAGCCAGATTGGGATGAGCAATTTCAAATCGTTTGGCTAGATCATTTAAAAAAGGAACATTTTTATCGCCATCCCAACGGATCGAAGTTGCATAAACGGCAATCGAAGTTCCCATTTCTTTTTTGACAAATTCGATCATTTCGCCTTTGTGTTTGTTGTAATTTTCGATTTCAAGGCGAGCGAGTTCGATCATTTTCGGATCATCTTCAGGTGTCTGTTTTTCTTTTAATTCTTTGATCTGATTGCGGACGGAAATGACCAATTTGTCGAGCGACTCCTTTCTGTATTTTTCGTAAGATTCGAGTTTTGACGTATCGGGCGAACCCGTTACGATCAAAGGGTTTGAACCATCAGCATCGCCCGAAACGACAATGTTTTGACCTTTATCAACAGCAAGTGTAACGGTTTTTTTATCGTTTATTTTCAGACTGTAAATATGCGGAACTAAATCGCCTTCAAACTTGAAACGACCGTTTTCGTCCACCGGAATTTCCGCGATATTTTTGCTGATTTTGCGGTTGATGTCTTCTTCTAAGACTAATTTTATTGATCCTTTCGGGAAATTTTTTAATTCGCCCGAAATACTTGATTCAGTCGAAGCGTTTTTAGCACAGCCGAAGCTGAAAACTATAAAAAGTAAGATTGCGAAGGAAGTAAATTTATTAACGGATATTGTTTTAATCATTATTGAATAATGGTTGACTTGAAGTTTATTTATTCCCGAAATGCAAAAAAGCAACCTTCATTTTCGTCTGAAAGTTGCTTTTCAGGAATAGAAAATTGAACTGCAATTATATTGCGCCCAATTCTTTTAACAGTTTTTCGGAATTAGCTTTGACATTTGGTGCAGGATTTAAGGTCAATGCTTTTTTCAGATATTTGATGGCATTTTCCTTGTCTCCTGAGATTTTATAGGCTTCGCCCAAACTGTCGAAACCATTGGCATCGGTCGGATTGTTTTTGACATTGAGCAGAAAATATTCGATTGCTTTGTCATAGCGTTTTAAGCCTAAAAGCTGATAACCGACGGCATTTATCTGCGCCGCTGTTGCTTTTGTAACGGCTTCGTCCAGAATTTTATCGCCCTCGGCTTGCTTACCCGTTTGAGTTAAAAGCGCGGCTTTGGTCGAAAGTGTCTGGAAATTTTTGTTTCGCGCTATGGCAATGTCCGACCACTTCAAGGCTTCTTCGTGATTAATGTTATTGGTCAAACAATAATTTGCCGCCGTTTGAAATCCTTGCCAACCGAATCCCGGAAGCGAACGTAATTCGTTTCGGAAATTTTCTAAAACAACCTTGTGAACGTCAAATTCGATCTTGAAGGGGAATTCTTTTTTCTCCCAAGCCAACGCCAGAATCGCATAATCCGTTCCCATTTCAGGGAAATGGTATGTCAAAACTTCCGTCTGCGAAACTTCTCTGGTTGAAATATCTACGCGCAAAGCGTCATCTTTTTCATCATAAAAGAAATTGCCCCACGAAGTAGAATTTTTCGAGAAAATCAGCGTTGCTTTATTTCCCTCATTAACGATGATGTGAAAACCGTATTTTCCGGCAGAAAGCGGTTTGCCTTCGATTTTTACGTTGTCGCTAAAAGTAATGACCGTATTTTCATTTGCTCCGGCTCGCCACGGAGCTTTGGTTGCCGTGCCGAATCCGGGATTAGTCAGTCCGTATGGAACTTGTTGTCCCCAGATTTTCCCCGTGCGGTCAACTCCGTTAAGCGTTACGCGCGGTCTCGAATAATTTACGGTAACTTCCGAAAGTCCGATTGTTTGTTTGATTTCCGCCGCCGGACTGACAGGTCGCGGAAGCGTTACATCTTGCCCGAAAGCACATATTGCCAGCAAAAAAATCGAAACAGTTACGATTAATAAATTTTTAGATCCGTATAATGTTTTCATAGCTTTGATACCGGATTAGTTTTCCATTTATGAAAAGACTAAGCCGGGAACTCCTCTAATTTTTAGAAATTTATCCGCAAAAAGGATTGATATTTTTTAAATTTTACGGATATAAATGTTTGCTACGAAATTCTTCGGTTGTTAGTTTCAGCCTTGTTTTGAAAGGAAAATAAGTTATTGAGTTTAATTCCAAAAATCAAGTAAAATGTCAGAATCTTTTATTGCGTTTGAATATCACGCGGGCGCAGATAATTTTGAAAGGGATTTTTGATAGAAATGAAAATTATTGAACAAACAGAATTAACAGGCGGTCAAAAATCCAGAATCGTGCAGATGTGGAACGCGGAATATCCTCTGAGTTTGGCTTTCGCGGAAGTTTCGGAATTCGACGATTATTTGAATAATCTCGGCGATAAAAAGCATTTTTTGCTGATTGATTCATCCGAAAAACTCGTTGGTTGGGCGATGATTTTCGTGCGGGATGAGGCAAAATGGTTTGCGATAATTATTGACGGAAAAATTCAAGGAAAAGGTTTCGGAATAAAACTTCTTGATGCTCTGAAATCGGCGGAAAATGGCTTTTTCGGTTGGGTGATTGACACGAATGATTTCGAAAAAGCGAACGGCGAGAAATATAGATCGCCGCTCGGATTTTATAAAAAGATCGGTTTCATAATTCACGAAAACGAGAAACTTGTAAAGCAAGAAATATCGGGCATAAAAATCGAATGGAAGGCTTGAGATAATCTTTATATTTTTCTGCAAAATGATTTTTTACACTTCCTTATTGTATTTATTTCGATAATTGAAGGGTAGGGCTTATTCAAAGTAGGGAATCTAAAGGAGTCATTATCAAACTCAAGGCTTTATCTATCAGAGCATCATAATATCGCCTTGCTTTAGCGATGTTTTCCCAGCCTATTTTTCTTAATATCCCAATTGTTAAGTTGTTTA
>JBBSAX010000065.1:0-22698 GCA_038251885.1 Pyrinomonadales bacterium | reverse complement strand
TGGATTGGTTTGTTATAAAAAGATGTGAATAAATGCAGAAACACGCACGAAGTAAGTGTGTGAAACGGCACACTTACTTCGTGCGTGTTTCTGCATCAAATATCCAATTCTTTAACAAACATACTTAAATGGTTTTGGTATTATTAGTGACAAAAATGAAACCGCAAGACATAATTGCGGTTTCATTTTTTTAATGTGCATATTAATTAATTACTTGCTTTTGCAGCGATTCCGTCAATCAAACTGTCGAGCGGTGTGTATTCCAAATCCTGCGAAGTCGCAACGGCTTCGTAAGTCAATTTTCCGGCATAAGTATTTACGCCTTCCGCTAAGCCTGCATCTTCGCGAATCGCTTTCTCAAAACCTTTATTTGCCAATGCGAGTGCATACGGCAAAGTCGCGTTCGTCAAAGCAAATGTTGAAGTTCTGGGAACTGCTCCCGGCATATTCGCTACGCAGTAATGCAAAACGCCTTCTTCGTAATAGGTCGGATTCGAGTGCGTCGTCGCGTGTGTCGTTTCAAAACAACCGCCTTGGTCAACCGCGACATCAACGAGGACCGAACCGTTCGGAATATCTTTGAGCATATCGCGCGTAACGAGTTTCGGAGCCGCCGCACCAACAACCAAAACGCCGCCGATAACCAAATCGGCGTGCGAGATCGCTTCGTGAATTTGATAACGCGATGACGCAAGCGTTTGAACTTTCGACAGGAAAATATCGTCTAATTGGCGCAATCTTTCCAGATTAATATCAATAATCGTAACGTGCGCTCCCAGACCGACCGCCATTTTCGCTGCTTCCGTGCCGACCACGCCGCCGCCGAGAATGACGACATTCGCCGCCGGAACGCCCGGAACGCCGCCGAGCAAAATTCCTTTGCCGCCGTTCATTTTTTCCAAATATGTCGCGCCGACCTGCACCGCCATTCTGCCCGCAACTTCCGACATCGGAGTCAAAAGCGGCAAAGTTCCCTTTTTATCAGTGATCGTTTCATAAGCAACGCCCGTAACTTTGCGATCCATCATCTGCTTCGTCAATTCCAGTTCCGGCGCGAGATGCAAATATGTAAAAAGCAACTGATTTTCGCGCATTCGCGGATATTCCGGGGCGACAGGTTCTTTGACCTTAACGATCATATCGCCCGTCTGCCAAACTTCGTCCGCCGTTTCAATCATCTTTGCGCCCGCATTGACATATTGTTCATCCGAAAAGCCAGAACCTTCGCCCGCCGACTTTTGCACAAAAAGTTCGTGTCCAGCATCTTTCAACGCCTGCACGCCCGCCGGTGTCAGCCCGACGCGATATTCATTATCTTTAATTTCTTTCGGTAATCCGATCTTCATTTGTAAAATCTCCAGATTTGTTTTTATAAAAAATTATATTTCCCCATAATTTTACGCCGTTTTCGCTAAACGTCAAAAACGGCGTAACATAAATTTACCCTAAATCTTTCCAAAAATTAAATCTCAACCAGATCAATCTGCGCTTTTTTCAGTTTGCCAAACTAAAATCGCACCGGCTGGTCGTTCGAAATTCCCCAAGGAAAAACTTGAATACCGTCTTGACTGCCCAAAACCCAAAATACGGATTGTGCGCCCGATCTCCAGATTGCAAGGTCGGTTTTGCCGTCGCCGTCATAATCAGCCGGAACGGGCGTGTCGCCATTCACTCCCCATTGAGCGACATTGACCACATTGTCCGAACTTCTGATCCACCACCAAACGCCCCTTCGGAAGACTGTTAAATCGCCAATGCCGTCGCCATCGAAATCAGCCATTTGGTATTGGTCGCCCGAAATCCCAAACTGAATGGAGCGAGTAGTGTTTGTAACGAGGTTAGTGATTGTTACGACATTGGAGTTTATATGATAATGCGCTTTTTCGGCGCGTCCGTCGCCGTCCATATCACCGATTCTAATCGGTAACTCTCTTGGCGGAATACTTGTCCCGAAGCCTCCCGAAATGCCGCTGTAAAGGACGTTCAATTGAGTTATCAATCCGAATTCGCCCGTTTGCAAAGCTGCGTCAACTCTGCCGTCGCCGTTATAATCCTGATGCGCTAGGCTAGTGCCGAAATTAGCAAATGTCGTAAATGTTTTTTGGGTGTAAGTGTTGGATTGGGTTTCGAGAATATGAAAAATATACGTCGGCGGAAATGTCCCCGGTTCTCGATAAACAGCGAAATCGGTCTTGCCGTCGCCGTCATAATCGCCCGCCACGTTGGTATCCGTCCCCAGTCCCCAATGAAAAACCCTGAACCCGTCCCTACTTTGCCAAACATACCAAATCTTATTGCCGTTTTCATTTCGCGTGACTGCGTAATCAGCACGCCCGTCGCCGTCAAAATCCGAAACTTTGCGAAACATATTCGAAGGCGTAACCTGAGCGTTGACTATAAAAGCCATAACACTCAAGACCGCGATTATCAAAAACGCTCTCATCATCATTCTCATAAAATTTCCTCCTTTCGCGCATCTTACTCCGTTTCTTCTGAAACTGCTATAAATTTTTATGAAAAGTTATGAAATTCAATCAGTCGCAATTTTGTGAGTAAAAAGTCGGAACGCGAATAATTGCACGAAGTTTCGCAACGCGTTTCGACCTTCGATAAACTTACGGCATTATTTTCGGAAATCTTAAATCTCTACTTCATCAATCTGTGCCTTTTGCAGTTTGCCGGAATAGTCAACGTAGATTGATTTCCATTCGCTGAAAATGTCGAGAACCTGCGTTCCGGCTTCGCGGTGTCCGTTGCCCGTGCCTTTCGTGCCGCCAAACGGGAGATGAACTTCTGCCCCGATGGTTGCCGAATTGACATAGACGATTCCGGTGTAAAGTTCCTGCGTCGCGTAGAATGCTTGATTGACATCCTGCGTGTAAATCGCCGAACTCAAGCCGTATTTCACACCGTTGACGATTTCGATGGCTTCATCGAGCGTCGAAAACGGGATAACGTCCGTTACGGGACCGAAGATTTCTTCCTGTTCGATTCTCATTCCGGGCTGAACGTCGGTGAAAACGGTCGGTTCGATGAAATACCCGTTTTTGTAATCGCCTTTCGTCAGACGTTTTCCGCCGCAAGCGAGTGTTGCTTTGTCTTCTTTTTGCCCGATTTCGATGTAACTCAAAATCTTGTCCATCGCCGCTTGATTGATGACCGGACCGACATCGGTTTTCGCGTCAAGACCGTTTCCAACTTTCAATTTTTTAACTTTTTCGACGAGTTTTTCGCAGAATTGTTTATAAACTTTTTTGTGAACAACCAAGCGACTTGAAGCCGTGCAGCGTTGTCCCGAAGTTCCGAACGCGCCCCACAATGAACCTTCGACGGCGTTGTCAATATCCGCATCGTCCATCACGATAATCGCGTTTTTGCCGCCCATTTCGAGCGAAACTAACTTGTTATCTCTCGCACATTGTTCGGCAATAATGCGTCCCGTGTCGGTCGAACCTGTAAACGAAATCAAGCGAATATCGTCGTGATTAACCAACGCTTCGCCGGGTTCGGAAAAACCGTTGACGACGTTTATCACGCCTTTCGGAATTCCAGCTTTTTCGCACGCTTTGACTAAATTAATTGTCGAAAGCGGCACATCTTCACCGGATTTCATCACAACCGTGTTTCCGCAAACCAAAGCCGGAATTAATTTCCAACTTGGTATCGCCATCGGGAAATTAAACGGTGTAATTAAACCGCAAAGACCGACCGGCTGACGTTCGCACATCGCATATTTGTTCGGCATTTCGGCTTTCGTCGTAAAACCGTGAAGTCTGCGCCCTTCGCCCGCCGTGTAATATGTGCAGTCAATCGCTTCCTGCACATCGCCGCCCGCTTCCTTTAAAACTTTGCCCATTTCGCGTGTCATCTCGCGTGTAAATTGTTCTTTATTGTCGCGCAAAATCTCGCCCAAACGAAACAGAATCTCCGCACGTTTCGGCGCAGGCGTTCTGCGCCATTTTGTCGCCGCATTTTTCGCCGCTTCGACGGCTTTGTCAACATCTTCCGCCGTTGACTTCGGGAAACGACCGACAACATCATTTGTATCCGCCGGATTTAAGTTATCGAAATATTCGCCCGACGCTGATTTTACCCATTCGCCGTTGATGTAGTTTTTATATGTTTGTGTTTTGCTTTTTGCCGATTTTTTATTCTTCGATTCTTTTGCTTTTGCCATAATTTTTAAGTTGTTTAATTGATTATCTATTTATTCTAACGCGACTTGGGAAGTTGCTCAATCCAAACAGTTAAAATAAATTTCACAAATTTTTGCAAATCGCTTCTATGTTTCGCAGAAAATAAAACTATTCAAAATTTATCCGTTTTTTACGCTTCTTAAAAAATAGTGAAATGTTTTCCCAGAATTGTCTTATCAATGTGAATATAAATGAAGCTTGTTTAGCCTATCGAATATAGAAAACGAGGATAAAAATAAACAAGCGAAATTATTTTTTTGATTTTGACGAGAAACAAAACTTTTAGAGAAAATTAAAATGCTTCAATTCAAACCGTATAAAATATTTGTTGTTCACTCGGAACACGAGCAAAAACGCATCAGGTCTGAGGTAAATGCCGCACTTGCCGCAAAAGATTATGAAAGAGCGCAAGAACTGGAAGCGGCGGCTTTAAAGAAAACAGATACCGATCCGCTTTGGAAGGATGATGTTACTCAATATGAACAAGAAATTTGCCGATTGTTGCGAAAAATACAATCATCGGAAATTGGAAAAATCTTTTTCAGAACACTAAATCCCGACACGGAAATTTGGATTATATCTTGGATAACCGATCTTTTTTATGTTCCACCCGAAAAACGTATTGATAAAAATCAATATCCCGGCTGTTACTGCGCGAAAACATCGCCGTTTTATTATCAAATTAAACCGACAATTGATATTACGAAAGGCAGGGGAAATACCTACATTTTATTTAATCCTAATCACGATTTTCAGGAAGATACGCTTCTGCACGAATTAGTCCACGCTTACCGTTATACATACGGCAAATTTGAAGGCAATCACGTTTTGAGCAGCGGTGAATATAATAGCGAAGAATTCTTGGCGATGATGATTCAAAATATATATTCGTCATCTTTGAGAAAACCGCTTGAATTTACATATCGAGCCGGCTTTGTAGAAAGTCATCCGAAAGAGTTCGGAACAAAAGAAGAAATTTATGAACACTTCATCAGCGATTGGGAGATAATCGAAACTATCGGATCTCTTTTAAGGCACGAATATCTGGCAATGTTGGCGGCTAATTTTCACGGTGCGGATTTTAATCCATTCCGTGATTACACGATGCTTCGTAAAAAATACTCGGAGAAGTTGTTAAAAAGATTTAACCCGTTAAGCGGTTTGACCCGTTGAGAATTTCTCGAAACTTTTCAAAATAAACCTTTGAAAAAATCGTGCGATCAATTCTGTTTAATTTTTTAGTAAATAAAAGCGAAGATAAAAATTAGACCAAACACAAAAATATCGGTTAGTTATTTTTCTTTCATTCAAGCAAAAACTAACCGATATTAAAATTTTAAAAATCCAATCTATTGAACGGTAAATTGAACTACACTCATTTGTGTGTTTCGGCGCAGTCGGTCGTAACTCAAAATATGCAGAACAACCGCGTCGCCTTTCTTTAGGTTGTTGACGTATTCGTTAAAACTTTTCAGATCCGTTACGGGCTGACGATTTATTCGCTGAATCAAATCACCTTCATTTAGAGCATCGCCGCCCGTTGAACTTTTTACATCAGCGATAAAACTTGCCGGATTTATGTTTTTCACGATCACGCCTTTTTCGCCTTCGAGTTTGTAAATTTTGGCTACGTCAGGCGTTAGCTCGGTCAATGTTAAACCAAAAGGTTGTTGTGTTTTGTTATTTTTATCAATCGGTAATTTGCGAGGTTCGTTGTCGTCAATTATTTTATTATTTGAAGGACGTTCGGCAAGCATAATCGAGGTGGTTTTGCGTTCGAGTTTTGTTCCGACTTCGCGTAGATAAACGACATTAACGGCTTGTTCGGGTGCGGTTGCGGCAACTTTTTGAATCAAATCTTGTGCGCTGTCAACTTTTTGTCCGTTAAATTCCAAAATCACGTCATTGACCTTTAATCCGGCGATCCCCGCTGCGCTGTTCTCATCACTGACTTGCGTGATAATCGCTCCTTTGGGTTCCGGCAGATTATAAACTTTAGCAAATTCGCTCTTTACCGAATCAAGATAAACGCCCAGATAACCGCGTCTGACTTTACCGTTTTGCAGAATTTGCCGGTAAACATTCGCCGCTTGGTTTGATGGCAGAGCGAAACCGATTCCATTATAATCACCCGTCGAAGTAGCGATCTGCGAATTTATTCCGATCACTTCGCCGTTCATATTTACGAGCGGTCCACCGGAATTTCCGCGATTTATCGCCGCGTCAGTTTGAATAAATTTTTGAAAAGCATTTCCTGTCGGTGTTTCTCTGTTAGTCTGCGAAATGATTCCGGCAGTTACGGTTTTGGACAAACCGAACGGCGAACCGAGTGCTAAAACCCAATCGCCGACACGCGCTTTTTCCGAATCTCCCAATTTGATAAAAGGCAGATCGCGTCCCGCATTTATTTTCAAAACCGCCAAATCGGTTTCTTCGTCAGTTCCGATAACTTTTGCGACATATTCTTCGCCCGTCGGCAAACTGACGGTGATTCGCGCCGCGTCTTCGACAACGTGAAAATTCGTCAAAATATAACCGCTTTTGTCAACAATAAAACCGCTTCCGACCGCATACGACGGACGGCGCGGCAATTGTTTTTTGAAAAAATCCAAAATATCATCCGACTCGCCTGCTGATTCATTACCTTTTAATTTAACATCGGGAACTTTGCCTTTCGTGTCAATATTGACGACCGCCGGTTCGACCTGTTTTGAAATATCTGCAAATGAAGCCGAGAGTTTTTCAGGAGTAATTGTTGTATTTCCACTGTTGTCAATTTGAGCAAGAGCCTGTTCAGGACTACCGCTAAAAGCAACAAAAGCAAAAATTAAACCGGCAAACCACAGACGGATTTTCCCGTTTATGATTCCATTTGAATTATTTCGATAATTTAACATAACTTATTCTCCTTAAAACTCGGATATTTGGTGCGCGGTGCGCTGATTGTAAAGTATAAAGTTATAACGGACGAGTTACAAGTAAATTCTTATTTCTTAGTTTTGAGTCACTGCTTTAGGCGGTCATTGACTGCCGGGGCAGAAACTCAAAACATTTTTCAAACATTTTTCAATAAAACTTTCATCACGCCTTTCTGCGCGGCTTTTTCCATCGCGCTCACGCCATCGCCTAAACTAAACTGTTCACTTATCATATTTTCAACATCAATCTTCTTTTCCTTTAATAGGTCTAAAGCCGGCGAAAACATTCCGCAACGCGAACCGACAATCGTGATCTCATCAACAACAACGCGCCACATTTCCAGATTCGTTTTGCCTTGAAAAGTTGATTTCAGAACCAATTTTCCGCGCGGTTTTAATAGATTCAATGCCAATTCAAAACCCGATTCCGAACCGCTTGCTTCGATAACGACATCGAAATTCCGTGTCATTTTTTTCGCGTCTTCGAGCAAGATTCCTCCAATATTACGTTTCAAAATCAAATCGAGTTTCTCTTTATGCTTTCCGATCAAAATTGTATTTTCGCTTTTCAGCGCAAGACTCTGAGCGCAAAGATTTCCGAGTTTGCCGTCGCCGATCACGGCGACGCGCGTTTCCGGGAAAATCTCGATTTGTTCCGTAATTCCGAAAGCCGCCGCCAGTGGTTCGGCAAAAACGGCTTGCTCGTTTAAAACTTCGTCCGGCACTTCCAAAAGATTACGCGACGGCAAAGTTAAAAATTCCGCGTGTGCGCCGTCGCGCCCGATAATTCCTAAAACAGTTCGATTCGGACAATGGCGCGAATCGTTGCCTTTGCATTTTTCGCAAACTCCGCAACCCGCGTTTATCTCCCCGACAACTCTTTTACCGACGAGATTTTTCGCGTCATTTGCTTCCTCGACAATGCCGACAAATTCGTGTCCGATTGTGCCTTCAAAACCCGCGTAACCGCGCACGATCTCCAAATCCGTGTTGCAAATTCCCGACATTAAAACGCGCACCAATGCTTCGCCGTCTTTTTTCGGTTTTTCGATTTCAGCTAAGTTTAATTGATTATTTTCAAATCTTAATGCTTTCATAATTTCATTTATCATTGAACATTCATCGCTGATCTTTACTTAATATTATTGATAAATGTTCAATGAATAAGCGACATCACAACGCGGCGTATGTTTTTCGTTTGTTTCTTTGAAACCAAATTTTTCATAAAGTTTGACGGCTTCTTTTAAAACACTTGCCGTTTCGAGGTAAATTTTCTTAAATCCGAATTCACGCGCCTTTTCGATCATTCTTTCCAGAGTCTTTTTGCCGAAACCTTTTCCGCGTAAATTTTTAGCAAAATACATTTTCCGAAGCTCGACCGTTTCGTCATTCATTGGATAAAGCCCGACCGTTCCGAGCAAATTTCCGCGTTCGTCTTCGATAATCTCAAAAACACCGCCGCGCTTGATGTAATGCGCTTCGATGTCGGTCAAATCAACATCAGTTCCCTGCAAATCCGGCTCTAAACCGTATTCCCTTAAAACGCCGAAAACCAAATTTTGGACGTTTTTACAATCCGCATTTGTCGCCGAACGAACGAAAACATTTTCAAGATTTTCCATTTCAAAATTTACCAAATAAAGTTCTATATGACCTTTACGTAACCAAATGTTGTCAGAAAATTATATTTGACCAAACCGAAAACCCAAACTATAATGGTCGCACAAATCAAATTTGCTAAAATAATTCAGCCGCGTATTTTTTTCATTACATATCCATTTTCAGTTATTGAAATTTTAATGTTTCGGTAACATCTAACATAAAATTATGACACAAAAAACAATTATAACTGTATTATCATACAACATCTGTCTGGAAGCTATGACAAACAATAAGGACAATACCTTAAATCCGAATACGCACACCGCCGTTCCTTTGGGTAAAAAATGTGTTCCTGTGTCTCCGGGTTCAAAATTAACGGTTTGCGCTAAAAATATGGCTGATATGATAAATGGATTGGCATCTTCTTTAAAGGTAAATTGTCTCGATTTTGTCGGTATTCAGGAAGCCAGCAGATGGGATGAGCTTATGAAAGCGGCTGATTCATCGTTAAATGAAATGGGATTTGAACACAGCAAAGCAAATAATACGGAATTAGTTAGTTTTTACAATAAAAACAGGTTTGATTTGGTTCATTCAATTAAGGAAAGTTTTTCTACCGACCCCAATCGTCCGTATCAAATTTTAATTTTCAAAGAAAAAAATGCGGAAGGCGGAATAGTATTTATTAATGTCCACAATCCACACAGCTTTCCTTTCACTTCTATGCAAACTGATTTTAGCAATGAATTAAAAAAACTCAGTAATTTAACATCAGAGGAAAAACAATATCCGATTATTGCAGTCGGCGATTTTAACGAAACAGGTTGGGATTGGAGTTCTAATAGTCTGTCGCCAAAAAGTTGGAAGCCTTTTAGCGATGCCGGTATCGAAACTGAGATTAGTATTGATAATCCGCCATTTTCCTGTTGTCAAAGCGACGGAATCTGGGACGATGGAAACGGAGGGTTTAGAAAAGGCAGTCGCGGCGGAGATTATATTTTTTACAGTGAATCTCCGGCAAAACCGCAAGTCCCGCCCAATTATGACACATCAAGTCTGAAGTCGGATCATTTACCTGTCGTAGCGGTCTTATGAAAAATCTTCAGAATTTTCAACGCGGTAAAATTCATCATTTTTTCTTATTTTTCAAACTATTTTACAAAATAAACTTTCAAATCCTTTTCACTCGTGATTTTCCACTGTCCGCCGATTTTTGAAAGTTTTAACTGACTTTGGACTTTTCCGTCCGAAGTTTTTTTATCATTTTCAAAATGCCACGCTTTATCAAAAACTGCGGTGGCGTTTTCACCCGTAGAATCGGGCGTTACGCTCATATTGCTCAAATTAATTTTAATATATTGATATTTATTGTAAGCCTTTTGCTTATCGCTTCTGATAAAACTTTTGCTTACATTGGATTTGTTGAAATAATTAACCGTATCGGCATATTTGCTGATATGTGAATCCAAATCTAAAGATTCGGAAGCGGATTTCCACGAATAAATTACGCCCGAAACTTCTTTTTTGACTTCTTCGGGATTAAATGTCGAAACGGGCGTTTCTTCCGAACCCGGCGTTGATTTCGGCGTAGAATCTTTTTTGGTTGCCGTCGGCGTTGGTAATTTTTCGTTTGAATTCTCTTTTTCACCCGATTTATTTCCGTTGGTTGATTGATTATTCGTGTTTTTTGCAACGTCAGTCGGTGGTTGAGAAAAATAAAACCACGCGCCAATTCCGGCAACTCCGAAAAGAATCAGCATCACGAGCGCAGTTCCCAAAACTGTAACTAAAGTGTTGGATTTTTTCGGCGGCGGTTTGTGTGAAGCAATTTGCGTTTCGCGGCTTTGTTCCCAATTATGCTGTCTGGTTTCGGGCAGATCAACCCGCATTTGATTGAAGTCTTTATTGGTTGTAAATCGTTCGGTCAACTGGTTAGTTTTGAATTGTTCCGTTACTTCTTCGCCGTTAAATCGTTCAGTTTTATCACCCAAAGAAACCGTTGGCAGTTCCGTGCTTGAATCCGATTCACCGATCAGCGGCGTTCCGTCCTGCAAACAGAATTTCAGCGTGTCATCGGCATAACTTGAACGGCAATTCGGACAATATTTCATAGTTTCGATTTTATCAAATACTACAACTCTTTAATGTTGAAGCAAACTTGCATCCCGTCAATTAACATTATAAATATAAACATAGACATAGTTGTTTCCAAATTTACATTTGCCGAAACACTATTTATACTTGCAAAATAATTTTACAAAAGTTGGAATTAATATAAATGAAATTAACAAATTATCGAAAAATTCTCTTTATTATTGTTGTGTTTGCGTTGTCTTTTTCAATGCTTTCTTGCACACAAGGTCAACAAGATCGTCCTTTGACCGATGCTTATACGCAATTATATAACGCGGTAAAAAGCAAAGACACGGAAAAAATTAAAGCAACGATGTCGAAATCAACCATCGGTTTTGCCGAAGGCGTTTCAAAACAACAAAATAAACCGATTGAAGAAGTATTTTCAAACGGTTTTACGGCAACTACTTTTGCCGAAAAGTTGCCGGAAATTCGGGATGAACGCATCAAAGATAATTACGGCAAAGTCGAGGTTTATAATGAAAAGGACAAGCGTTGGGAAGATTTGGCGTTTGTTAAAGAAGACGGCACTTGGAAACTCGCCGTCGGTGATCTTTTTGCCGGAACATTTCAAAATCCCGGCAAATCGCAAGCACAATTGCAGACAGAAAATTCAAACACCGGCGGTTTAATTCCTTATCAAGGAAATATCAACGGAAATATCCCAAGCGGAAAGCCTGATTCAAAGACGACTACGGCAAATGCTAACACGGCGCAAGTTATGCCGGAAAATAAAGCCGGAAAAGAAGAAGAGAAAAAATGATCAAGGCAAATGTGATTCGAGACATTTTAGCGCAATATAAGAAACACGGCTGGAATTTACGCCGTGTTTTGCTTTTGCCGGAAACTAAAGAAAATCTTTTCGATTCGTTGAAAACGCTTTTCGGCGAAGTTCCGATTGAGTTTGCAGAGATAAATGCGGCGTGGTTTTCGCGTCCTTCGGCAAACAAACGCGAGGCTTGGGAACTTCGTCATCTGAGCGAAGTTCCCTTTGCGCTGTTTGAAACTTTTGAAGAAAATATTGATAAAGATGTTTTGCGCGAAAAACTAAGCGAAATGGAAACTAATTTGAAGGAAAAAGCATCAAAAAACGGTTAATAAATTTGCGATTTACAAATTTTTGTATATATTGCAAACTGGATATATTGAAATGACTATTAAAAATTTCGGTGCACAAGTCGAAAGTGTCTGGGAAGGCTTGCGACCGATGACAAAAAAAATGTTGGTCGGTGCGATGCAAACAACCATCGAAAAAGCCAACACACCAACCCAAAAATTTTCTTATGACACCCACGCCGATTGGGAACTTAGTCGTCTGCTTTTCGCGCTTGATGAACAAACCGATGATGAAAAAATCAAGAAAGATGCGAAAAAACTTAACGAACTAAAACAGCTAGCCGAAACCTGCGCCAAGGTTTTGCAAGCGCAAACCGAATCGGCGGAGGTTTTTATTCAACTCGTCAAACGTGCATTGAAACGACTCGATTATAATTTGATTGATAAATTGGCTGATATGCTCGCTCAGAGATTTTCGGTTGGCGAAATCGCGGAAATTATCCGACAGACAAATACGCCGCACATCTGTGCCATCGCTTATGAAACCTTAGCGATGAAACCTGTATCTGCAATTTTGCCGCTTCTCGACGATCCGATTTATTTTGAAATAGCGCGAATTGCCATCGAACAACAAGCCTTCGAATTCGATAATGAAGAAGCGCAGAGCATTTTGGAAGAAATAGATTCTGAAGATTACGATTTTGACTGAAATTAAGTGAGAAATAAAAAGTGAGAAATGAGAAGTGAAAGTTCAAAGAGTTCACTTCTCATTTTTCATTTATAAATTGAATTTATTTCTTCATTAATTCCGCATATTGTCCGCTGTCAACCCATTGCAGAATTTCGGAAACACGCCAGATCGGGAACGGATGAGTTAAACCTGCGTTGAGAATGTCTGCCCAGAATTTATCGAGTTTTTTCTCATCATAGTTTTTCTGAAATTCGCGTCCCTGTTCCAGAAATTGATCGTAATCAATCTTTGAAGCAAGCGTTCCACCGGCGAGTTTCATCATCGTTTTGCCGATGACGTGCGGGTCTTGTGTAACAAGCAAAGCCGCGCGGTCGCACGAAAGCTCGGCACGACGCGCCCACGCGAGCAATGCGCTGTTAATTCCGGCAGAAATCATAAATTTCAAAATTTCCGCGCCGGGAATAACTCGCGCCAACGAAGCATTCGTCAAAGCCTCGATCAGCCGCGCCGCTGTTAAATAAAGAACGTGTTCGGCGTGAATATGTCCGACTTCGTGCGCGATGACGGCGAGCGTTTCTTCTTCATTCAATCTTTCGAGAAGTCCTGAATGCAAAACGATTACCGGTTTTTCAACACCGCCCGTAAAAGCGTTGACAATCGGATTTTGTTGAACAAACATATCCGGCATATCTACGCCGAGCGTCGTGCAGGCGATTTGCAGTTTCGCGTGCAGATCGGGACATTGCTTTGGCGTAACTTTTATGGCGGTTGCCATAAACATCACGCGAATTGCCGATTCACCCGTAACTTTTAAGAGCTGTTTTAAAGCTGTATCAATTCCCGGAATCGCCCGCAGCGCAGCGAGTGCTTTGCTGTCCGCCGGATGAACGTATTCGTGTTTGCTCAGATCGGCAAACTTTTTATGAAATTCGTTGGAAAGCGGTAATTTACAACGTCCGCATTTGGCTTCGCCATTTACATAACCTTCTTTGACGGTATTTTTCTGACCGCAATACCGACATCGAACAAATAAAGTTTTTGCAACTGATGATGATTCATTACTGGAATCTGATTTTTTTCTTGCCATATATTTTAAGTGTAATTTACAAGGCTTGAATAATTCAAATGTCAGTATTATTAAACGTCTTGAAAATTAAAATGTTTTATTTATAAATTGAGGATTTGGAGATTTTCTTGAAAATTTAACTTCAATTTTTGTCTAATAAATGTAAAATGTTAGCTCTGCAACTGAACAACGGTTCATTTTATTCTTTGAGAGGCAAAAATTGTGGGTAAAAACAGAGTCAAATCGAATCTTCCAAGCAAAGAAACAAGCGAACCGGCGCGGGCGAAACGCCTGCTTTTGCGGATGCTTTGGGCAGCACAACCGATTTCGCGCATCGAACTCGCCCGACACATCAGCATAAATCGAAGCACCGCAACGGAAATTTTCAAACCTTTAATTAATTCCGGCGTGATTGTTGAAAAACCTCTGACTAATAAAGATTCATCACTGCCCGTCGGCAGACCGCCGATTAGTTTGGCATTTAATGATGAGCGCGATTTTTTTATCGGCGTAAATCTCGGCGTAAGGCATTCGCAGATCGGTTCAACGACGCTAAAATGGAATTTTTCCGGCGGCGAAGAATTTATAACTCCCAAAGACCCGAAAAAAGCCGTGAAATTAATCAGCGATAAAATCAAAAAACTGTGGAGTGAAACCTCCACACATCAACTTCGCGTGATCGGAATCAGCGTTCCGGGACCGACCGATAACGAAAGGCGCAAATTGATCTACGCGCCGCATCTCGGTTGGGAACAGGTCGAAGTCGCCGATTATCTGGAAAAAAGTCTAGATTTGAAAAACGCCGGAATTTCAATTGTCGTGGAAAATAACGCGACGGCTTCGGCAATGTATGAAGTTCGATTGAAATTTGGGCGGGACAGAGAAATCAGAGATTATACGGTCGTGCGTTCGGGAACAGGCATCGGTGTCGGACTTATTTTCGACGGCGAAGTTTATCGCGGGACAGGACGCGGCACGGGAATCGCTGGAGAATTTGGACATATGACGATTATGGCTGGCGGAAAACCGTGCGTTTGCGGAAATCGCGGATGTTGGGAATGTTACGCTTCGGCACCGGCGGCGGCATCGCTCTATCTCGGCGACCGTCAGCAACTTGGCGACTTAAAAGCAATCAGATTCTCGGAAATAGTAAGTCGTGCCGAAGCCGGAGAATTGCGAGCAAAGCGAACGCTTGAAAAAGTCGGCGAATATTTGGGTGTCGGAATCGCCAATATAATTATGGGATTCGGTGTTCCGAATGTCATCGTCAGCGGACGACTTGTTTATGGTTGGAAATTTTTGAACGAACCGCTTCGTGAAGCAATTCGCCGAAGTATGGCATCAAAAGTCGAAAATTGGTCGGTCGAATCCGGCGAACCGCACGGCGCGTCTTTGGGTGGCGCATTGGAAATCGCCGTTGAAGAATTTTTTACGCAATATTTAATTCACGGAACTGAGTTTTAGACAAGGTTTGTTCAAAGCCGGAAATCAAACTAACGAGAATATTTTGTCTTCCAATCTATCAGTTATCATCTATTAGTTATCATCTATTCCGCAGATAAAAGCTGTTTAATTCGGAATAGATGAAAGATTGTAGATGATAACTGATAGATTGGATTTCATAATTTCCGACTCTGATTAAACCTTAGATTTTTAGTCGCACAATCGTTTCAATATGGTGAGTTTGCGGAAACAAATCAATCGCCGTGATTGATTCGATTTTGTAGCCGTTTGTCGTGAAAATATTTAAATCCCGCGCCAAAATCGAAGGTTCGCACGAAACATAGGAAATTTCCTTCGGCTGTGATTTTATAATATTTTCAATTACTCCCTTTTCCGTTCCGGCACGCGGCGGATCGAGCAGAACAAAATCAGGATTTTCAAACTTATTTTCCGCTAAAAAATCTGCGACATTTTCACGGTAAAATTCGACGTTTTCAATTTGTGCATTTTCGACATTTTTCTTGGCAAAATCAACCGCTCTGTCAAAACCTTCAACGCCGATAACTTTTGCGAATTTTTTCGCCAGTTGCAGAGTAAAAAGACCGACTCCGCAATACAAATCAAGCGCATTTTCACCGTTCGCGTCAGAAATTGCTGTTTCTATTAAACTCTCGATTAAAAAAGGATTTCCCTGAAAAAATATATTCGCGCTGTAAAAATACTTATTTTCGCCGAGTAGAAAATCAATTTCTTCGGTCGGTTCGATAATTTCGGCTGAAAAAACGGAAACTTTTTCGTTAAAGTTTGCCGCTTCGATTTCGACGATTTCCGCCCAAAAACTTTCCCACGCGATATTTTTACGCAAATCTTCGAGCGTTTCGTTTAATTCAGGCGTGATTATCGGACAAGTTTCGACATCAATAACTGTGTGCGAATTTCGCTGAAAATAACCGACTTTACGGCTTCGCGTGTCAACGTGCCATTGAGCGCGGGCGCGATAATTGAATGGTTTCGGACTCGGAATTATTTTGATTTCATCTTGATAATTTATTTTTCCGATACGCGAAAGACAATCGCGCAGGATTCCGATTTTCGCTTCGAGTTGAATTTCGTATGGCATTTGCTGAAAATTACAGCCGCCGCATTTTCCGAAATAAACGCATTCGGGTTCGATTCTATTATCGGAAGGTTCAATAATTTCAACGATTTCTGCAAATGCCGACTTCCCTTTTAATTGATAAATCTTGACGCGTAGTTTATCGCCTTTGACCGAGAGCGGGACAAAAACAGTCAGATTTTCGGCAAAAGCCAAACCGAAACCATTGGGAACAATTTTTTCAATTAAAACTTCGAGAACGTCGCCGTTTTTATATTTTTTACCCATTTTTTACAAATAAAATAAACTCAGACGCGGAATTTCCTTTTCTTCACGAAGGCGTTTGAGAAGCATCAACTTGAATGTGCGTTCATAAACTTCCTTTTCCATTTTCGTTTGATATTCGGCGATTTTCTTGGTTGTTTCGGCTTTTAATTTTTCGGTAACGAATGATTTTAATAAATTTTCGTCAATCAAAGAGTCCAATGTTTCAAGTTTTTCTTCAAGTTTTTCAGCAGAATAATTTTTATTTTGAAGTTCATCCACACCTTTAAAAACTTTTTCCAAAACTTGGTGTAATTCGCCGTCCGAATTTTCTTTTGCAGATTTTAATTCGTTTGAAATCCGTTCGAGATGTTCGGAAATTGTTTCGTCGGAAAACAGTTCGCTTTTTTCGGAATTTTCGACCTTCGCTTGTTTATTTTCAGTTTTTGCAACACCGTTTTTTCCGACTTGCGTGGTCAGCCATTCGGCATATTGCGCCTCGATTTCTTCTTTGCAATACGACAGAGATTTTATCGTCCGGCGTTTATTCGGATTTTTGTCGTAAGCATCAAAAACATTTTCGATGCCGCGTAAAATAACAAAAAGCGGCACGCCGCGCTCTTGCCAAGTTTCGATTAAAGCCCAATCTAATGGGCTTAAAAGCAAGTTACGCCCGCGCCGTCGGATAAAAGTTTCTTCGATTTCGGAAAAGTAATTAAAGTAATTCAATGGTGAATGGTGAATGGTAAATGGTGAATGGTAAATTGATTTCTACTAATCATTGACCATTAATCATTCACCATTAATCAAAATTTTATCTTCATTCGGCGCAGAGTGCGAACATCTTCGTCGGTCAAATCGAGTTCGATCTCTTCGTGAAAATCTTCGGTTTCGTGATTAACTTCCTGCAAGCCGATTTCGAGTTTGAGCATTAAATTCGGTTCGTAGCCGAGTCCGCGCAAATATTCTATCGTGTCGGCAACCCGTTCGGAGTTTTCGATTGCTTTGTTTATCGCTTCGCCAAGCTCGCGCACGGCTCTTTGTGCATTTTTGTCGAGTTCCATTTTCCTACTAGAGATGCTACGCGACAAGTCGGAAAGTTTCAAGTTCGCTTGAAAGTTCAAAGTTTGAGGTTCAAAGTTCAAAGTTATTGGCAACAAATAGTTATGTTCACGATTTTGAATTTCAAAAAACTGTTGATTTAAGGTAATTTTAATCCATAAAATAAACTTTGAACTTTGAACTTTGAACTTAAAGAAAATGGAAAGACGCGAAAAATTTGAAACATCTTCCGGCATCGAATTGCCCGAAGAATTTAATTCTGAAAATACGAATTTCGATACTGAAACTGACATCGCACACGCGGGAGAATTTCCTTATACACGCGGCGTTCGTAAAAATATGTATCGCGGACGCTTTTGGACGATGCGCCAATATGCCGGTTTTGCAACCGCTGAAGAATCGAATGAGCGTTATAAATATCTGCTTTCGCAAGGCACAACAGGTTTAAGTGTCGCGTTCGATCTGCCGACGCAAATTGGACTCGATTCTGATGATTCGCTCGCGGCAGGTGAAGTCGGCAAAGTCGGCGTGGCGATTGATTCTTTGGAAGATATGCTGACGCTTTTTGACGGAATTCCGCTCGACAAAGTTTCGACTTCAATGACGATCAACGCAACCGCTTCAACGCTTTTGTGTCTTTATTTAGCCGTTGCCAAAAAGCAAAATGTTGGATTTGATAAAGTAAACGGAACGATTCAAAACGATATTTTAAAGGAATATATCGCTCGCGGAACTTATATTTTCCCGCCCAAACCTTCGATGCGCCTGATTACCGACACATTCGCTTTTTGTGCCAAAGAAGTGCCGAATTGGAACACGATTTCGATTTCCGGCTATCACATCCGCGAAGCCGGTTCGACCGCCGCTCAGGAGATCGCTTTTACTTTGGCGGATGCAATCGCTTATGTCGAGGCAGCGATTTCAACAGGTTTGGAAATTGATGACTTCGCGCCAAGACTTTCGTTTTTCTTCAATTCTCACAACAATTTAATCGAAGAAATCGCCAAATTCCGCGCCGCGCGAAGACTTTGGGCGCGAATTATGATGGAAAGATTTTCCGCCAAAAACCCGAAATCTTTGATGCTCAGATTCCACACGCAAACTGCCGGTTCGACTTTGACGGCTCAGCAACCCGAAGTAAATATCGTGCGGACGACGATTCAAGCACTCGCCGCAGTTCTCGGCGGAACGCAGAGTTTGCATACGAATTCGATGGATGAAGCTCTAAGTTTACCGACCGAAAGTGCCGCAAGAATTGCTTTGAGAACTCAACAAGTTATCGCTTTCGAGTCAGGAGTTGCCGACACGGTTGATCCGTTTGCCGGAAGTTACGCGATTGAAGAATTAACCAATCAATTGGAACAAAAAGCCGTCGAATATATCGAAAAAATTGACGCGCAAGGCGGAATGTTAAAGGCAATCGAAAACGGCTATCCGCAACGCGAAATTCAGGAAGCCGCATTTCAATATCAAAAAGCGGTCGAAAAACAAGAAGAAATCGTGGTTGGTGTCAACAAATTTCAAATAGAAGAAAATGAAACAATTCCGATTATGAAAGTTGACGAAAAGATCGAACGCGGACAAATCGAAAGATTAAAATCCCTGCGCGAAAAACGCGATGCGGAAAAAGCCGAGAAATCTTTAATAAATCTTGAAAATTCGGCAAAATCCGATGAAAATCTTCTACCGCAAATTCTCGATTGCGTCGAATGTTATGTAACGGTCGGCGAAATATCAAACCGTCTGAGAAAAATTTGGGGCGAATACCGCGAAGCCGTAACCGTCTAATGCAAAATTTATGACAAAAACAAAAAATTTCTGGAATCGCCTTATTTCGACGCTTTGGTTTGTGCCGACGGTTTTGGCTGTATGCGGTGTTTTGCTTGCGATTTTATTGGTCGGATTTGATTATTTTGTCGGCAGTCCGTTCCAATTTCTTTCGCCGTTTTTCGGCGTTCAGGGTTCGGGCGCACGCGATATTTTGGCGGTTATTGCGGGTTCATCTATAACTGTTGCGGGAACAGTTTTTTCGATTACGATTGTGGCTTTGACGCTGGCTTCGACGCAGTTTTCGCCGCGCATTTTACGGAATTTTATGCGCGATACGGGCAATCAAGCCGTGCTTGGCGCATTGGTCGGAATTTTCGGTTACTGCATTGTCGTTTTGCGCTCAATTCGCGACGGCGATGATCCGGGTTTGAATTTTGTGCCGTCAACTGCGGTGTTTTTCGCCGTCATTTTCGGGTTTGTCGGCATCGCTTGTCTTATTTATTTTATTCATCACGTTGCCACCTCGATTCAGGCAACGAGCATTGTTTCTCTGATTGCCGAAGAAACGATAAGAGAAATCAGATCTACCTTTCCAGTCAAGGAAGATTTTCCGAAACTCGATAAAGAATCTGCCAAACTTCTTACGAAAAAAGATTTTTTGACAGTTTCCGCCAATTTCAGCGGTTATGTGCAAAATGCAGATGCACAAGAACTTATCAAAATTGCCGAAAAAAATAATATTGTTTTAAAAATGCAGAGACGAATCGGTCAATTTACGCTCGAGGGCTTTCCGATTTTAGAAATTTTTACCAAAAACCCCGAATTTAAACTCCACGAAGAAATTATTGCCGAATTAAAGGATACATACAACATCGGAAGTTACCGGACAGTTGAAGGCGATGTCGCTTTTGGTTTAAGACAAATTGTTGATATTGCGTTAAAAGCACTTTCACCCGCAATTAACGATTCGACAACCGCGATAACTTGCGTTGATTATCTGACTGCAATAATGAGTTGCATCGCAAAACGACCGTCTTGCCCGTCATACTTGTTTGAAAACGGTAAACTTCGTCTTGTGATCGAACAGCAATGTTTTGAAGATTTTTTCGATCTTGCGTTTAATCAAATCAGGCAAAATGCCGCCGGAAATGTAGCTGTAATTCTGCGTCAGCTTAATTCGGTAAATATTTTGAGCAAAATTAATGTCGCTGTGCCATTTAAAAGTGAACGCCGCGAACGCCATTTGATAATGCAGACTCAGGCGCGGCTTTTGTTCGAATTAGCCGAACAAACCGTTAAAGCAGATGAAGATTTACAAGCCGTCGTGCGATATTACAAACGAGTTGAACAATCTTTAAAAGATAGAAAAGGCAAAATTCAATTGACGGATGATAAAACTTGAAAAAAGATTTGATTTTCAAAAAGCTCAATGGTATTGTTTCATCTGTGAAACACAATCTTTAATTGAAGGTGGAAAATAAATGGCAGAGACTGCACCAAGCACAGAAGAATTTGAAGAGACAGTTGATTTTGTCGAAGAGAAAACAGAATTGCGTTCAATCCGCGTAATCGTCAAAGATTTATCAAAACCCGTCGCTAAAAGGCATCTTCGCAATCGCAAACAAGGCGGCAAGGAAATTAAATATATTGCGTGGCACGACGCGATAAAATATCTCGATCATTACGCCGGCGGTTGGAATTACGAAATCCGTTCGATGGATTCGGTCGGCGGAAAACTGATCTTAACCGTCCGGCTTTCAATCCCTTGTGCTGAAGGAATTGTCTATCGTGAAGCGACCGGACAAGAAGACGAGGATAAGGAAACTTACGGAGATTCTTCAAGCAACGCCGAATCAATGGCTCTGCGCCGCGCCGCGAGCAAGTTCGGTTTAGGTTTATATTTATACGATCAATAGTTTTGAAAATCTTTAAACGCCAAAAAAGACGGAAACCTTCCGTCTTTTTTTACGAATATTTCCTTCAAAAATTAAGAATTATTAACGACAAACCCTACCGGAGCCGAAGTGTAATCGAAATTATAGGTGTATTTATAAAGCCCGAATGGTAATAATTCCACATATTTGGCATATCTGACGCGCCCAATTATTGTTTGCCCTGTTTGTTTGACTTCAATTATTGCCTCCGGCGGTATTTCATTATTTTGGGCAACTCGAAAGAGTTTTTTTCTAACCTCTTCCAAAGGAGCTTTGCCGGTTGTCGGCATAGCAGTTCCTTTGACAACCGCGCCATCCATTTCCTGTTTAAAACTCGCTCCTTGATACGCCACCGGAACATAGTTATATCCGGCATTTGCAATCAAAATAATGCCAACCAAAATTAATAAAAGTTTAACGCCCGCACCGCCGCGTTCGGAATCATGATTTTTTAATACTTCTTTCATACAGAAAAACTCCTCTAATAAACGAATTTTTAGAGTCAAATTAATTTTCTAAAATTTTTTCGAGTGTTTGTTCAATTGCTGACTTAGGAACTTCTGAATTCCTTCGGATAAAAGGTTTGCCGATGTCTTCTAACAAAATCCATTGAAGCGAATCGTTAATTACTTTTTTATCAAAAGCGAAAGCCTCGAAAACCTTTTCTTTACTGATGTTATTCGTTTTGGGAAGAACTCCCGTTCGATGAACAACATCGTTCAACAATTTTAATCTATTTTCATCCAAAATATCAAGTGTTTTTGACAATTCTCCGGCAAATAAAATTCCGTAGCCGACAGCTTCGCCGTGTTTGAAGTATTTATAATCGGTAACTTTTTCCAAAGCGTGTGCGAGCGTATGTCCGAAGTTTAAGATTTTACGCGACTTAGAATCCATTCGTGAAGCATCTTCGCGCTCGTCCTGCATTACTATTTCCGCTTTGAATGAAACTTGTACGGCAAGAAGTTTTTCCAGATTTTTAATAAAAATGTTATCCGAAAAATATTTTTTAAAGTTTTTCACCGAATAATTTTCTAAAAATTTTGCAGTTTGGTTAAAAAGTTTGTCATTGGAAATTGCGCCTTGTTTAACGGCTTCGCAAAATCCGGCGGTTAATTCCCTTGTTTCGAGAGTTTTTAAGGTTTCGACATCAATTAAAACCCCGTTCGGTTGATAAAACGCACCGACGAGATTTTTGCCGAATTCAGTATTTACGGCGGTTTTTCCGCCGACCGATGAATCAATCATTGCCAGAAGCGTTGTCGGAATTTGCAAAAAAGAAATTCCGCGCAGATAAACTGCCGCCGCTAATCCGGCTAAATCGCCGACGACACCGCCACCGAGTGCGATAATCGCATCGGTTCGCGTCAATTTATTTACGCCGAAAAATCTTAGAGCGTTTTCCAATGAACGGAAACTTTTATGCTCTTCGCCGTCTTCCATCAGCCAGACGAAAACCTCAAAACC
>JBBSAX010000064.1:0-23031 GCA_038251885.1 Pyrinomonadales bacterium | reverse complement strand
TCGGCACGTTGCAGTTTCTCGAAAAAACTTCTACTATTTTCTTGACAAGGCAGCATAATTGGTTACTTTTCTGTTTCGCAAAACTATAAAAATAACTCTTTGCCGCCTTGTTTTCAATTTTTATGAGAAAGCCCTGTTTCTTCGATGGTATTCAATGGAATGGGAAGTTTCAGACCGCTCGGTCAACCACCCGGTAGAAAATGTTAAACGCGGCAAATAGGGCAAAGTCGGCGAAGACATCGGATAGATCGAATTGCCGTTGTCGGCTCAAAAGACGTGGGTTTAGTATTCAAAGCTGTAAAAGCGACTTCGATTTAAAGGTTCATCATCTTTTTGCCCTAAGATCGTTTTGCGATTATATTTGATGTTCGTCAAAGATTTTGGCATTGAAGGACTTTTTTTTATTGAAATCTTTTTCGCCTTTATTGATGTGCGAGTTTCAGCCTTTCTATTAAAGTTTATGGAAAATAATTTATCGAATGCAAAATTGGCTTTTATCGGTTGCGGCGTGATGGCGGAATCAATGTTGGCGGGGCTTTTGAAAAAAGGTTTGGTTTCTGCCGGACAGATTGTGGCGAGTCATCCGCGTGAGAATCGGCGAAAGGAATTGAGCGAAAAATATGAGATCGAAGTTTTTGAACATAATGCCGAAGCGGTTGAAAAGATTCGGGATGAAGAAAATTCGATTATCGTTTTGTGCGTCAAACCGCAGAGAATCAAAGGCGTGTTGCAGGAATTAAAAGGCGTTGTTTTGTCGGAGCAATTGATTCTTTCAATTGTTGCAGGCGCGAAGATTGAAACGATTTCAAAGGCTTTGGGAAATGAAAAAGTCGTCCGCACGATGCCGAACACGCCTTCGCAGATCGGGCGCGGAATTACGGCTTGGACTTGCACGGAGAAAGTTTCCGAAAATGAGCGCGAGCAAGTGAAATCACTTTTGACGGCATTGGGACGCGAACTTTTTGTCGAAACGGAAAATATGATTGATATGGCGACTTCGCTTTCGGCGACCGGACCGACGTATATTTTTCTCGTGATGGAAGCCTTGACCGATGCCGGTGTTCATATGGGATTTTCGCGCGAAATGGCGAAGGAATTGGTGCAGGAAACAATGCTCGGTTCGGTGCTTTTTGCGATGGAATCGCATAAACATCCGGCGGAACTTCGCAATATGGTCACATCTCCGGGCGGAACTTCCGCCGATGCAATTTATCAGATGGAAAAAGGCGGTTTGCGAACGGTTTTGTCAAAAGCGGTTTTTGCCGCGTATCAAAAAGCCGTCGCGCTCGGTGAAAAAGATTAGGCAAAAAATTTCCGAACAACAAGTCTGACAAATTTGCGACTGTGTAAAATGTGCTATTTCAGCTATTTAGTAAAAAAATAATTTTATTGAAAATAAGATGACCTTTTTTTCGGTTATTTCTCGTATTTAAAAGTATGGCAATTAATTTTTAATTTGAAATAAATCGGATTGAAAATAACTACTTACGCCGGGAGCGCAGGTTGCCAACCTGCATAAGCGCGTGAGCGCGAAAAAGCGTTTGCGCTTGATAAAATTTATTGTAATCGAACGTCATTCCGCCGCTGGCGCGACGATGCAGGTTGGCAACCTGCGCTCCCGGCGGACGAATATTTTTTAGAATTAAATATTTACGAAAAATGTCTTGTTGTGATAAATTGTAAAGCAATTAAAAAAAAGAACTTCGAGCGTGAATTTGTTATTCAATTTCGACTTTAATTCTGTTAAGATGATTGACGAATTAAAACGCTAATTGGTCAAGTCTTCCGCATTTTGAAATCACTGCCGATTCCGATACGACTGTTTCAGACTACATCGGACAAAATTGGCGACTAAATTTTTAATCAAACGGCAAAAATAATGAAATGGTAAAGATAAAGCCTCTTAAACAAAAACTTTTTGAAGAACCATACAGCTTCGAGTTTTTCCAAGCCGTGCGGGTTCTCGAAAAAATCTATCCCGAACGAAAAGCGGTCGGACAGGAAGCGATGCCGTTTGATGAAATCGTGCGCTTTCGCTCAAATGTTTCCTTCGATTTTCCCGCCAGCGAAATTCTCAAACTGGAAGAATCGTTCGACGAAGTGAACGATGAAAAAAAATTGGAAATGTTCATCAATTTTATGGGAATGGTCGGAATGAACGGTGTGATGCCGCTGCCATATACCGAATTGATCGCATCACGGGCGCGATATAAAGATTTTTCGATGTGGGCATTTTTGGATATGTTCACGCACCGGATGGTTTCGATGTTTTTCCGCGCCTGGGGGAAATATCGTTTTCCCATCGGTTATGAACGCGGACAAGATCAATTTACCTCATATTTATTTGATTTTGTCGGCTTGGGAACACAAGGTTTGCGCGGCAGAATGCGCCTTGAAGACGAATCATTGTTGCCTTACAGCGGTTTGATCGCGCAAAAACCGCATTCGGCAAATGCGCTGGCAAATATTCTGAGCGATTATTACGGCATCAAGGCAAAAACTTTGCAGTTCTTCGGTCAATGGTTAGATTTAGACAATGAAAGTTACACGAGGCTCGGCTCGGCAAACAGCAATTTGAGCCGAACTGCGATTATCGGAACGCGAATCTGGGAACAGCAATCAAAGTTCCGCTTAATTCTCGGCGCAATGCCTTTTAAGCAGTTTCAAGCATTTTTGCCGAACGGAACAGCTCACGAATCGCTGAAATCAATCGTCAAATTTATGACCGGCTTGGAATTCGATTTCGATATGCGGCTTGTTTTGGAGGCAAATCAAGTTCCGAGTTGCATTTTGACAACTCGCGCACTGCGCCGCCCGATGCTCGGCTGGAGTTCATGGCTTAAAACACAGCCCTTTAAGGAAGATGACGATCAGGTTATTTTGCAAGTATATAACTAAACATAAAACGAAAAAAGCATTACGAACAAAAAGTCTTTTTGCTCGTAATGCTTTGCAATTCAAATTTCAAAAGGAGAAATGTCAATGAATGTTAATTTAAAGTCACTTGTCGGAAGATTAAATGACACTTGTCGGGGTGCGCTCGAAGGAGCCGCCGGATTGTGTCTTTCGCGCACGAATTATGATGTCGAGATCGAGCATGTTTTGGCAAAATTGCTTGAAGAAGAAGATACGGATTTACATAAAATCTGTCGTCATTACGAAGTAAATGTTGATCGTTTGTCGAAAGATGTAAATTCGGCTCTTGATCGTTTGAAAACGGGAAACAATCGAAATCCGGGCTTGAGTCCGCGCATTCCGAAACTCGTTCAGGACGCTTGGCTGCACGCTTCGATTGATTTCGGCGCGGCTCGCGTACGCTCAGGTCATATCGTTTTGTCGCTTCTCGTGGACGAGGATTTTGCGCGTCAGGCGCGTGATATTTCCAGAGAATTCACGCATATTTCGGTAGAATCTCTGCAAAAGGAATTGCCCGATATTACGGCAGATTCTTCGGAAGCCCGCGATGCAATGGCGTTGGGTGAAACAGGCGGAGTTTCAAACGGCAATCAAGTTGCGACCGGAGTTCCCGGCAAAACAAAAGCGTTAGACCAATTTACCGAAGATTTGACCGCGAAAGCTCTCGCCGGAAAAATTGATCCAGTGTTGGGACGTGATTTTGAAATCCGCCAGATCGTTGATATTTTAACGCGCCGTCGCCAAAATAATCCGATTTTAACGGGTGAAGCGGGCGTTGGAAAAACCGCTGTCGTCGAAGGTTTCGCGCTCAGAATTGCCGAAGGCGACGTTCCCGAGCCACTAAAAAATGTTGCCGTTCGCACTTTGGATTTAGGACTTTTGCAAGCCGGCGCGGGAATTAAAGGCGAGTTTGAAAATCGTCTGAAATCGGTGATTGATGAAGTAAAAGCATCGCCGCAGCCGATAATTATGTTCATAGACGAAGCCCACACGATGATCGGGGCGGGCGGCGCAGCCGGACAAAATGACGCGGCGAATCTTCTAAAACCCGCACTCGCTCGCGGCGAATTAAGAACAATCGCGGCAACGACTTGGGCGGAATATAAAAAGTATTTTGAAAAAGATGCCGCGCTTGCACGAAGATTTCAGGTCGTCAAAATTGATGAACCGGACGAAGAAAAAGCAATTGCAATGATGCGCGGAATTGCCGACAAAATGGAAGAACATCACAATGTTCGCATTTTGGACGAAGCCGTTGTTGACTGCGTAAAACTTTCGCATCGCTACATTACAGGTCGCCAACTTCCCGACAAATCGGTTTCCGTTTTAGATACGGCTTGCGCGAAAGTCGCTATCGGTCAGGGCGCAACACCGTCTTCGATTGAAATGGCAACGCGCCGGATTCAAAATTTAACATCGGAAATAAATTCTCTCGAACGCGAACAGGCAACGGGCGCGGAACACGAGGAGCGGCTTGAAGAATTAAATGCGAAAAAAGCGCAAACCGAAGAAGAACTCGCAAAATTGACCGAGCAATGGACAAAAGAAAAAGATTTGGTCGCGCAGATTCGGACTATTCGTACAAAACTCGAACTTTCGAGGCTCGACGCGAAATTGCCGTTTGAGGAAACTTCAAATAACGGCGACGCGGCACAAGTTGACGCGCCCGAATCAGCGGCGGCGGCAACTGCTGAAACTTCCGCTTCGACTTCCGGCGAAGGAACTGCTCCGGCAATGACCGGAGAGGAATCGAGTCAGGAAATTTCGACCGGAAAAACCGAAGATATGGAAGCGGCAAAAACCGAATTAAAACGTCTGACCGCCGAATTGCGTGAAGTTCAGGGCGAAGACCCGTTGATGCAGCCGGTTGTAAATTCGCAAACCGTTGCAGAAATTATTTCGGGTTGGACGGGAATTCCGATTGGAAAAATGGTCGCGGACGAAATTCACGCCGTTTTGAATTTGAGTAAAACTCTCGGCGAAAGAGTTCTCGGACAAGATCACGCGCTGCACGAAATTGCTGAAAGAATTAAAACTTCGCGTGCCGGTTTGACCGATCCGAAACGTCCGATTGGGGTATTTTTACTCGTCGGAACTTCCGGTGTCGGCAAAACAGAAACTGCGCTTGCGCTTGCCGATTCGCTTTACGGTGGCGAACGCAATTTGATTTCGATCAATATGAGCGAATATCAGGAAGCGCACACGGTTTCGAGCTTAAAAGGTTCGCCTCCGGGATACGTCGGTTACGGCGAAGGCGGCGTTTTGACGGAAGCGGTTCGCAGAAAACCGTATTCGGTCGTTCTGCTTGATGAGGTTGAAAAAGCGCACCCGGATGTGATGGAACTTTTTTATCAAGTCTTTGATAAAGGCGTTTTGGAAGATGGCGAAGGACGCGAAATTGATTTCAAAAATTGCGTAATTCTACTGACTTCAAATGTCGCAACTGATCTGATTATGTCGCTCAGTGCCGATCCCGACACGCGCCCCGATCCGAAAGGTTTGGAAGAAGCGATTCGCCCGGAACTCGTCAAAGCCTTTAAACCCGCACTTTTGGGAAGAATGGTCACAGTTCCGTTTTATCCGATTTCCGACGATGTGATGCGCGAAATTATCAAACTCCAACTTCGCAAAATTGAAAAACGCATTGCGACCAATCACAATGCGAAATTCAGTTATGACGAATCGGTGATTGATATAATTGCCGCACGCTGCACCGATGTTGATTCGGGCGCACGCAACGTCTATAACATTTTGACCGGAACGATGTTGCCCGAAATGAGCAGCGAGGTTCTTTCAAGAATGGCGGAAGGCGAAGCGATCAAGACAATTCACGTCACGAGCGGCGAAAATTCAAATTTCGCCTATCAGATAGTTTAACAACAGTTTCAGATCGGCGCGGGAAATATTTTTTTCGGTAGATTTCCCAAGCCGATTTGACAAAAGTTTGCTTTAAACCTCGGATGTTGGAAATTTGATGACAAAACTATTAACTATCAACTGTTCACTATTAACTATTTGACAGGAAATGCCGACTTTTTCTGAAAAAAATAGTGAACAGTTAATAGTTGAAAGTGAATAGTTCGGATACTTTTTCTTAAACTTTCGAGTCTTTAAAAAACTTCTAAAGAATTTCGACCATGAAAGTGTCGAACAAATTTACGATTATTGTTGCTCACTTATCAAGCGAGCGATCAAAACTATTCGCCCTAACCTAGCGATTCTCGCTAGGCTATAATGTTTGTCATTTTCGATGACTAAACACTAATTTTTCGAGTTTTTTAAACAGTTTCTTGGAAAATAAGATCAATGCCGACCACGCAAAACGAACGATTGATGTATATTGCAACGCCTTTGGGCGCGGATTATTTATTAATCAATCGGCTGGCGGCAACCGAAGGGATTTCAAAACTTTTTTCTTACGAAGTCGAACTTCTGCACGAGGAAGTTTCGCCCGGATTCGAGCCGACGATTGTTGACGAAACGCAGATGCTCGGACAAGGCGTAACCGTCAGCATCAATCAGCGCGACGGGACGCATCGGTCATTCAGCGGAATCGTCAATCAATTTTCTCAAGGCAATCGCAATACTAGATTTTCGTTTTATTACGCGACGATTGTGCCGCACGTCTGGATTCTCACACAAAAATACCAAAGCCGGATTTTTCAGCATAAATCCGTTCCCGACATTTTGAAAATCGTTTTTTCAGGTTTTGAGGTTTCTTATGAACTTCAAGGCAGTTTTCAACCGCGTAATTACTGTGTTCAATACAATGAAACTGATTTCGATTTTGCTTCGCGTCTGATGGAAGAGGAAGGAATTTATTATTTCTTTGAACATAAAGACGGAAAGCACAAAATGATTCTTGCCAACACGCCGCAATCGCATCCCGATTGTCCGGGCAAAAGCGAGATTTCATATTTTACCGAAGTTCAGAGATCGAAGGAAGATTTCATCAGCACGATCCGAACTTGGCAGACCGATCACAAACTGCAAAGCGGCAAAGTCACATATTGGGATTATCATTTCCAGTCTCCGAAACAAAAAAACGATGCCACGCAACCGAGCAGTTTTAATGTTTCGGACAATAAACAACTGGAAGTTTATGAATTCCCCGGCGGATATGCGCGAAAATACGATGATATTGATTCCGGCGGCGGTGAACGCAGCGATGTCAAAAACATTTTTGACGACAAACGAAAATTGGCGGAAATCACGATGCAGTCGCTCGACGCACAATATCGCGTAATCAGCGGCACTTCGGATTGTGCATCAATCACCGCCGGATATAAATTTAATTTTACAAACCACGTCAAAGCCGGAGAATATGTCATAACTTCCGTCGTTCACGAAGCCGAACAAAATCCGTCGTATGTCACCGACGACGAAATCGAACAGCCTTACACGAATAGTTTCAGTTGTATCGCGCACGGCAAAGGAAGTCCGCCGTTTCGCCCCGTTAGACAAACTCCGAAACCATTAATTCAAGGCTCGCAAACGGCATTTGTCGTCGGTCCGGCGGGCGAAGAGATTTTTACAGACAAATTCGGGCGCGTCAAAGTTCAGTTTCATTGGGACAGAAACGGGCAAGTTAATGCCGACAGCTCATGTTGGGTTCGTGTTGCACAAACTTGGGCGGGAAATAAATGGGGCGCAATGTTTATCCCGCGAATCGGGATGGAAGTCATCGTTCATTTCCTTGAAGGCGATCCCGATCAGCCGATTATTACAGGCTGTGTTTATAATGCCGAAACGATGCCGCCTTACACTCTGCCGGACGAAAAAACGAAATCAACGATCAAGAGCGATTCATCGAAAGGCGGCAAAGGATTTAATGAATTCCGCATCGAGGACAAAAAGGGCAGCGAGCAAATTTTTATCCACGGCGAAAAAAATCTCGATGTCCGTATCAAAAACGATGCGATGGAATTAGTCCAAAAAGACCGTCATTTAATCGTCAACAACGACCAACTCGAAAAAGTAAAAAAGGATAAACATCTGGAAGTCGGCGGCGATAAAAACGAAAAAGTTACCGGCTCGGTTTCACTCAAAGTCGGCAGCGACATACAGGAAAAAGTCGGACAAAATTACGCGCTCGATTCCGGGATGGCGGTTCATATCAAAGCCGGAATGACCGTTGTAGTTGAAGCCGGAACTGCTTTGACTCTAAAAGTCGGCGGAAATTTTATTAACATTAATCCGGGCGGCGTGTTTATCAAAGGCACGATGGTTATGATAAACAGCGGCGGCGCGGCAGGTTCGGGCGCGGGCAGCAATCCCGATCCACCGAAACCGCCAAAAGAAGCTGACCAAGCTGTTCCCGGAGCGCGAACACAACCGCCGCCGCCGAAACCGCCGCCCGCCAGACCGCAATTTGTCAGTCCGGCGGCAATGGTAATGCTCAACGCCGCGCAAACCGGAAAAGCATTTTGTGAAATTTGTGCGAGAGGAACTTCGCCCGATCTGCCGATGCCCGTTGAAGCAAAAGTCGAGCAACCGAAACCGATTGTTCAACCTTTCCAACCAGCTTCGCCGGCAACTTCCGAAGCAAAAGAAACTGCGCCGCCGCCTGTCGCTCCGGTCGAGAAAAAACAGGAAGAAAAGAAAGATTGGATCGAGATAATTTTGGTTGATATGGACGGCAAGCCTGTTCCGAATGTGCGCTATAAAATAACTCCGCCAAGCGGTGCGCCGCAGGAAGGAAGACTCAACGAACACGGACAAGCCGGTTTGTATCAACTTGATCCGGGCGAATGCAAGATAACATTTCCCGATCTGGACAAAGACGCTTGGGAATAATTTTACTAAGTTGAATTGATGATTAAAGACCAGTTAAACAAATATTTGTTCAGGCAAAACTATTACACTTACGCGGTTTTAGATGGCGCATCGGTGAAAGATTTGCCCGAAAAACTTTACAAAATGGGTGCGCGAAATATTTGTTTATATCGCGGTGAGCTAGAACCCGATATGGTTCACGTCGCGCCGTATCTCGCGCTTTTACTGCCCGGAACGGATTTTACAAACTGGCTTTTGTCCGAATGTTGGGGAAAACATTGGGGAATTTTTGCACAAACTCCGATCTCGATAACCGGAATGCGAAAACATTTTCGTTCGCTTTTAACGGTCTATGACGAAGCGGGTAATCCTCTACTTTTTCGCTTTTACGATCCGAGAGTTTTTCTGACATATCTGCCGACCTGCACCGCCGAAGAAACCGAAACCTTTTTCGGCACGGTCAATTATTATTTTGCCGAAGCTGAAAATGCCACACAATTGCGCCGTTTTAATTTTGAAGACAATAAATTGAGAAAGACAAATTTAGCCATCGAGGTTAAAAAGTAAAAATAGATCAAACCGGGATAAATAAATGATTATTCGCTCCCAACAAATGGAAGTTTTCGAGTCAGCCGCCCAAGAAGATTTCGTGCGGCGACTCGCCACGCATCTGCGCGAAAATTATGCAGATTCCCTCGTTCGTCTTCCAGATCAAGAATCGGTCGTTAAAGAATTATCCGAAGAAACTTTAGATTCATTAGTCAAAATCAGCATCGAACGCGCCCGCAAATATGAAATAACTTTTGAATCTTCGATTTCAGCTTTCACCGCAATAATGTTCGATGTCGCGCCGAACTTCGATCAGCACAGTATGAGCAAACTGTGCTTGAAAGACGAAAGCGTCGAACCGAATGCGCGGCTTAATGAATTGCTCAAAATTCTGACCGACGAGCATTGGGAAAAGATGCGAAGCGATTACGATGTCAACGCTTGGCAGCCGAGTTCTGAAAATGTTGAAAATGTTGAAGAAGCGGAAAGTCCCAAACAATCGGATTTCGCCGAAACTGTAATGAACGTCGGTAACACAGAAAAAGCGAACAAACCGGCTGAAACAAAACAATCTGATTTTGCCGAAACCGTGATGAACGTCGGTAATACTGAAAAACCAAATAAACCCGCTGAGGTAAAACAACCGGATTTCGATCAAACCGTAATGAATATCGAAACTCCGAAAAAACCGGAAAATTCGGCAAGTGATGTAGATTTTAATTTCCTTGATACCGTTCTTAATATTGATCCTAAAAAGGAATAAAACGAAATGACGGCAACCACCAATAATATCAATCAAACACAAAACTCTTTCCCGGCACAAGCACCGGGCGCGGTTGCCGAATGTCCGTTTAAATCTAAAACTGCCGAAGCACCGGTCACGCCCGTAGAAACAAAAAGTTCACATCACCTGACGCAGCAAATGGCAAAAACAATGGGCGCGGCAAGCCAACCCGCTGAACAGAAAAAAGAAAAGAAAGATTGGATCGAGATAATTTTGGTTGATATGGACGGCAAACCTGTTCCTAATGTCCGCTACAAAATCACACCACCCGCAGGCGACCCGCCGCAAGAAGGCAGACTTAACGAACACGGGCAAGCCGGTTATTACAAAATCGAATCCGGCGACTGCAAAATAACATTTCCCGATTTAGACAAAGATGCTTGGGAGTAAAAATTTATGGCAATAAATCATCAAGTAAAACAAGGCGACTGTATTTCGAGCATTGCTTTTGAAAATGGATTCTTTCCCGATACGATCTGGAATCACCCAAACAATGCCGAATTAAAGGGAAAGCGTAAAGACCCGAATATTTTGATGCCGGGAGATATGGTTTTCGTGCCGGATAAAAGACCAAAAGAGGTCAGCGAGCCAACAAATCAGGTGCATAAATTCAAATGCAAAAATACGCCGGAGAAATTTAAACTTCAACTGCTAATAGACGAAGAACCGCGTGCGAATGAAGCGTATGAATTGGAGATAGAAGGTTTGAAATTTTCAGGCAAAACCGATAGTCAGGGGCGAATTGAACAATCAATTCCACCTAACGCCAAAAACGGGAAATTACTTCTGGCAAACGGCACGGAGGTTTATCAGCTTCAACTCGGAAAGCTAAACCCGTCGGACGAAATCACCGGAGCGCAGGGACGACTTTGGAACCTCGGTTTTTTTCTCGGCGCGATTGACGGAAAAATGTCGGATGAATTGGAAATAGCTATTCAGGAATTTCAGTTCGCGCACGACATCGAACCAAACGGCGAATTAAATCAGGTAACCAAAGATGCTTTGGAACAAGACTACGGCGCGTAGAAAATCGAATCAAGTCTATTCCGCTTGAATTGAGGAGTAATTTTCAAAATGTCAATAAGATGGAGAAACGTCAAAGTAACGGACAAGCACGGCGAGGGTTTTCTGAACTTTCAAGCCCGACAATTCATCGAAGAAAAATGTCCCGACGTTATTTCAAATATCGAACGCACGAAATGGGCGGACATCGTTCGCGTCAAAATCTCCGCCGAAAAAACGTCGCTCGAATTGAAGGACATTAAAGGCGTTTTATCTAAAGCCCTCGGCAAAATCGGAGCGCGCCTGACTATTTTGGAGGATAGACCCGAACCCAGAGTTACTGTTCCGGTTACCAGAAGAAATCGGAATGTCGTCAAGATCAAAGAAACCAAGCTCATAATCCAATTCGTCTATAACCGCGACCCGAAAGGTTTAAGCCCGCTGGCATTTCTCGAAGATTCTAAAGTAAAGGTAACTGCCGTGCGCGACGGAGAAACGCTGACCGAAACTACCGATAAGGGCATCGCCGATTTCGGCGCGGTGAAGCCCGGCAAATATACGATTACCGCCGATTACCCGGAAACCGACGAGTGCAAATACGATTGGATTGATAAAAAGCGCGACGTTCAGGTGAAACCCGGCAGCGAGGAACTTGTCGAGTTTCAGGTCGAGCCGCTGTATCAGAAAGTAGAGTTCATTGCTCACTGTCTGCTGACCATTCCGAACCAGATTTACGTGCTGTTGGATGAAGATAAGGACAAGGCGGAAATTAAAACAGGGTCTGACGGAAAAAAAACATTTGCATTCAAAACCAGAAACGTAGAGAGCGGAACCTGGAGTTGGAAGCTGGTTACTGAAAAGGACACGGAAATCTCGAACAAGGCGAAGTTCAGGTCTTTTCCCCGTCCTCTATTATTAACATTGCAGAAGCCCTGGACACTTAGCGACATAGAGAAGAGCATCGCAGACAAAATGAACTTCGTCAGGCAGCATAGTTCCGATCCCGAGAGTTATGTGGTCGAGTTTAAACCGAAGCTGGAGACGAAGGAATACCGGCTGCAAGACCTCACAAGCCAATGGAAGGCGGAATATCACGGCTTCGTTAAAGACATCGAAGACATTGACGCGCGCGTTAAGCTAGTCAAGTATGCGTTGGAAAAAGCCCACGCCCAATCCAAGAAAGAGCCGACTGTTCTGAAAGTCTTTATGATTCCCGAATGCTTTTTTCAAGGACTCTACGGGGCATACATCGCGGACGATGCCACCAAACTCGTCGAAAAACTTCAGCAACTGGTAAAAGACGAAAAGTGGCAGGACTGGGTTTTCAGCTTCGGAACGGTCAACCGGGTATTTCAGGGAATCCAGCCGAAAGGCGTTACGACCAAAGCACCGATTTACGAGATGGCGAACCACGCGCCGGTGATAAGGGGCGGTTTGGGCGATTACGAATCTTCCGGCGACGACTCGACGCGGCTAATTCAAAAATTGGTTAACTCTGCCGAATTAGCCGACGAAGACTCTCTCATCAAAAATCCTGCGGCAGAAAAAATCCGCCCGCAGGCGGTCAATGAAAAAGTGCAGTTCGAGGCGACCGAAAACGACGAGAAAGTGGCAAAACTTCTTGAAACGCTGCTGGCAGCCAACATACCGGATTCGATGGGCTTGCCCGAAAAATTGTGGGACGATTTGAAGACGGAGTTAAAGGCGATTATCGGCGAATTGGGAATCGCACGGGTCGTTCGCCAGATACGGACTTCGATTAACGATGATGTCAACGCCCGCGGCGTTGAGGATTGGATATACAGCGCGAAAGACCCGAACCAGCCGGTTATCGAGGTGTTATACCGCAGCAAGAAGACCTGTTTGCCAACGCTCGAACAAGCCGCCCTGCTGGTTCTCAAGACGCAATGGAAAAAATCGTATTCCGCGCCGGAGTTCGCAAAGACTGAGTGGGCGGACGACTCCGGCAAAAGGGGAATCGTCATTGAAAAGGTTTTGAGCGATCTGGAGAACGTCGCCAAAGAATGCGGTTTTCGGTTGCCGTATCAGCAGAAAGAGATTAAAGAAAAGATTCAAGCTCTCAAAATCAATGATACAGTTGCGAAAAACTTTGTGCCGGAGAGCCTGAATTTGTCATTTGAGCCGAGCATTCTCCCGATTTGGAGAAAACTGCTCGAACTTTATGCGGTAAGAGTAAATCAAACCGTGACGTTCGATGTCGGGCAGGGCAGTATGAATTTTGAGGATTATTGTTTCGCGGCTCCCCGCAAGCCCGGCGCGTGGTTCGCCAATCTCGACGAAGCGAAAGGGAAAAAAGCGTGTAAGCGGATTGTCTTCGGACTTGAAATCTGCGCCGACCACACCAGCAAACGACTGTTCGCGCTCAATCAAAACTCAAAAGAGAGCAACGCCCCCGTTATCGGCATTGACATCCATCTTGTTCCCTCAGCCGGGATGACACCGATGTATGTCGCAACGCGGGCGGGCGGCTACGTTTTCAACTGCGACGGATGGAACAAGGCGCACGCCGAAGGCGGCAAGAAAATAGAAGTCCATTTGGACGGTCCTTCACCGTTTGTAGATCCGCTAACTAACGGTACGGTTACTCCCGTCACTCCCCACAGCGCGCTCGCCAAACGGACGGACGCAGTAAAGCTGGAAATCGGAGAGCGTTTAACGCCGACTCACGAGAAACTCAACACGAAACTGAGCGACGTTATTTTCGGCTACGGCGCGGGCGAGCTTCACTTTTACCCGCTTCAGGATTTGCCTAAATAATTAGGGGAGGATTGCATTGTCAGCAAAGTTATAATCTCCCACTTGATATCAAGGGTGAAATGAGTATGCTGCATAGAAAATAAATATAGCGACATTCTTACAAGAACACAGATTAAATGAACACGGACAAGCCGGTTATTACAAAATCGAATCCGGCGACTGCAAAATAACATTCCCCGATTTAGACAAAGATGCTTGGGAGTAAAAATTTATGGCAATAAATCATCAAGTAAAACAAGGCGATTGTATTTCGAGCATTGCTTTTGAGAATGGATTCTTTCCCGATACGATCTGGAATCATCCGAATAACGCCCAACTAAAGGAAAAACGGAAAGACCCGAATGTATTAATGCCGGGAGATATGGTTTTTGTTCCCGACAAAAGACCGAAAGAAGTCAGCGAACCGACCAATCAGGTGCATAAATTCCGCTATAAAAGCGTTCCAGCAAAACTTCGTATTCAGTTCACGGATGATGAAGATAAACCACGAGCGAACGTGCCGTATAAGTTGACGATAGACGGAAAAGTTATTTCTAACCCCGGAGACAAAACCAATTCGACAGGAATGGTCATTTGCTCGGTTTCACCGGATGCCAAAGAAGGCGTTCTTGAACTAGGTGAAGGAGAAGAAAAGGTTGAATACAGTCTAGTCCTCGGCTATCTCAATCCGGTCAAAGATATTACAGGCGTAAAGCAAAGATTACGCAATTTGGGTTTTTATAGCGGAAAGATTGATAGCGCATTAGATGAAGAAACAAAAGATTCGCTTCAAGCATTTCAATCTGCTCATAACTTAAAACCGACAGGCGAACCAGATCAAGAAACCTTGAGCAAATTACGTAATCTGCACGATGGAGTTTAATTATTACCGATTATTTTTTATTTAGGAGTTAAAAGCTGATGAATCCATATCCGATAATTATTAAATACGATGATTTTAACGAAAGCGAAATTTCTTCAGAACCGAAGGAAGTAAAAAGCTTTCATCTGGCAAAATCTACTAATGAGTCTGAAAACAAGAATAGCGTCAGCGAAAAAAGCTGCGGTCCCATTGAAATAAAACTCAATAGTGAAACGACTGGAGTAGAATCAACGGCTTTTCACAAATCTAATGACGAAGCACACAATGATATTCAGTCCAATGGTCCACGCTATTGCTTTGCACCGTTAGAGGAAAATGTTTGGATACACTGGAAACATCACAATCCCAAGATGATTAAAGAAAGTAAGTTACAATTATTTTGCCGGATAAACAATGAACTCAAATTGATTTGGACAAAAACTTTTGTTTGGGATAATTGTCCTGAAATGGCGAAAACACAATTCAATGGAAGCCTGAAATCGATTGAAAATAATGATGATGAAAAAAATAATGAAGGCTTAGAAACCGTCAAATTAGAATATGATCAACAGCTAATTAATGATAAGTTTCCGGGGGAATGTGTAACTGCTGAGTTTTCACCATACAAACTTATGCTGACAGTTGTTCCTATAAGTGATACGTCAGTATTAAACCCTCAATCGGTTTGGATGTATTTTGATATTCTCGTCCACGATATAGAATTTGAATGGTGTCCAGATAATTATTTAGAAAAAGTTTTGCCAAATCCGAACAAAACTCGAAATATTGCAATGTATCGTTCCCTTACGGATGTTGTAGATGGAGAGAATTTTAATGGAAGAATTCCTGCACCGGGAGAAAAGAAAAAAGTTTACTTGAAAAGTCATACTTTTTATAAAACCGAGTCTGAACTCACTAATCTAACTTACTACAACCGATATAAGGAGCTTTGGGGAGACGGTCCGATGATTCCGATTTTTGCCAAAGCAAAGATCCGAAAGTCAAATAAACAGGGTGTAGAGGCTAAGTTTGGATTAGGCAAAATGAAATTTATGTGGGAATGGGTAGATAAAGCTGACGCTGATTATAATCTGACCGGATTGCAACGAATTCAAACATGGGTGAACGAAACGCGTGATTATAAAACACAACGAACCACTGATTCCCCGGAGGGGAAAAATTGCCATGTTGACCGTGGCGGAAAACGCGGAATCCAGGCAAAAACTTGCTTTCCGCAACAAAACGGAAAAGCTCCAACGGAACTCGACCAGTTGAATAACGAGTTTCCGTTTAAGATTGAGCCTTGGAACGATAAAAATTTGCTTTTCACCCAAAGAAGATGGGCGGCTTACAGCGATTCTTGGGCAAGCGGCGTTTTAGCCGGAAAAACAGGAGTTCTTTTTCAACCGTCGCGTATGGCGGGCGACGGCTACGAACTACATGTTTATCTCGCTTATGATACTGACCGGATGATGCAACAAGAGGCTAAAGAAAATACGATGCCGGTCGGATTGCATAAAAAAACCGGCACATTTCAAATTTGGCGAGAACTCAATATTTCTACGCATTGGCGTTTGAAAAGTGAATCATCTAATAGAGGCAGGCTTTTAGATTTAGTCGCAACTAAAACAAAGTTTGCTAAGTATTACATTAAACTAAATCTGCCCCCTATGCCAAGATACGATGTGGAACCTTGGTTTAAAGCTCTAAAAGAAGTCTGGAATGAAACTCAATTAGATAGTTACATCAGATTGGCGATGAATCCCGATGATCGTTCTTCGCTTGTTTCGTTTATTCCATATTCCGAATGGTTTGACAAAATGGTCGAGATTAAAGGAAGTAAAGAAGCTTTATTCAACTGGGCAAATCAGCAAGATAACGGGCTTGATGCTCAAGGTCAACCGAGACGTTCTTCTTGGGATGTGGGAACAGGAGGCAGTGGAATGCAACCCATATTGAAACCATGGGATTTATCTTTTTCAGAGAACCTAAACTTTGACGAAGAGGGAAAGGTAAAAATCTATCTACCGCAACTTGAAACATCTATTGTAATAGAATTTTCAAAAAATTTTTCAATAAACCGGAGAACCGATATTACACCTGAAAATCGGAATATATTAAAGAATTTCATGAGAAATTCTTTGGATACTTTTGCAAAAAGTTTGGGTGAAAAAGGGATGGGTTCATATGGACGTGGAAAAGCACCGGAAAACCACGTGGCTCTGCAAATTAAACTCTACGGAATGTTAAATGAAGGACGACAACAAAGTCGGCTCTCAAATATTAGAACGGCAATTGAAAAAATTGTACCTGAATTAGCTTATGAGGTAGGAAAAGACACTTACGAAAATACAAGTGCTGGTTATAGTTGGGCATTCCTTGCGTTTGATCTGACTTTGAACAAACTCGTAAAGGGAAACAACAACACAGATTTAGAAGGTATCGCGGCTTTACAAGTCACCGATGTAACTAATGTCAAAGCCCCGACAGGAAAGGCATTTTTTGCAAATGCCGCCGGCAATCGGGCGTTCGCCACAACACTTGACAAAGATCCTAAACAAGTTACTTTTGAACACGAAATAGGTCATGCAATGTTTTTGAATCATACTCATTATTCTTCATATCCCCATGTTGGTCGAAAATTTAGTTCGGACAATGACCCTCTCTGTTTGCATCAAGGACCGGAAACGGCGGCGAAGCCCGAAACTTGTATTATGCACAGAACACCATCGTCAAGCTGTGCTGATACCAGTCTTTTCTGCGGATTCTGTATATTGCGGTTGTGGGGCTGGAGTTTTCAAAAAATTAATAATGATGGAAGCATCAATCAAGCTGAGAGGACTATATGGTATGATTCGGCTTACAACCAAAATCCGAATAATTTAATAGGAATGCCGTTACATCCTGTAGAAATGGGAGAGAAACAATCTGAAATAATATATGTCGAGGGAAATGTTACTATGGAGGGGCAAGCAAAAGTAACTATTACAAGTAATCTGATAGCAAATAACGGAAAAGAAATATTAGTAGCCGTCGCTACCGGAGACACTCAAAATAGTGTTGCCCAAAAGATAAAAGTGGCTTTAGAATTAGATAATGAAGTAAATGGATTATTTGATCTTAAAAATTTTGAGAACAGAATCAGTCTAATCGTTAAAAATCCGGGAGCAAACGACGACACCCTGAAAATTGAAGTTGAAAATCATACTTGTGAAGGTTTAACTAAGGTCGAATCAAAGTCTTCTGACAAAGGATCACTAAGACTGCCACATCCGCCTTTGGATAAGGAAACTTTGCAACCAATACAGTATCAATTATTTTGAAATCTAAAGTTAATATAAAATGTGAGTTGTGTTTTCAACAGTTTGATATGACTACGCATTCAAGATTCGTTATTTATCCAGATTTCGCCGTCGGCGTGAACTTATTTTTTCCAGATCGGGGCGGTGCGTTTTAGTTCTTTGATGTGCCATTCGCAGGTTTCAAAGGCGGTGCGGCGAAAACGGAGATGACGACGCTTGTTTTGATAAATTCTATTTTCCCCGAAAGATGAATAATGCAGTAACTGTTTTTAATGGAACTTTCAAGACAAATTAATCAATGTTTTGATTTCTGGTGTGCGGATTATCGGAGTAGAATTAAAAAAGAAGATAGGGTGAATTTTTTAATCGGCGGAGTTTTTAATTAAAGTGAAACATTTTTGTCGTTTTGAAAAATTTCACCTGCTAGAACAGAATATTTTACAAATATCTAGATAGGAGAAATTATGGACGCAACAACACAAACAGAACAAAATCCGCTGAAACAACTTGCTGAATACGGTCAATCGCCGTGGCTTGATTATATTCGCCGCGATTTATTTACGACCGGCGAATTGGATCGTTTGATAAAGGAAGACGGCTTAAAAGGAATGACTTCAAATCCGGCAATTTTTGAAAAAGCCATAGGCAGCGAACATTACAAAGATTCGATTGCCGAACTCGCGCAGGAAAAAGATTTGAGCGCGGTTGATATTTACGAGAAAATTGCCATCGAAGACATCCAAACGGCGACGGACGCTCTTCACGGAGTTTATGAAGCGACCGACAAGCGCGACGGCTACGTTTCGCTGGAAGTTTCGCCGACGCTTGCCGACGATGCAAACGGAACTCTGGAAGAAGCGCGGCGTTTATGGAAAGCCGTTGACCGACCGAATTTGATGATCAAAGTTCCGGCAACCGATGTCGGATACGATGTTATTCAAAAACTGATTTCCGAAGGAATAAATGTCAATGTAACTCTGCTTTTCGCGCAAGACGCTTACCGCAAAGTTGCCGAAAGCTACATTGCGGGACTCGAAAAACGTGCCGCTGACGGCGGAGAAATTTCAAGCATCGCTTCGGTGGCAAGTTTCTTTGTTTCGAGAATTGACAGTCTTGTTGATTCACAAATCGAAGAAAAACTAAAAACGGCAAGCGGCGAAGAAAAAGAACTTTTACAAAGTCTGCTCGGCAAAGTCGCAATCGCTAATGCAAAATTGGCGTATCAGGCTTATGAAGAACTTTTTTCGGGCGAGCGTTGGGGAAAATTAGCGGAAAAAGGCGCACAGACGCAGAGAGTTTTGTGGGCTTCGACGGGGACGAAAAATGCCGAATACAGCGATGTTTTGTATATCGAAGAACTAATCGGCAAAGACACGGTGAACACGATTCCGCCGTCAACCTGGGATTCTTTCCGCGATCACGGCAATCTGCGAAAAAGTTTGACGGAAGACGTGAGCGGCGCGGAAAAAACGCTCGAAGATTTGGAAAAAGCCGGAATTTTTTTGGAAGCGGCGACCGATAAATTATTGGTTGATGCCGTTCGCCTGTTCGTCGAACCGTTTGACAAAATGATCGCGGCAGTTGAAAAGGCAATCGAGGAAAATAAATAACGGGTTTGAATTTGGAAAATTAAAGTTTGCCTAAATTATTCCAAATGGCAATTGAAACAACTTTGAAGAAATAACTAAAGTTATACCAAGTTGCGTAAATAAGATGATGTAGAAAACGAGATGCGAGGCGGAAAGGCGACTGCAAAGGAGCGTGTTCAATAACACTAGCAGCACGCTCCTTTGCAGTCGCGTTTCCGCCATTTTAATCATTCTTTTCACGCAACTTGGTATTACGTGAATCTGTCAAAAAAAAGATTACGTTTGGCAAACGTAATCTTCTTTTTTTATCTGATAATTTGTTAGTTCAAACTATTGAGCCGTGAAATTCAAATCTCTTATATCTTCATTGATATTTAAAACCTGCGGCACAAATGAATAGCCTTTGGCACGAATATCGAAAACATAATTTTCACCGACCGAAACATCATCAAAGCGAAAATATCCGAATGGATTGCTTCTTGCCGTGCGGATTTGTCCGCTTGAATCGGTCATTGAAACAATCGCTCTTGGAATAGCTCTGCCCGACGCGGTTTGGACTTTTCCGCCAACCGAAACATTCGCAGCGGTCGGCGCGAGAAAGTAAGCGATTTGCACTTTGTCTTCGGTGGTTTCCGAGCCGCTTTGATAGCCTGTGCGATAGAAACCTCTGGCGCGAATCAGCACATTTTGTCCGGTCGGGATGTTTTGTCCGCCGAGCGTGTAGCCGGCGGCGGTTGGGGCGAATGGATTTTCGCCTTTGCCGTTGACGGGCGATGTTAAGCTGTTGGTCGCCGTGCCGAGCAGCGTATAGTTCGCACCGTTGTCAATGGATTGTTCAAAGATGACGCGGGCGAACTGCGCTGCCGAACCGTCGCGGGTCAGCGTCAAGGTTGTTTGTGTAACCGCGAGATTCGAGAGCGCGGCGGTGTCGTTTGACAGACGGGCAAACAGATTGCGCGATACTCCGCCGATGGTGTTGAAATTTCCGCCGAGCAGAATCTTGCCGTCCGACTGCACCGCGATTGAATAGACATCGCTGTTTGCGTTCGGATCAAAAGCCGTATCGAGTGTGCCGTCGGCGTTCACACGGGCGATGCGGAGGCGAGTAACCGCCGCACCACCGTTCGGTGAAAGCGTCGAGAACTGTCCGCCGAGCAGAATCTTGCCGTCCGACTGCACCGCGATTGACAAGACACCGTCGTTCGCATTCGGATCAAAACCCGTATCGAGCGTGCCGTTGGCGTTCAGACGGGCGATGCTATTGCGTGTAACTGCCGCGCCGCCATTCGGTGAAAGCGTTCCGAATATGCCGCCGAGCAGAATCTTCCCGTCCGACTGCACCGCGATTGACAAGACATTGCTGTTCGCATTCGGATCAAAAGCCGTATCGAGTGTGCCGTCGGCATTCAGACGGGCGATGCGGAAGCGGAAAACCGCCGCGCCACCGTTCGGTGAGAGCGTCGAGAACGTGCCGCCGAGCAGAATCTTGCCGTCCGACTGCACCGCGATTGAAAGGACACCGTTGTTCGCATTCGGATCAAAAGCCGTGTCGAGTGTGCCATCTGCGTTTACACGGGCGATGCTATTGTGTGTAACCGCCGCGCCGCCGTTCGGCGAGAGCGTCGTGAAAAAGCCGCCGAGCAGAATCTTCCCGTCCGACTGCACCGCGATTGAATTGACTTGGTTGTTAGCATTCGGATTAAAAGCCGTATCGAGTGTGCCGTCGGGGTTCAGACGGGCGATGTTATTTCTCGCCGTGCCGAGAACGCTTGAGAAAAAGCCGCTGATGATGATCTTGCCGTCCGGCTGAATCGCAGTGGCGAGAACAAGATTGCCGACCGCGCTGAGATTGAGCGTCCGGTCGAGCAAGCCGTCGCGTTCAAAACGGGCGATGCGATTGCGCGTAACCGCTGCCCCGCCGTTCGGTGCAACGGTCGTGAATGTGCCGCCCGCTAAAATCTTGCCGTCCGACTGAATGGCGATTGCATTGACAGTGCTGCTCGCGTTCGGGGCAAACGAATCAGCCAGTCCGGTTGTCGCGTCGAGGCGGGCAATAAAATTGCGAGTTTGTCCGCCGATGGTCGTGAACAAGCCGCCCGCCAAAATCTTCCCGTCCGACTGAATGGCGATTGAAAAGACATTGATGTTTGCGTTCGGATTGAACGAATCAGCCGCGCCGGTCGTCGCATCGAGGCGGGCGATATAATTGCGAGTTTGTCCGCCGATGGTCGTGAATGAGCCGCCCGCTAAAATCTTGCCGTCCGACTGAATGGCGATTGACAAGACAAAGCTGGTCGCGTTCGGATTGAACGAATCAGCCGCGCCCGTCGTCGCATCGAGGCGGGCGATAAAAGGGCGCGGCTGTCCGCCGATGTTGGTGAATGAGCCGCCCGCGACAATCTTGCCGTCCGACTGAATAGCGATTGAACGGACAGAGTTGTCCGCATTCGGGGCAAACAAATCAGCCAATCCGGTAGTCGCGTCGAGACGGGCGATACGACTGCGCGATTGCCCGCCGATGGTGGAGAACAAGCCGCCCGCGACAATCATGCCGTTCGATTGAATGGCGAGTGAACGGACCTCGTTGTTTGCGTTCGGGTCAAACAAATCAGGTGCACCGGTCGTTGCGTCGAGGCGGGCGATACGATTGCGCGGCTGTCCGCCGATGTTGGTGAAAAAGCCGCCCGCGACAATCATGCCGTCCGACTGAATGGCGATTGCATAGACAGTGCCGTCCGCATTCGGGTCGAAAGCCGTGTCGAGTGTGCCGTCCGGGTTAAAGCGAGCGATGCGATTGCGCGTAAATCCGCCAATAGTGGTGAAATCTCCGCCGAACAGAATCTTCCCGTCCGGCTGGACGACAACTGCACGAACCGCGCCGTTCGCATTCGGGTCAAACCCGTCGAGCGCGGATTGCGCCATTGTTGATTGATTGAAGGTTAAAAAAAATAAGCCGATGATAAGCACAAAAAGCGCAGACGTGGTTGCAGATTGATGTTTCATTTTAAGTTTTTCTCCAAAAGTAGCGGCTGAAAATGATTTCAAGCCACAGAAAGTTGCAAAAATAATTAATAGTGGAAGTTCATTCTTAAAAACAAATCGGACACTGATTGATTTTGTAAATTGCATTGATTATAGCCAATTTTATTATCTTTGCAACTAAAATGCCGCGTTTATAAGGACTTAACGCGGTCTGCGGACTCTTTATTTAGACTTTAATAGTCATTCGCCAACCTCAGCAATGGAATTGTAATTTTTCTCAATAAAAAAGGTCGGCAACATTTCTGTCGCCGACCTTTCAATAGACATTGATAACTGTCTATTGATTCGCCGTCAATTCCAGATCGGTGATGGTGTCCTCGACCTGAATGACTTGCGGGTTGAATTGGTAGCGTTTCGACCTGACCGAAACAACGTAGGTTTCGCCGACCGTTACTTCATCAAACTTAAAGTAGCCGAACGAACCTGTCCGCGCCGTTCGGGAGATTCCACGCG
>JBBSAX010000063.1:0-23166 GCA_038251885.1 Pyrinomonadales bacterium | reverse complement strand
TAACACTAACAGCACGCTCCTTTGCAGTCGCGTTTCCGCCTCGCATCTCGTTTTCTACATCATCCTATTTACGCAACTTGGTATTAATTCTATAACTTTAATGCCGAAAGTAATTTGAAAATTCTATCGTTTTAATTTAAGGTTTCTGATCAAAATTTATGTGTTTGGCAGTTCCCGGAAGAGTTGTTGATATTTTTGAAGCCGACGACGTTCAAATGGGTAAGATGTCGCGACAGCTTTCTCCAAACTTGCCCATAGCTCGTTAAATACAGGACTTTCCTGCACGATTCCGACAATGATTTTTTCAGTCATAATTTTACCGCGTCCGTCATCTCCTCGATTTCTTTGCCTTCTTTCCGCGCCTGCGCCCATGTTTTCGGGAAGAAATAAACGTCGCCGCTTTGTTTGGCATTTTCGATGCGACTCAAAGCCATCAAAATAATTTCACGCTGTAATTTTTTATGAAACGGTACACCGAAATGATGTCCCATCATAAACGGCAAAAAGACTGTGCGGGGCGGTTTGATGTGTTCGGTAACGTCGAGCGCGACGCTCAGAGATACGGTCGGAATTCCTCTTTTTTCAATGACGCGCTGCACGAGCGCGATGCTCTGATGGCAGATCGGTCACGCCGGAGCAAGCAACACGATGTCCGGTTTTTCCGCTTCGACCGCATCGGCAATATCTTCGGCGAGCGTTTTTTCCAATCGTTCCGCATCCATATTGTAGCCGATAAAAGAGTAAAAATTCTCCGTCAAACCGCCGATAAAATTTTCTTTTGCTAATTCCTGCAAGCGTTCAATCGGATAAATGACGTTCAAATCTTTGTCCGCGCCGACGGTCGGATATTTAAGTTGATGAATTTCCAATTCTTCGACTTTTGAAACTGAAGGAACACGCCGGAATGTGTAATCGCCGACCGGATGGGAAGTGTCGAACGGCAGCGAATCTTTTAACTGCACACCCGAAGTCGTTATAAAAGTCAGACGCGATTCAGCCAGAGTTTTCTCCAAACAGGCGAGCGGCACGAAATCCGTTTTAGAAATCATCGAACCCGGATAGCGTTCGTTGACCGTCGCCCAGAGTCCGGGACGCAATTGTTTTTCCATTTCAGATTTTTCCATCGTGAATCCACTCACCTGAACGCTCAACAAAGTAAAAGTGCAGGCGAAAATAAAGACTTGCCAAAGTCGCCGCGTCTTTTTCCCTGACTGTTTGCTCGATAAATTCGCGTTCCGTCGTAGGCAGTTCGATCAGTAATTTTAAGGCTTCGATCCACGCTTTATCAATTTCTTTTCTGCCCGCCGGTTCGTTTCCGTCGCCGAAATGCAAACGGACGTAACGAATCAATTTCTCGTGGTCATTTTCCGCAACTGCCTTTTTCAGATAATCGAGAGACATCTTAAATATATTTTTCACCCGCTTCGGCAAATTAAAGGTTTTTTATCCAATCGCTGAAATTAAAACTTTGAGCGACAAATTAAAATCGTTCGGAACGGTTAGATTATTCCATTTATTTTACATTCTGTCAGTTTTATGACGACACGAAAAATATCAATTTATCGATATTTTTACCTCATAAACGCTCGCAATGGATTCGTTCCAACGCGTGATTTTGTCAATTTGACGAAACCGAATTCCAAATTCCGGCTGTTCCGACATATATTTTGCCGCCGGAATTTATGGGCGCAAATGTTTCGCGGTCGCTTAGAGAACTGCCGGAAAAGTTTCGCGGGATCGTCTGGTTTGCCGATGTCGAAGAATTTACTTACCGCGAGATCGCCGAACAATTCGACATTCCGATTGGCAGGGTTATGTCGCGTCTGCATCGCGGGCGGGCGATGCTGCGCCGGAATTATTACACATTTACCGTCAAAGACGATCAATCTAAGGAAAATAATAACTTGAGTATCGGTTCTTGAGAAAAAAAATCGGAATAAAAAGTGGATTTTGCACGATTAATGAACCGGTGAAAACCACGAGAAAATCTCGGCTTTCGAGTCCGAGATTGTGCGGCGCGACGGCAAAAAGATTTGGATCATCGGGCTTTAAAAAGCGGGGCAAGTGGCTACATTACGCGCCCGGATTTTACAGCGTCCAATCGTCATTTTCTATTCCGCGCTCGGCATTTTCGTCGCTACGAGCATCGCCATCGCCTTTGTCGTCGTTTCCGGTTCGACCTATGTATTTCTGCCCATCATCACCGGAATCAGCGGCGCGTGTCTGCTGTTTTACGCAGGCATTACCTTGATTTATGAAGCGCGTATATCACTGCAAACAGTCAACGGGGAAATGAATTTCATCTGGCATTTAGCCGAACTTCACGCGCCGAACGAATTGGAAGAACATACGGCAAATCAATAAAAATTAAATTAAATTAAAAATTTACGAACAAATGGAATTAAATTTAACAGCCGCGTTATATACACAATAAGAAAACCAAATGTTTTCAAAAATTAGTTTCGGGAGAACAAAAATTATGATTAATATGATGACGGATTTGCTTTATTACTTGCCTTATTTTCTCATTGTCGGTGCAGCATTTTTACTGCTTTCAACGGGAGTTATTTATACAATTAAATACTTCACTAATCCGCGTAATATTATTAAAGGACAAAGATTTTAATACGGCTTTTTGGCGGATTCGAGAGCGGCTTTGATGCGTTCGCGGGCGTTGTCGGAAAGTTTAACTTTAGAAAGAGTTTCGACACTTTCCGGGTTTTGAGGTTTAACCATTTCGCCCATCTTTTCAATTTGCGCGGTGTATCGGCGGCAGGCTTCGCAGGTGAAAAAATGCAGTTTAATCAGGATTTTTTCGCGAAAAGTGAGAGGTCGTTCGAGCGATTCGGAAAACAGCGGCGTTAATGCCTGACACGACGGCAATCTGTGCGCCAGCCGCAGAATCAACTGCCATTTTAATTTTTGGTAAATCGAATCAGCCATTTTGTAAATTCTCTCCAGTCGGCGCGGCGGAGGTGAACCAGTTGACCTCGATACAGCGACGCAGATGAAGTCGTGCGCGGTGCATCATTGTCCAGTAATTATTTGTTGAAATTTGCAGAACACCGCAAATTTCCGCGCTTGATAAATCGTCAACTTCGCGCATTACAAAAGCATTGGCAATGCGTTCGGGCAGATTTTCCAAACAGCTTCCGAAAACAATCTGAAACTCGCCTTCTTCGACGTTTCTCAGCGGATTCGCGTTGTCCCAATCGGCTGGCGCGTATTTGTTGTTCCAATGTCCGTCCCATTCGTCTTTGCGCTCAAACATATAATTATATCCTGACAAATCGGCTTCTTCGGCGGTTAAATCGGATTGACGATTGTTCTTTTTAAAATAATCGTAAATTTTATGTTTTAGAATTCCGGTCAGCCAAGTTTTTTCCGAACTTTTTCCTGCATAAGAATTATTCGATTGAATCGCCGCCAGAAAAGTTTCTTGCACGAGGTCTTCCGCCGCCGTTTGTTCGCGGACACGCCGCTGTGCAAAGGCAAACAAATAATCGCCGTAAAGTTCAAACCATTCAATCGGGTCGGACGGCGCGGTTGATGTCATTTTTTCTTTCTTTTTCACAACAAGTTACAGTTATTTTTTTCCTGATTAAATTTAACACTTTCGTTTCAAGATCGTCGGAGACAGCGATGTTTTTGATAGCACGTCGCACTCTTTTTCGTAATTTTTCATCTTCTGCATAATTTTTTGTTTTAGCAGAATTTTTTTTCACGTCCGAAATTAAAAATCTTTTCATTTATTTTCGATAATTTTCAATAAAAGTAAAATTTCTCGATAAAAAACGAGAAATTCTCTTTCGTATGTATGACGCAAAGCCTTGCGGTTATTCCATTTTTGGCGACTGGCAAAAAAAAATAAAATTTTTTGAAAAAAATGTGTAAGGTTTTGTCGCTTCGCACGGACAAAGTATTAAAGGCTGAAAAAAAATTAAAACATCGCCGAAAAATTTATATGAGGAAGCAATTATTATGAACAGCAATTTAGAAGAAAATTTTGCAAAAGAAGCAATGCCGCATTTGAAGGATTTATACAGAACCGCCGTTCGTTTGACGCGCAGCCAGACCGAAGCCGAAGACATCGTGCAGGAAGTTTTTATGCAGGCGTGGAAATCCTTCGACAAATACGAACCGGGAACTAATTGCCGCGCGTGGCTTTATCAGATTATGTTTTTCAAAATCAGTCATTTTCGGCGAACATTTGGAATGCGGTCGAAATTTTTCCAAAGCGACGATGAAGAAGGCACGATTTTCGCTAATGCCGCTGCCGAAACGCCGATTCCGCAACATCTCACCGATTCCGACATCATCGCTACCGTTGATAAACTTTCACCGAATTTCCGCGCCGTCGTGCTGCTTGCCGATATCGAAGAATTTTCTTACAAAGAAGTCGCCGAAATTCTGCAAGTTCCAATTGGAACTGTGATGTCGCGTCTGAGTCGCGGTAGAAAAAATTTGCGCGAATCGCTCTCAAAAATCGCACCAGAATACGGATTTGGAAAAAAGGCTGCCGCTTTCGTCAATCAAACGAATTTATGCGCTGCCTGTTAAATAAATATTAATTTGGAATAGACGAAAGGGATTTCCTCATATACAAATCAATTAAATAAATCTCAAAAAATTGCGAAGATAAACAACGTATAAGGGAAAAAACAATGAGCAAATTTAACGGAAAAATCGCCGTCGTAACCGGCGGCAACAGCGGAATCGGATTGGCGACCGCCAAGGAATTAGCGGCAAACGGTGCGAAAGTCGTTATCACGGGACGCGATCAGAAAACTCTGGACGCAGCCGTTAAAGAAATCGGCGGCGAAACGCTCGGCGTAAAGACCGATATTTCAAAACTGAGTGAAATAGAAAATTTATTTCTTGAGGCGAGCGAAAAATTCGGCAAGATTGACATTCTTTTCGTCAACGCGGGCGGCGGCAAATTCGCGCCGCTCGAACAATCGGACGAAGCTCTGTTTGATGAAATCGTTGACACGAATTTCAAGGGTTCGTATTTCACCGTCAAATACGCTTCGCCTTTTCTAAACGACGGCGCATCAATTATTTTTACGACAACCGTCGCCGCCAAAATCGGGATGGCGGGCGCGAGCGTTTACGGCGCGAGCAAAGCCGCGCTGCACGCTTTAACGAAAATTTTCGCCGCCGAACTGGTCGGTCGCGGAATCCGCGTCAACGCCGTCAGTCCGGGACCGATTGACACGCCGATTTTTGACCGGATGGGAATTCCCGCCGAAGCGAAAGAAGATGCCAAAGCCGGAATCGTCGCGCAGGTTCCGATGAAGCGAATGGGAACAATCGAAGAAGTCGCTAAAACCGTCGCATTTCTCGCTTCCGATGACGCGGGTTATATTACCGGTGTGGATTTGGATGTTGACGGCGGAATGGCGCGACTTTAAACGATTGATAAATATAATTAGCGAAAAAAGGAGAAGCTAATTTTTCAATTCTGTTGTGTTTTCTTAACCGGAAGATGAATTTGTTTTGTTGGCGAGACCAATGAAAACCGGCACGGAAACATTCAACAGATAGTTTAAAAGATGTGAAGAAAAAATCTTCACAAAAGCTGAAAAAGCAAAAATATAGGGAGAAATAAAATGACAAGAATAAATGCAGTCAACTACGAATCAACGGAAGGCAAAACAAAAGAATTGCTTGATGCGGTCAATAAACAACTCGGTTTCGTGCCGAATTTGATGAAAACGCTCGGCAATTCGCCGGTCGCTTTGGAAGCGTATCTGAATTTGAACGCAACGCTCGGCAAAAGTTTGAACGCCAAACTGCGCGAGCAAATCTCGGTTTTGACGGCGGAAGAAAACGGCTGCGGTTACTGCGCTTCGGCGCATACGGCAATCGGGAAAATGGTCGGCTTGAGCGAAGAAGACATTTTCTCGGCGCGTGAAGCAAAATCCGTTGATGCGAAAACGGACGCGGCTTTGAAATTCGCCAAAACGGTTTTGGAGAAACGTGGTAACGTCGCGGATGAAGATTTTAACGCGGTCAAAACCGCCGGATTTTCGAGCGGCGAAATAGCCGAAATCGTCGCCAATGTCGCGCTCAATGTTTTCACGAATTATCTGAACAACGTCGCGCAAACCGAGATTGATTTTCCGAAAGTCGAAGTCCCGCTCAAGCGTGCCGCAATTGCTTGAGAAAATCATTAAAAAGAAAGCGCAGTCATTTAAAAGCCGCGCTTTTTCATAAAAAAGTGGAGGTAAAATTTATGTCAATCCCGATTATCAAACCGCCGTTTACATTTGAAACGGCGATAGCAAAAGTCCAAGCCGCCGAAGACGCTTGGAAAAGGTGCTAAATGGTTATTTCTCAGCGCGGAGAACAGCGACCGATTTATGGCGAATCCCGATAACTTTGAGCCGGAATACGGAGGTTTTTGCGCTTGGTCGGTCGCCGATGGAAATAAAATGGAAAGCGATCCCGAACAATGGAAAATTGTGGACAGGAATCTATACTTGAATCAAAGCGGACAAACCAAGCGGTCGAAATGATGCAATTCAGCTCCAACGCTATTGCCGTCGCTAGAGCAGTTAAAGAATCAATGTAAGGTTTTGCGGACAAGTCAGAACCGCCTGCGATAGCGGGCGGTTGAAGTTTATCAACTAAAGATATACTCGCCGACATTCGACAATGATCTTCAACCATCCGCCGCGGCAGATGGGTATGCTTGGCTAAACTGCGATTTTAGTCGGTTTAGCCGGTGTGTTTTTAAGATATTTTCCAACTTCTACTTCCGGGTAAATGTCGCTGTATTTTAAAACCTGAGTCGCCCCGATCCTTCTGTTAATATGTTCGCGGCTCAATTCATCGGCGGAAACAACACCGGAAGCAGCCAGCAACTCAATGAAACTTTCAATCGTCGCTTCGTGGAAATTAGCAACCCGCTGCGCCTTGTCTGAAACGACTAATCCTTTCATCAGTCCTTCATCTTGCGTCGCAACGCCGGTCGGACAAGTATTTGTGTGGCACTGCAACGCCTGAATACAGCCGGTCGCCAGCATCATTGCTCTGGCAACATTTACAATGTCTGCACCGATGGCAATCAGCCTTGCGATATGAAATCCGTTAAATACTTTTCCGGCGGCGACCACTTTGATGTCCTTTTTCAGATCGTATCCATTCAAAGTATCAACCGCAAACGAAAGCCCGTCTCTCAGAGGCATCCCGATTGAATCGGCAAATTCAATTGGTGCCGCGCCGGTTCCGCCTTCGCCGCCGTCAATAGCGATATAATCCGGCTTGATTCCCGTAGAAATCATCGCTTCGCAGATTTCTACGAATTCCGATTTTTTCCCGATGCAAATTTTAAAACCGACGGGTTTGCCGCCGGACAAATCCCGTAGTTGTTTGATAAAGCCCATTAAACCTTCAGCACTGATAAAAGCCGTATGAGCCGGCGGAGAGTTGACAGTCGTGTGAGGTTTGACGTGACGAATGGCGGCAATTTCTTTTGTGTTTTTTGAAGCGGGAAGAATTCCTCCGTGTCCCGGTTTTGCTCCCTGTGAAAGTTTTATTTCGATCATTTTCACATTATCGAGCGTGGCTTTTTCCTGAAAAAGTTCCGGGCTGAATTCTCCGTTTTCCATGCGGCAGCCGAAATAACCCGTCCCGATCTGCCAGATCAAATCGCCGCCGGGTTCTAAATGATACGGGCTGAGTCCGCCTTCTCCGGTGTTTTGAGCAAAATTTCCAAGTCTTGCGCCTTTATTCATTGCCAATACAGCATTTTTGCTCAAAGAGCCGAAACTCATCGCCGAGATATTCAGACGGCTTGCCAAATATGGTTTTAAGCAGTCTTCGCCACCAACCAAAACCCGCTGTTCCTGTTCCAGATCAGCCGGATTTGCGGCATAGATAGAATGATCAATCCACTCATAACCCGAACGATAGACATCCCACTGAGTTCCAAACGGACTCGTGGACGTTTCCTTTTTTGCCCGTTGATAAATTACAGAACGAAACAGCCGGTTTATCGGTTTTCCTTCGGTGTCCGTTTCGACAAAATACTGCATTATCTCGGGTCGAACCTTCTCCAAGATATAACGAAAATTCCCGATTATCGGAAAATTTCTGCGAATGGTTTGTCGCTTTTGGGTGATATCCCCCACGCCGACCGCAATTATCGGTGCAATTATTATGAAACTAATCAGAAAGTAAGGACTGATTAAACTGAGCAGTAAAACTACCGCAACTATTATAATAGATAATGTTATAAAAATTTGTCTGACGTTCATATTATTAATCTTTGGCAGGCTTCGCGCCTTTTTATAATTACCACATTATAAGTCTAAGAATCATCTTCACACAGTTAAAGAGTAAAAACACTTGTCAAAATCAGGTGTTTTCACGATTATTTTAGAAACCGCTCAATTTGTAAAATAGTCATTAAAGGAAAATACGGACTGCTCGTCCGGCTTATCGCTCTCGCCGACGATTTTGAACTCGCGCTCGCTAATATAACTTGAGTTGCTCATATGATCTATGGTCAAGAAAATTACTTTTTCATTGAATCCATCATTGCGCTGAAATTTCGGCTGTTTTCGCGTCAATGCGCGTGATTTTGATCTGTCCCTTTTCCGGTAAAAATCGCAACAAGCGTGATGAGCAAACACGCTGCTCCGGCGGCTGAAAAGGTCATCGGCGTTCCGAAATTCGCCGCCGCGTAGCCGATTGCCGGATAAGTAATCAGCCAGCAGGCGTGAGTCAAGGCGAAATGCGCGGCGTAGGCTTTTCCGCGTTCGGCTTCGTCCGAATGCTCGGCTAAAAGCGTCGAAGAAGGAATGGCGATCAAGGCTTGTCCCGCGCCGTTTAAAAACCACAAGATTGCGAAAAGAAAAAGCGGCGGAATTAGAATGCCCGGAAGCAGAACGAGTCCCAACAGAATGCCGCCGAAGATCAAAGCACGTTTTGCCCAAATATGACGGCGCGCATGCAGTTCGACTCGATCGGTAACGGATTGTTCATAGCGTCCCGTAACTCGTCCCAAAAGAATTGCGGCAACAGTTGAACCCAAACCGAGAGCCGCCATTACAAAGGCGAAAGCCGTGTCGCCTTTTTCCAAAGAGTCGCGGACAAAAGCAACCGTTGCGACAATCGCCGCTGCTCCCGCAGTGGCTTCGGCAAAGCTCAAAAGCAATGCCTGCCGAAGTGAAGGTTCTCGCAGAAGAATGCGCGTTCCCGTCTGAATCTCGGAAAGAAAAACTTTGATTGATAGCGGAAGACTTTGCCGCCCGACATAAGGCATCACGGCAAACATCACAAATGCCCCCGAAACAAGGTAAGAAAAAGCGTCGAACCAAAATACCCAACGGACACCCGACCAGACAACCAGCAATCCGGCGATGGCTGGTGCGGCGACGGCTTCGATGTCAACGGCGACACGCGAATATGAAAGGGCTTTGACATATTGCTCTTCACCGACGACTTCGGGAATACTCGCTTCAAAGGTCGGCGTGAAAAATGCGGTAACGGCATTGATGAGGAAGATCAACAGATAAACTTGCCAAATTTCGGTGATAAAAGGAAATAGTGCGAGAAGTCCGAACCGCAGAACATCGGCAATGATAAGAATTGTTTTGCGATTATAACGGTCGGCGAGAATCCCTGCCGGTTGAGAAAAAATCAGAAAAGCCAAAATTCTCAAAAAGAGAGCGTTGCCGATAACTGCGGTTGCCGATTCACCACCGGTTAGCTGATAAGCAAACAAAGCCAGTCCGACGGTCGTAACGCCACTTCCCAAAAGTGAAATTATTTGTGCGGTAAATAACAGTAGATAATTTCTATTATTCCAGAGGCTTTTTTTGTTAATCAAACTCTATCTCCGAAGGATTCAAAAAATCGTAAGGCTTTATTGAACATTTTTATAGTTTTATTTCCCGTAAATAAACGGAAATTTACACGATTAGACTAAATCGGCTTTCAATGCTGATTCGACGCGTCGGTTGACTTCTTCCCAATTGACGTTCTGCATAAATGCGTCAATATATTTCGCCGCTGCCGCACCGTAATCCATTTGGTAAGAATGTTCATACATATCCAAAACCAGCAGCGGACGCGAAAACGGTGCGTTGTGGGCGTGGTCGGCTTGCCAGTAATTATGAATTTCATTAGTGTGGAAATTGTGGGCGAGGACTACCCAACCCGAACCGCCGGAAAGAGCCGCCGCCGTTTTCTTAAATTCCATTTCCCATTGTTCATAACTGCCGAACCATTTTTTCAGCGTTTCCAAAGCCTTGCCGTCGGCTTTCCCGTTGCCGCCGAGGTTTGCAAAATATTGCTCGTGCAGAACGACCGAGCCGGTGCGGACGAGTTCTTCGCGTTTCAGATCGCCGTAGAGATACGCGGGCAAATCCTTTTCCTTGAGCATCGCCGACAGTCTTTGCTCAACGGCGTTCAGAGCCTTGACCGAGCCGACATAATTATTTTCCCAGTGCGATTTGACGACTTTTTCCGAAATGCCTTTCAGTTTGTCCGCGGCAAAAGGCAGAGGTTTCGGCTGATGCTGTCCCTGAAAAATACGAATCGGCTTTTCAGGCTGTGCCGGAGTTTCTCCATTTAAGGTCAAAACCGTCGCTCCGGTCGCCAAAATTCCGGTAATCGCTTCACGTCTGGATATTTTATCATTCATATTTCCTTCGTTATTGTTTACAAAAATCATCAATCTAACTACATCATTTGCCGATGAATTATTCGGACATTCTGAATTATATTGTTTCAAATCAAAACAGCATTTTCAATCGGCAAAATTACGATTATTCCGTCGCCCTTTTTGCCCGTGTGCGTGTGGGTGCGGATCTCTTCCACAATCAGCTCGACCATATCGTCATTAGCGACAATTTCGATTTATTGGTCACAGCCGTTAGTCTAAAACTATGCAATTTCATTGCAAGAATTTATTATGTTTTCTTTTCTTACTGATATTACGCAAGAGGCAGTAAAAGTAATAAAATCAATGGTGATTATCTACTTGACGCTAGGTAGATTGTTTGTTATTATACTTGTATGACGAATCATCGTTTGCAACATTATCCCCGTTTTTACTGGCTTTTGTCTGTCTTTTCGGTTCGTTTGCAATCCGTTTTAATTCTTCAACAGCTTCCTTTGGAAACAAAAAAATCATCGCTTCGTCGGTCGTCATATCAAGCGGTTTAATTTCGTTTTTTTTATCTTTTTTAGTAGTCATAATTTTATGGAAAACACCAACAAACAAATCAAGCAAAAACAAGAAATAGATTTAATCGAGTTGATTAACAAATTCGGTTCTGATGAAAAATGCCGTCAATATCTGGAACTTTTGCGTTTTCCAAACGGCGTTTTTTGTATTCGTTGTGAATCTTCAAAAATATCTCGTAATTATAAACGCAAGCAGTTTGTTTGCGATGCCTGTAACTATCAATTTTCGGTAACTGCCGGAACTATTTTTCATAATTCACATCTGCCGCTTCAAAAATGGTTCTGCGCTGTCTATCTGATGTGCGAATCTCGCAAAGGGATTTCTGCTAATCAACTCAAACGCACTCTGAAAGTAGCCTACAAAACCGCTTGGTATCTTTGCCACCGCATCAGAAAAGCCGTTGAAACCGCCGATGACACGCTTTTAACGGGCATTGTCGAATGCGACGAAACCTTTATCGGCGGAAAGGCAAAGAATATGCACAAATCAGTCAAAGAGCAAAAAATCAAAGGACGCGGCGCGGTCGGCAAAGCCGTTGTTTTAGGCGCGAAAATGCGCGATGGCGATGTTCGCCTTGAACATAGTAAAAACACAACCCGCGAAACGCTTCACGCTTTTATCAAAGCCAAAATCGCCGACGAAGCGACTTGTATTATGACCGATGAATTTCCCGCTTATGAAGGCGTTGCCGATGCCGATACAAGACACGAAAAGGTCAATCACAGTCAAGGCGAATATGTCCGCTATGACGTTAATGGCGACATTCATACCAACGGTGTCGAAAACGTCTGGAGTCAGTTCAAACGCTCAATCGTCGGCGCATATCATCAAATCTCTGACAAACATCTTGATCGTTACTTGGACGAAATGGAGTTTCGTTTCAATAACCGAAACAATCCTTATATTTTCCGCGATACCATTCTGCAAATGATTAGTTCCGATAACTTGGAATATAGCGATTTGGTTAAGAATCAATAAAATTGATTGATGTTGGAATTACACCCTTAATTTCATAATGTTTGTTATAACTATCAGTCAACTTCAAAACAAAAGGCATTCCTGCAACACTTCCGCTATCATCGAATGGCGTAGCAAGATAATCAAACTTAAATGTTATTGGATATTCTTGTACTACGCCTTGTGAAAACACGACCGTTTCTTTTTTTCCTTCAATAATATCGGTAATAAATTCGCCATAATCATTATTATTCGGAAAGTTATTTTTGGTGAATTTTTTGATATAAGGAATTTCCCGTAATTCACCTTCTTTATCAACTGAATTTCTATCAGTAGCAAATAATTGCGCTTTGTAAATCGAGTTATTTGCGGTTTTAGTATTTCTAACATTTAATACAGTCGTAACAAATACAGTATTTATGTCATTCCACCCGCGCGGTCTGACAAGAAATACTTCCTTTATCTCAATGGCTAAAGAACTGACTCTTTCCTTCAATAGTCGGGTGTTTTCAATATCTAATTGGGTTGTTTCTAAAACAGCTAAATAAGCTGGCTTTTTATTCCATTTAAGCCAAAACTTGTAAAAAATAAATGCAGTAAATAAAATAATTGAAGTTAAGCTAATTATTGTTGAAATTGCCCAAAATCCGTTTTCTATAAAATATTTCATAAAACCTATCACACTAATTATATCTGCTATTAAACCAGTTACAGTAATTGTTCGAGGATGCTTGTCAATCCATTCGGACACTTTATTATCGGAATTTGAATCATTTTGCCGGACAAGTTTTTCTGACATAGGGGAAAATAGAAAGTTAATGTAAAATTAAATTTTTCTATCATACGCCTACCTTTACCTAGCGTCAAGTAGATAATTACCTTGTTTTAATATTCGAATGACTCAAAACGGAAAGGAAATCACACAAATTTTGTCGGAAATGAAAAGCGGCGAGGCTGATGCGCTGAGCGAGCTTTTGCCGATTGTTTATGACGAACTGCGCCGTCTGGCAAAATCTCACTTAAGCCGCGAACGCGCCGATCACACTTTGCAGCCGACAGCTTTGGTTCACGAAGTGTATTTGCGTTTGTTCGGAAAAACCGAGATCAATTGGCAAAACCGCGCTCATTTTTTCGGCATCGCGGCGAGTTCGATGCGCGAAATTTTGATCGAATACGCACGAATGAAAAACCGCAAAAAACGCGGCGGCAAATTTAACACGCAAATCGCGCTCGACGCTGCGGTGAGTTTTGCCGATCAAAAAGAACTCGACGTAATCGCCGTTGACGAAGCTTTGACGAAATTGGAAGAATTAGACAAACGCCAGTCACGCATTGTCGAAATGAAATTTTTCGGCGGAATGAATATCGAAGAAATCGCCGAAGTTCTTAACATTTCGCCTGCGACCGTCAAACGCGAATGGTCGAGTGCAAAACTTTTACTTTATAAAATGCTCGAAAAATGAACGCGAACAGATGGCAAAAAGTTAAATCAATTTTACAAGACGCTTTAGAAATCACGCCGTCCGCACGTTTCGCATTTCGGGAAAAATCCTGTGCCGGTGATGACCAAAGGCGTTGCTAAGTAGAATCTTTGCTCGAATTTGAGGCGACAAAAATTAAATAACCGATTTGACATAAAAAATCAGCGAAATCCGATTCGCAAGCCGCCGCTGAAAAGGCGCGGCTGTCCGAAATGCGTGCCTTCAAACGGACTGCCGAAATTGCAAGCGAAACGATTATTGGTGAAATTTTGCATTTGAAACCGTAGTTTGAGGGAAATCTTTTCTTTCCGCAGCGAATCCGTGCCGACGGCGAAATCGAAAATCGTCCAGGGTTTGATTCTGCCGCGTTCAAAATTGACCAAATTATTTGTTGAGGAAAAAATATATGAACACGAAATTCAATACGAAATTTTTCAGTCTGGCGTTAATCGCCTCGGTTTTAGTTTTTGCGGGCGGCTGTTCGCTGTTCGGAATCGGTTCGATCAACAGTTCGACGGCAGCGGTTTCCAAAACTTCCGACGGTCTCGCGCTCGAAGGCTACGACGCGGTGGCTTATTTTAAGGAAAACCTTCCGCGCGAAGGTAAGGCAGAGTTTACGACCGATTACAACGGGGCAAAATGGCAGTTTCAGTCAGCCGAAAACCGCGACGCTTTTATCAAAGAACCCGCGAAATACGCCCCGCAATACGGCGGTTTTGAAAAATGGACCGAACTCGAATTTCCGTTTGAAGAATCCTTCACTGTAACATCTCCGAAAGAAATCGGTTTTGTTTAAGACTTGCGAAAATAAATTGCGTCGGAAGGCATTTATTTTATCCGGCTGAGATGCGATAATCGGCTTAAAATGAGCAAAAAATTCCTAATGCAAAACTTTTTGATTTTGATTGTCGGCTTAATATTCAGCTTGCCGATTGTCGGTCAGGTAACGGTTTCGTCCGGCACGGTCAAGCGGCTCGAAAAATTCTTTTCAAAATACGTTGACGCACGGAACGTGGACGTTTGGCTGCCTGACGGCTATACGAAGCGCAAGAAATACGCCGTTTTGTATATGCACGACGGACAGATGCTTTTCGATGCCGGGACAACCTGGAACAAACAGGAATGGGGCGTTGACGAAACTCTCGCCGGACTGATTAAAGACGGAAAAATCAAAGAAACAATTGTCGTCGGTATTTGGAATAATGGCGAATATCGTCATTCCGAGTATTTTCCGCAGAAAGTACTCGCCGAAATTCCCGCTGAACAACGTGAAATTGTCGTCGCCAACCAACTGAAAAACAAGCCGCAAGCCGACAATTATTTAAAATTTCTGGTCGAAGAGTTAAAGCCATATATTGATAAAAATTTCTCGACCAAAAAAGATCGGAGAAATACTTTTGTGATGGGTTCGAGTATGGGCGGACTGATTTCTATTTACGCTTTATGCGAATATCCAAACATTTTTGGCGGTGCGGCGGGACTCTCGACACATCTGCCGCTGATTTCAGTCCAAAATGTTGATGAAAAAAATGACGCGATTGCCGCTTCATTTCGGTCGTATCTCGAAAAAAATCTACCAAAAACCGATTCGAGAAAAATCTATTTCGATTACGGCGACCAAACTTTGGACGCGCTGTATCCGCCTTTGCAGAAAAAAGTTGACGCGCTGATGCAGGCGCAGGGCTGGACGGAAAAAGGCTGGACGACGAAATTTTTTCCGGGCGAAAGTCATTCGGAAACTTCGTGGGCGAAAAGATTAAACATTCCGCTCGAATTTTTAATGGCGAAAAATTGATTATGGGTGACGAGATATTATCAAAAAATTATTTGTTGTCGGACGCGCAAAAATCGAGTTTTGCGGAAAACGGTCATATTTTGCTGCCGAACATTTTAACGCCGAATGAAACCGCGCCTTTTCAGACGGTTATCAATCAGGCGAGTTATTTGTATTCGACCGAAAAACGCAAACTCGAAGACCGCGACACTTACGGCAAAGCGTTTTTGCAGATTATGAATCTCTGGACGCGCAACGAGAAGGTGAAAAAGTTTGTGTTTGCCAAAAGATTCGCGCAGATCGCCGCTGATTTGCTGGGAGTCGAAAAGGTTCGGCTGTATCACGATCAGGCGTTGTTTAAAGAGCCGCACGGCGGACACACGCCGTGGCATCAGGATCAATATTATTGGGCTTTGGACACGGATAAAACGATTACAATGTGGATGCCGCTCGTTGGAATTGACGACGAAATGGGAATGCTGACGTTCGCTTCCGGTTCGCACAAAACGGGCGCGATTGGCAGCGTCGAGATTTCTGATGAAAGCGAGGAAACTTATGACCAATACATCGCCGAACACGGTTTTTCAATCGTTAAAGCCGAGAAAATGAATGCGGGCGACGCGACTTTTCACGCCGGCTGGACTATACACAGCGCGGGCGCGAATCATTCAATGTTGAAAACGCGCGAGGTGATGACGATTATTTATTTCGCCGACGGCACGCGCATCACGTCGCCGCAAAATCAAAATCAGATCAACGACATCAAGACTTGGATGGGCGGAAAAAAATCGGGCGACGCGGCGGATTCGCATTTGAATCCGATTTTGAATCACTGAATTCCCGATTGCTGTTCATTTTTGAGCAAGCGCAAAGGGAGAAAATTATGCAGCGCAGAAACTTATTTTTTGGCAGTGGGAATCGCGTCCCTGACTGCGTTCGGGCATGGGTTGAACCGGCATTTCACAAAGATACGGGCAAGCCTCTGATTATTCTCAATCACGGCGCAACCGAGAAAAGAGGAAAGCCGAATGGTTTTTAAAGTTGAACAATGCCGGCGGGAAAAATCGCTTAAAATCGCCGCTGCCGAAAAAGTCGAAGCTGAAAAAGTTTACGAAGCGGCACGAATCGAATGCCGAAAAATAATTGAAGAATCAAACGAAAAACAAAGAAAGTGAATAAATTTAAAGTTAAAAAATTAAAAACGGGCGTGCTGGCTTTGGCATTAATTTTATTTGCCGCAAACTCGGATTTTGCCCAAAACTTTGCGAAATTCGTCAATCCGTTCATCGGCACGAAAGATACCGGACACACATTTCCCGGCGCGTCTGCGCCGTTCGGGTTGGCACAGCCTTCGCCCGACACGGGCGACAACGGTTGGGCATACACGAGCGGTTATCAATACGCCGACAAAGAGATTTTCGGTTTCTCCAACACTCATTTTAGCGGCACGGGCGTTCCCGATTTGGGCGATATTTTATTGCAGCCGTTTACCGGCGAAGCCGTCCGGGAAAATTATCGGAGCGGTTTCGACAAAACAACCGAAAGGGCTTCGGCGGGATTTTATACTGTCCATCTAAAAGATTTCGGCGTGAAAGTTGATTTGACCGCGAGCGAGCGCGTCGCATTTCACCGCTACACTTTCGATTCAGACAAACCGCAGCGCGTTTTGGCGGATTTTCAGCACGGATTGGTGTGGGCTGACGTTCGCAAAAGAGTTTTGGCGAGCGACATTAAAATCGAAAACTCGCAAACGATTTCCGGCTTCTGCGAAGTCGAAAATTGGACGCGCCGCAAATATTTTTTCGTCGTCGAATTTGACCAGCCGTTTGCAAGCAGTGAGCAGTTAAAAACGCGAGAATTTGAAAAAGCACCGCGCTACGTTTTGAGTTTCAAAGGCAAACGCGGCAATCAAATTCAAGTCAAAGTGGCGATTTCAACCGTCAGTATCGCGGGCGCGAAAAAGAATTTGCAGTCGGAAATTCCCGATTGGGATTTTGAAAAAACCGAAGCGCGAACCAAAGCGAAATGGAACGAGCTAGTGTCGCGTGTGCAAATCAGCGGCGACGACCGGCAAAAAGAAATTTTCTACACCGCGCTCTATCACGCTCTTTTGCAGCCGAGCAATATCGCCGACGTTGACGGTAATTATCGCGGCGCGGACGACCGCATCCGGCAGGCAAATGACGGCGTTTTTTATTCGACGTTTTCGCTGTGGGACACTTTTCGCGCGGCGCACCAGCTTTATACGATTGTCGTTCCCGAAAGAGTTGACGGCTTTGTCAATTCGATGGTCGCGCATTCGGATGCGACCGGATTTTTGCCGATGTGGACTTTGTGGGGCAAGGAAACTCACACGATGATCGGCAATCCGGCAATTCCGATTATTACTGATGCTTACGCCAAAGGTTTTCGCGGATTCGATGCCGAAAAAGCATTTGGGGCGATGAAACGCACTTCAAACGTCAGTCAGAAGTTTTTCGATTGGGATATTTATTTGAAATACGGCTATTTGCCATATGACAAAACGACGAGTAACGAAGCGCAGTCTGTTTCGCGGACTTTGGAAGCCGGAGTGAGCGATGCGGCGGTCGCACAAATGGCGAAAATGCTTGGGAAAAATGACGATTACAGCGAATTTACACGCCGTTCAAAGTTTTATTCGAATCTTTTCGACCCGCAAACAAAATTGATGCGCGGGAAGGACTCAAACGGAAATTGGCGCACACCGTTCGATCCGCTTGCACCGACTTCGCCGCTTCGCAATCCGGGCGATTACACGGAAGCAAATGCTTGGCAATACAGTTTTGCCCCGCAACACGACATCGAGGGTTTGATAAAATTGCAGGGCGGAAAAGCGAATTTTGCAAAAATACTGGACAGATTTTTTTCCGCTAAACCGGACGCGCAAGAATCAGAAGAACATCTTAAATACTTAGGACAGGAAGGTTTAATCGGGCAGTATTCGCACGGCAACGAACCTTCGCATCACATCGCTTATCTCTATAAATATACTGATGAAGGCTGGAAAACCGACGAACTGATCCGTGAAATTACGACGAAATTTTATTCCAACGAAGTTGGCGGAATTATCGGCAACGATGACTGCGGGCAGATGTCGGCGTGGTATATTTTATCGGTTCTCGGATTTTATCCGGTAAATCCGAGCAGCGGCGAATATGTTTTAGGTGCGCCGCAGGTTTCTTCGGCTAAAATTCAATTGGCAAAAAGCAAAACACTAACGATTGAAGCTAAAAATCTTTCCGAAACAAATAAATATGTGAAGGAAGTTTATTTGAACGGCAAGCGTTTCCGCAAAATGAGCATTTCACACGCTGAATTTATCCGAGGCGGCAAACTGACGTTCATTATGGGTGCGAAATAAAGCCGCTTTTCCTCATAAAATCAAGCGAAATTACTCGCCGTTTTGTTGTAAAAGTTTAGCGACCAAGCCTGTCCATCCGGTTTGATGCGACGCGCCGAAAATCAGCATAAACGGTTTGTTTTCGCTGAACGAGATCGGCAACTGCATACATTTTTCGCAGCGATCAATGCACATCGTTCGATAACGCGAAAATCGGCTCCCAACTAAATGGCAAAGGGATTCAGAATTTAACAGGATTTTAGAAGATCTATTTTTTTCAAGCAGCTTCGTCGAGTTCGCGGACGACTTCGAGTGGAGCGGATTTTCTTTCAACCATATCTTTGGTGACGGTCAGTTCTTTTATTTTCTTTTGCGAAGGCAGATCATACATATAATGCAGAAGAATTTCTTCCATAATCATCATCAATCCGCGTGCGCCGACTTTTCTGTGTTGGGCTTGTTTGGCAACGGCTTTGATTGCTTCGTCGGTGAATTTCAAACGCACATTGTCGAATTCAAACTTGCGCTGATATTGTTTCAAAAGCGCGTTCTTCGGTTCAGTCAAGATTTGAACGAGTGCCGCTTCGTCTAATTCGTCGAGAACGCCCAAGACCGGAATTCTGCCGACGAATTCGGGGATCAAACCGTAATGAATAAGGTCTTCCGGTTCGAGTTTGTCATAAGCCTCGTTTTGACGATCTTTGCTAGTCTTGATTTCCGCCTGAAAACCGAGCGATTTGTTGCGGAAACGCTTTTCGACAACTCTGTCCAAACCGATAAATGCGCCGCCGCAGATGAATAAAATGTTGGTCGTGTCAACCGGACAAAATTCCTGTTGCGGATGTTTGCGTCCGCCTTGTGTCGGAACATTGGCGATTGTTCCTTCCAAAATTTTCAAAAGGGCTTGCTGAACGCCTTCGCCGGAAACATCGCGCGTGATCGAAGGATTATCGTCTTTGCGGCAGATTTTATCAATTTCGTCAATATAAATAATGCCTTGTTGGGCAAGTTCGACATCGCCGTCCGCCGCTTGCAAGAGGCGCAAGATTATATTTTCGACATCTTCACCGACATATCCTGCTTCAGTCAAAGTCGTTGCGTCAACGATGCAAAACGGAACGCTGAGAATCCTGGCAAGCGTTTGCGCGAGCAGAGTTTTCCCTGTTCCGGTCGGACCGATCAGCATAATATTGGACTTTTGCAATTCGATGTCCGAACGGCGTTTTGCCATTTCGATTCGCTTGTAATGCTGATAAACCGCAACCGACAGACGCTTTTTGCTTTCGTCTTGTCCAATCACGTATTCATCAAGAAACGCTTTGATTTCGTGCGGTTTCGGTAAGGTTGTGCGAATTGTCGCCGCTTCTGCCTGTTCATCGTCATTAATGATTTCGTTGCAGATGTCTATACATTCATTGCAGATATAAACACTCGGTCCGGCAATCAATTTCTTGACTTCGTTCTGCGATTTCCCGCAAAATGAACAGCGCAAAATTTCTTCTGATCGTCTTAAAGCCATAAATCTTCGAGTTTGCCGAGTTTGCCGAGTTGACCGGGTTGACCGAGTTAAAAAAACCGGTCAACCCGGTCAACCCGGTCAACTCATAACTATTTTTCTCTGTGTTCGATTACTTCATCAATCAAGCCGTATTCTTTGGCTTGTGCGGCGGACATAATGCGGTCGCGTTCAACGTCGAGTTCGACTTGATCGTATGATTGTCCCGAATGATGCGCGATGATTCTTGAAGTCATTTCGCGCATACGCAAAATTTCTTCCGCCATAATGCGAACATCGGTCGCTTGTCCTGATGCGCCGCCCGAAGGCTGGTGAATCAGAACGCGCGAATGCGGCAAAGCAAAACGCTTTCCTTTTGCTCCGGCGCAAAGCAACAATGCGCCCATCGAAGCGCATTGTCCGATAGAAATCGTCGTTACATCATTTTTGATGAACTGCATTGTGTCATAGATCGCCATTCCCGCCGTGATCGAACCGCCGGGCGTATTAATATACAAATTGATGTCGCGCTCAGGGTCTTCCGCCTCTAAAAACAGAAGCTGTGCAACGATTAAATTTGCGATCTGATCGTCAATCGGTGTGCCGATAAAAATGATGCTGTCTTTTAATAAACGCGAATAAATGTCGAAAGCACGCTCACCGCGCGAAGTTTGTTCGACAACCATTGGAACTAAAGCCATAATTTTCCTCTTTCCTCTTTTACTAAAATTGCTTGAGAGTCTGCGTTTAAGAATTACTTTAACTATTTGAAGATAAACTGTTGAAACGACAACTAGATTGCCGACGATTTTTAGATTTTACATTTTATCTTTCAAATTGCAAACCCGCAAGATAATTTAATTTCGATTCCTGTTTAGAGTAAAGGCTTTAGCCGTGATTTTCACGGCTAAAGCCGTTACTCTAAACTTGTTACTCTAAACTTATTCTTTTTTAGCAGTTTTTTTCTTAACTTCTTTTTTCTCAGGCTTTTCTGCTTTTTCAGCCTTCGGTTTCTTTTCCTTCGCCGATTTTTTCTCGCTCTTTTCTTCCTTTTCGGCTTTTACTTCAACCGGAACTTGAGTCGGATCAACCCATTCGCCGTCCGTTATTTTGGCATTTTGAACTAAAGCCTCGACAGCTTTTCGGGTTCGCAAGCTGTTTGCAATATTTGCTTCGCCGCCTTCTTGCTGACTTAAAGAAGTGCGAATTTCTTCCGGCGTAACTCGATAATAACTTGCCATACTTTCGATTTCAGCGGCAATTTCTTCACTTGAAACCTCTGCATTTTCGAGTTCCGCAACTTTTTCGAGAAGCATTGCACCGCGCACATCGCGTTCGGCTTGCGTCCGCATTTGAGTATAAGCCATTTCGATAAATTCTTTTTCAACTTTACTCAAATCAACTCCGCGCTGCGCCAAATCCTGACCGAAATTATTCAAAAGATTCCGAGCCTGCATATCAACCAAAGCGTTCGGAACTTCAAAAGCGTGATTTTCAATGAGTTTAGCGATCAATTCGTTGCGAACCTGATTGTCTGCTTCTGAATTTGCAACCTGTTCCAGATCGGCATTTAATTTTTCGCGCAGATCATTCATTGATTCAAAACCCTGGTCAAGACTTTGCGCCCATTCATCATCCATTTCCGGCAATTCCATTTTACCAACCGATTTAACCGTTGCCTTATAATTCAAAGTTTTTCCGGCTAAAGCGGGTGATGAAAAATCCTGAGGATATTCCACTGTAAATTCTTTTATTTCATCTTCTTTAACGCCGACAAGATTTTCAGTAAAAGATTTTTCGATCATATCGTCGCCGAGTTTTATTTCCAAGTCATCGGCTTGGATCGGTTCGGCATTGGTTTCGCCTTCAAATATGCCTTCCAGATCTACAATAACCGTATCGCCTTCTTCGGCGGTGCGATCTTCGACCGGAATCAGCGTCGCAAATTGCTGACGGCGTTCGTCAATAATATTTTCAAGTTCGCCGTCTTCAATCGGTCTGACGCGGCGCGTAATTTCCAGACCTTTATATTCAGGCGTAGGAATTTCCGGCATAATTTCAACGTGAACGTTCAGATTTATGGATTCAGAGCCGTTCAATTTTATATTTTCCGCGTTTTCAAGATGGAGTTGCGGTTCAGCCAACGGAGTCAATTCGTGTTCCTGAATCGCTTCCGTAACTTTTGGGGTAATCAATTCTTGCAAAACGTCTTGCTGAATCTCGTTTTTATAACGCATCCGCACAACATCTACCGGCGCAAAACCTTTGCGAAAGCCGTCAACCTGCGCCGATTTCGCGTATTTTTTGCTGACCTTATTATAAACTTCCCTGACCACTTCAGGTTCAATTTCGATTTTAATTTCTCTCTGCGTTGGAGATACTTCGATTAATTCAGTTTTCATTTAATAATTTTTGTTTTTTATATTTTTATAAATTTGAAGTTTCGGATTACGATTCCGAAATCCAAAATCGGATGGTGCTGAGGGCGAGACTCGAACTCGCACGCCTTACGGCACTGGCTCCTAAGACCAGCGCGGCTACCAATTACGCCACCTCAGCTTGAATATTTTAAATTTTCAAGTGTAAAACAACCAAATCTGAATTTATCGAATTGGAGCAAGAATGTCTAGCGTGGCAATTCAGACAGAAGTTTCAAGATAATTGATGGTGGATAATGGAAAATTGAAAAAGTCCATTTTGTTTACAAAATGAGAATGCTACTAACAGTTTTGTTTATTATCCATTATCCCCTATCTTTTGGAAGATATTTACGGCGTAATTCTTCGAGAGTTCGATCAGTATTGTCAAATTCCGGGAATTCCGAAAGTCCGATCGGTTTCTTTTCTTCGAGCAGCGGCGTTTCATCTTCCGAATCGCCGCTCAAGAACAATTTGT
>JBBSAX010000062.1:0-23408 GCA_038251885.1 Pyrinomonadales bacterium | reverse complement strand
CAATGTAATCGGGGACAAACATTGTCTGGCGGCGGCGTTGAAAACGTCTTTGCGGTCTCGGACTCTTATCATCATCGTCATTCGAGTCAAATCCTTTTTTATCGTCGTCGTCATCTCTTCTCGGTCTTTTCTTTTCCATTTTTTATTCGTCGCCTCCTTGTTGATTTTCTTGGGCTTGCGTGTCTTCCGTTCCCTTACGGCTCATCAAATCTGTAACTCTTTTACGTTTTGCTTCGCGTTTATCAGTAAGTTTTTGGGCGGTTTTGCGCTCTTCGTCAACTCTGACGGTTAAATAACGCATCACAAAGTCGTTGACGCGAAAACGTCTTTCGATCTCGGCGATTTCTTTACCCGAACCATTAATTTCAAATAAAATGTAATGTCCGTTATCTTTTTTTCTGATCGGATACGCTAAGTTGCGTATTCCCATATCTTCCGTGTTGACGATTTCGCCGCCTTCGTCGGTAACGATTTTTTCAACTACTTTATTCATATCTGCGATTACATCGTCCGTCGTTTCAGATTCGGCGATATACATCACTTCATATACTCTATTATTTGCCAATTTTGTATCCTCCTTTTGGCTTTCAAGCCTCATTAATCCTAATGAAGCAAGAAGGGTTTTCTTTAAAGTGGATAATGGATAGTGGATAACGGATAATTTTCTTTCATTATCCACTATCCATTATCCGTTATCCATTAAATGTCGCCATTGCTTTTTCGATTCCGTCTGACAAAACGGTGCGAATGGCTTCGGCACTTTGTTCTAAAACTTTTTCAACAGTTTCAAAATCACTTTTTGAGAAATTTTCCAAAACAAATCGTGCTGTGTCGTTTATCGGATGGTCGGGATTTATACCGATTCTCAGCCGAAAATATTCTTGTGTTTTCAAACAAGCGGTCATTGATTTCAAACCGTTGTGTCCGCCTTCCGAACCTTTCGGACGAAGCCGAATCGTTCCCAAAGGCAAAGCTAAATCGTCAATAATGACGATTAACTTGTTTACATCGCGGTTTTCTTTTTTTAATAAACAAGAAACCGATTCACCGCTCAAGTTCATATAAGTCTGCGGTTTGACGAGTTCTGCTGATTTATTTTCAATTTCCGCACGACCGACAAGAGCGCGACATTCTTCGCGCTTGACCTGCGTTTGTTCCTGACGCGCCACCAAATCAATCAGCATAAAGCCGAGATTATGGCGCGTTTTCGCATATCGTTCGCCCGGATTTCCTAATCCAACGATGAGCCAATTTTTTTCTGCCAGCGAATCCATAAATTTCTAAATCAATTCGCCGCTCTCAGAAAACTATGACTTTTAAACATCGCCTTTATCTTCAACCGCACCCGGTTTGCCGCCGTCTGTTTCGGTCGTATCACCAACGAGTTTGGGTTCAGTCAATTCATCTTCAGGTGTCGGTTCGAGGTCTTGTTCTTTAACGAATACAAAGGCTGCAATAACCGCATCTTTATCTTCGTGAATCTCAACACCTTCGTCTAGTTTTAAATCCGAAACGTGAATTGATTCATTCATTTCAAGTTTCGTTACGTCAACTTCGATTGATTCGGGAATTTTGCTCGGAACGCACAAAACTTTGACTTCGCGCATTTGCTGGGTCAAGACTCCGCCTTCTGCCATCGTTTCCGGCTCACCAACCAAAACGATTGAAACGGTCACTTCGATTTTTTCGCCGCGTTTAATCCGACGCAGATCAGCGTGCATCAAACGACCTTTGATCGGATCAATTTGACGGTCGTGAAACATTACGTCTGTCGCCCCGATTCCTTCAATGTCGAGCGAAAAAACCGTGTTTTGTCCTGAATCAGAGCGCAAAATTGCTGCTAAATCAGATAATCCGACAATAACCGCCGTATCTTCTTCACCGCCGCCATAAACAATCGCCGGAAGTTTTCCCGCGCTGCGAAGCCGACGTGCATCGTTTTTGCCGCGAGCTTCTCTTACTTCTGCTTTAACTAATACTTGTTCTGCCATAACTTTGACCTTTTATTTGAAAACTTAAATAAATAATGACGAAACGCTTGTTTCATCGTGAATTGATTTAATTCCCGATGCAAGTAGTTTCGCAACACTTAAAACTTCAATTCTTCCTTCTTCTTTTAGCGATTTGCCTTTTTCACAAAGCGGAATCGTATTTGTCACAATAATTTTCTTTAAGTGCGACGCACTCAAATTAGCAATCGCGTTTCCTGATAATACTGCGTGTGTAAAACACGCATAAATATCGTTTGCACCGCTTGCATATAAAGCGTCGGCAACTTTACAGATCGTGCCGCCCGTATCGCACATATCGTCAATTATCAAACAATTTTTGCCGACGACATCGCCGACGATATTCATAACTTCGGCAACATTCGCTTTTTCACGCCGTTTATCGCACAAGGCGAGTCCCGTGTTTAATCTTTTCGCGTAAGCGCGGGCGCGTTCTGCACCGCCCGTATCAGGCGCGACAACGATCAAATTTTCAATCGGATTTTCCTGAAAGTAATTGACAATTACCGGCGCGGCATACAAATGATCTACCGGAATATCAAAAAAACCTTGAATCTGCGAAGCGTGCAGATCAATTGTCAAAACTCTTTCCGCTCCGGCTTTGGCGATCAAATTGGCGATCAACTTTGAAGCGATCGGCACGCGCGGACGATCTTTTTTGTCAGAACGCGCATAACCGAAATACGGAATCACCGCTGTAACTCTTTCCGCTGAAGCCCGACGAAAAGCGTCGAGCATAATCAACAATTCCATTAGATTTTGATCGGTCGGCGGACAAGTCGGCTGAATTATAAAAACATCTGCGCCGCGTGCATTTTCGTCAATCTGAAAATTAAATTCACCGTCAGAAAATCGTCCGGTGCTTGCCCTACCTAGATCACAGCTCAGATGCTGGCAAATTTCTTCGGCAAGTGCCGGATGTGCATTGCCTGAAAAAATCTTAATATTTCCCGTTACGCTCATTCGTCTTGCAGATACAAATAAATGACGAGCAACATTGAATCATTTCAAGTTGCCCGTCCGGTTTTAATAAATAATGCTGGGGCGGAAGGATTCGAACCTACGCATGCCTGGACCAAAACCAGGTGCCTTACCGCTTGGCTACGCCCCAATAAAAAATTGTTTTAATGAAGCCAACTTTCAACCGAATTCAATGATTGCCGATATTCTTTACTCGAAACTGTTTTAACTTGATATTTTCGCCAAGTTTTTTCATCTTGTAAAGCATCGAATGCGATTTGAAGTTCTTCTTTACTGTCAAAGACTGCAAAAACGCTTGCACCGCTACCGGACATCAAAGCGTGTTTTGCTCCTAAATCAAAAAACTTTTTCTTAACACGCTCAATTTCAGGTTCGATCTTGAATACTGCATTTTCAAAATCATTTATCAAGCCTGATTGCCGTAAATTCAACGCCTGAACCTCAGAACGGCAAATTTGAAGAATACTTTTTGAGTCAAAATTTGTCAAGCGCGGCGCATCTAAAAGAGCAAAAGCCTTTGCCGTTGGGACATCTATGCTCGGAGTTACAATTAAAATTTGATTTTCGCTAAAATCTTCTACTTGTATAATTTCCGTTCCGCGTCCTGTTCCGATTGCTGTTCCGCCAAAAAAGAAAAACGGAACATCCGAACCTAAAGTCTGCCCGATTTCGGTCAATTCATCTAAACTTATCGCTAAATTCCAAAGTTTCGCTAAACCGAGTAATGCAATAGCCGCATTTGAAGAACCGCCGCCGAGTCCGCCGGGTGCGGGAATATTCTTTTCGAGATGAATTTTCGCACCGCGTTTTATTGAAAATTTTTCTTGTAATTTTTTCGCCGCTTTAATAATTAAATTTTTTTCATCAATCGGAATATGTTTTGCATCGCAAGTTAAAACTAAGTCTTGATTTTCGTAAAAACTCAAATTATCAAACAACGAAACCGTCTGAAATAATGTACACAATTCGTGAAAACCGTCATCACGTTTGCCTTTTATCCGCAAAATCCAATTTATCTTAGCGAAAGATGGAAGTTTAAATGAAGTTTCCGACATCAATATCAGCATACCAAAAAAAGAAAAAGGATGATTAATAACACTTCATCCTTTTTCTTTTTTGACGATTTTTTTGAAGACTTGCAAACGCTTGGACTATTAATAATTGCAGAAGGTTTAACTTATCATAGCTTCACTTTTTACCTTCAAAACTATTTTCTCAGGACAAAAACCTGTGTGAAATAATAAGTTTTCCCATCCGGCGCAATTGCAATTCCGATACCGGATTCTTTCCATTTGTCACTTAAAAGATTTTCACGATGACCTTGCGACTGCATCCAGCGCAAAACCGCGTATTCGACCGGATTCTCATAGCCGCGATTATATGCAATGTTTTCACCGATTCTGCGCCAATTTCTAATTCCGAAAGAATCTGCCCGGTCATCAACCGTCCGACCATCTAAGCCTTGATGACTGAAAAAGTTGTTGTTTGCCATATTTTGTGAATGACTTCTGGCAACCCTAGCAACTTCATCGTTCCAAACTACGGGCTTTAATCCGTTTTCAACTCTTTTTAGATTTAACATATCAAATGCCTGACGTTCCAGTTCTAAAGTTGAAACAGCTTTTATATCGGCTTTCAGAGTTTCAACCGTCGGATTTACTGTTTCAGTCGAGGTTTTTGCCGGTTCGATATAAATTCTCGGTCTGGTTCTTAATTTGGAAACGATATTTTCCGAACCGGAAAAAAAGTTGATTTTATTTTGAAATGTTGTGTCGTTTAATTGAGCCAATGCTGCGGTTGAAAAAATTGATAATAATGCAGTGCTAAATAATAATTTCGCACCATTTAAAATGGGATTGAACTTCATCTATAACCTCACTTCGGAAATCTGACCATCTCATTTTTTTGAGATTCACGATTTTGCGTCGCCGCATCACTACGGAGTTGCCATTGTCGGTCAAGGTATTTTTGTTTTAATGGAGTAAAAAATCTAAAAAGTTTTTTTACCTACTTAATATAAATAATTAATCTAATTTTATTTCCACAAAATGGTTTAGTAATCTTTACCGGATTTATACTTTTAAATTGTATTGATTTAATGAACTTAAATCATTGAAAACAAACAAAAAGAAGAGAGGTGAAAACTATCCGAACATTTATTTCACCTCTCTTCATAGAAAATAATTTTAAAAATTATTTCGTAATTTTCTCACCGAGTTTCATCTTTAAACGCATAGTTCCTTCCTTTTCCGAAGAAATTTTCAAGGCTTTGCGCCACGTCTCTTTGGCAAGTTCGGTTTTAGCCTGTTTTTGATAAACATCGCCGAGATGTTCGAGAATCGTGGAGGAAGTCGAATCAAGCCGCGCCGCACTTTTCAGGTATTTTTCCGCCTCAGCCAATTTATTGAGTTTGAAATAAGCCCAGCCCAAACTGTCTAAAAATGAAGGATTATTCGGCGAAATATTAACGGCTTTTTGGATTAATTCTAAGGCTTCATTAATTTTCTCGTTGCGTTCGAGCAAAAAATAACCCAAATTATTGAGCGCAATCGGATTATCGGGCGATTGCTTTAAGATTTCACGCAAATTTTGCTCAGCGGCTTGATAGTCACCCGACATTTGCTGCGCGGTTGCCATAGTTAATTTGGCAACCAGTTTTCGATCTTCGCCTTTAGCAGTGGTCAATGCTTGATTTGCAGCTTCAATCGCCTCTTTGCCGCGATTTGCCTGACTGTAAAGATTGGAAATATAAAGATAATTCGTAAAATCATCATACTGTATTAAAGGATTCCTACCGTTCGGATTTCCGTTTTCTTTTTTACCGATCAAGGCTTTGAGAAGACCAACGCCTTCATCAACCTTGCCGTTTTCCGTTAAAATTTCGGCTTCGAGTCTTAAAAGTTCATAATCGTTCGGGAGTTGCAGACGTGCCGCCCGAACAGTCTGCAAGGCTTCGGCTTTTTGTCCGGTTTCACGATATAACGCAACTAATTGCTTGTCGGCAAACAAATCATCTTTTCCGAATAATAAACCCGCCTGTTCGATCACTTTTTTTGCATCGTTCGGACGATTGGCGTTTTTATACGCTTTGATCATTTTCTCAAAAATAATCGCTGCATAATCACGCTCCGTATCGGTAATTATCTCGTTATTTTCTATGCCGAGAATCGGCAAAGCATTTTTATAAACCGCGACAGCTTCGTCATAACGGTCAACTTCAATATATATATCTCCCAGAGTAAGTTGTAGATTGGCGGCTGAAACCTTATTTTTTTCCGCTAGTTTAGCCACTGAATTACGCAAAAGCTTCGCTGCATCGTCAATATTTCCCGATTTCGATTGAATTTGAGCAAGAAGTGTGACCAGAGCAACATTTTCAGGATTAGCAAAAATCGCCTGTTGAAGTGATTCGACCGCCATTGCCGACGTTTTATCATCTGCCGATTCAATTGCGCGGCTCAACAATTCGATTGCTTCTTCATTGCCCGGATTATCGGCAACTGCACGGCTCAAAATTTCTACCGCTTCGCGTGTTTCACCTTCTTTTACCAAAGCAGCACCAAGTTTAACCAAAGCACTTTCCGGTGATAAATCTTCCTGTTGTCCCATGATTCGGGTATAAAACCGCGAATCAATCGGCTGCGCGGAAGAAAGCCAATTTTGCAAAGCGGCGATTTTCTCTTTAGTTTGATTGGTTTTATCGTAAAAATCACTTAAAAAAGCAAAACCTTCGGCATTTCGCGGATCAAGACGGACAACTTGTTTCCATTCTTCAATCGCTTTTTGCGTGTTTGCTTTATCAATTATTCCGCGATTGGTCAAACTCTTGATCGTATAAAAACGTGCTAACCATTGATGTCCGCCAAAGTTATCGGGATTGATTTTTACCGCGATAGTTGCAAGGCGAATCGCTTCGTCAATGTCTCCCTGTGGCGAGTTATAAGTTAGATCGGCAAGTGCCGTGTAACCTTCGGCAAGCGTCGGATCAAGTTCGACCGCTGTTTGAAAAGATTCTTTCGCCATTCTTATACCGGCAGCAACTCCGGCTTGTGAACGAATAGTGCTTAAATAACGCTGACCTTCAAATAATTTGACGTAGGCTTGTTCGCGTTTTTCACGCGGAACTTCAGTATTTTGCTGCAAATACTCTAATTTACTTGTCGAAGGTTCTTGAATTGTCGGTTTTGGTGTCGGTTTCGGCGGCGGCGGATTCGTTCCTTCTTGTGCCGAAACGGAACTAACAATCAATAAGAACAGAGCAAATATCAATAAAATTCTATTTATTTTCATTAAAAACCTCTAAATTTTTTCAAGATTAGCGACGATTTGTTCCCAAATTCCTTTGCGTGGAAAATTTATCAAAAACAAGATCAAAGCAACTGCGCCGAACGTCAGCATATCGGTTTTAATTCCGCCCAGAGTTGCGATCAAAAATCCGATAATGGCAATGATTTCTGCCATTGCTCCCAATATTATGGCATTTGTCTGCAATGAACTCAATAATCCGGCGATTTCTTTAACTAAGGCAACAGTTTTTAGTCTGTCCCATCTGACTAAAATTCGCCGCAGAACAAGCGTCATCACAGCAATAAAAATAACGCCGATTCTCAAAGACATCAAAGATTGTTCGGAAATCGAGTTTTCGACATTTGCCGCGTAAAACCAACCGATAATTATCAAAATAATCGTAAAAACGATCTGCGCCAATAAAATAATCGAAGTCGCTTTGTATTTTTTTTCGAGTAATACTGAATTTTCCTGTGAAATTTCGTTCATAAGACTAATATAGGTCGGAACATATTAATTAATTTTATGCTCCGACCTAAAATGAATCATTCTCAAAGTATCAGTTTATTTCTGAGTTTGATTTTCCTGACGTTGCGAAATTACGGTAGTTAAAGATTTCGGAATCTGTGATTCGCTGATGTCACCTTGATTTTCGATAATTTTATCAATCAACTCAAATTTCTTTTTGTCGAAATTATTGGTCATCAAAACGCCGTCCTTATCAATCGTCAGAGGATAAGTTCCGAAAAGTTCATTTTTAAAGTTTTGGATAAATGAAACGTCTTCGGGCGGCAAAACCTTCATTCTTTCGGGATTCGCCTGCGGCACGGTTGCGCCGATTACCTGCAATTGCTCTTTTGATTTTTCAACCCAATCACTGTTCGGGTATTCACTGACAATTTGCTGAAAATACCGCGCCGCCTGATCGGTTTCTTCTTCGATCAAATATGTAACGGCAAGTTTGTAAAGAGCTTCATCCATAAATTTGAAATTCGGATATTTCTCCAAAATTTCGTTATACCGCGACTGCGCTCCCTTCAAACCACCTTTTTTGTAATCAACCGATTGTTTGTAGTAATAATTGGCAATATAAAGATTGTGTAAACCGAGATTGTCCTGAACTTCTGCCAGACGTTTTACGGCTTCCTCTCTCAGCGATGATTTCGGATATTGTTGGAGAAGTGCCTTCAAACGCTGTTCGGCAACCTTTGCATTTGACGAATCGAGATCAGGCAAACCGATGCGGCGCATTTGAGATTCGGCAATTTTTAATAGAACGCGGTCGGCAAGCGGATGCGTCGGGAAAAACGTCAGCCAATCCTGATAACCCGCCGAAGCCTGAATCAACGCGCTGGTCGAACCTTCGAGATAAAACGAATCGGCAACCGCAAGTTTTGCCATCGGCAGATACGGCGAATCGGGATAAGTCGTGATAATTGTCTGAAATAAAAGCCGTCCGACATCGTAATTATTTTTGCGAACATTTTTGGTCGCTTCGATAAAGAGTTCGCGGTCGCGTCCCGGCACGACTTCGCCGATTAATTCATCATATTCGTCATTTCCGCCGCCACCGAAAATTCCCAAAAACTTTTTCTTTTTCTTAATTTTACGTTCTGTTCCGATATCGGAAACGGGATTTGCGCGGGTGGAAGCCGTTTCAAGCAAAAGTTTATCAACTCTCGATTGATATTCGGCAACTCTTTCTTCAACCGAATCAATATCGCTGATTTCGTATTTTTCCGAACGATCAACTTTGCCGCGCAGATTATTTACTTCCGACTGCAAACTCGATCCTTCTTTATCAAAAGATTTCAAGCGTCCGAGCGGTGTTTCTAAAGAATCTTTGTCATCTTTTTTAGATTTATCCTCTTTATTGTCATCTTTTACAACTGAAATCGTGCTGGCTAAAGACTTTCTCAAAGCGTCCAATTTTTGCCGCATAATTTCAAGTCTCTGCACCGGTGTAGCAGAATTTTTGTTCTGCGCCAATCCGGTCGCGGAAAGACCTAAAAGCAAAATCAAACCTAAAATTATTGACTTATTTTTTTTAATAAAAAACATAATTACCTCTTTATTAATTCCGAATTCAAATAATAGCGTATCGCCGCCCGTTCCACAGGCTTTAGTGATTGCGTTCTGCATTCACGTATTTTTTAATTTCCAATTTTAATTTCTAATAAGAGCGGCGACAAGATTTCACCACGACAGCCTGCGGGATGCCGGCTATTCTCTAATTAAACCCAAACTGTCCCTGCTTCAATTAATTCTTTGACTGCTTCCGTCGGTTTACCTTTTCCAAATACTGCCGAACCTGCAACAATAATTTCCGCGCCGGATTCGACGATTTTTGCAATATTTTCCACATCAATTCCGCCGTCAATCTCGATTTTCGTTTCGAGTCCGCGATCTTCGATCATCTGACGCAGACGGCGCAATTTATCAACCATCGTCGGGATAAATTTCTGTCCGCCGAATCCCGGATTTACCGACATCAGCAAAATAAAATCGGCATACGGCAAACATTCTTCCAGGTGGGCAAGCGGCGTTCCGGGATTAATCGCAATTCCGGCTTTTCCGCCCGCTTCACGAATGGCGGTCAAAGTTCTCTGCAAATGAACATCCGCTTCGACGTGAACCGAAACCATATTTGCTCCCGCTTCGACAAATTGCGCCGCATAATTGCCCGGATTTTCAATCATTAAATGCGCGTCAATCGTTAGATTGGTAACTTTTCTGACCGATTTCAAAACCGGCAAACCAACGGTAATATTTGGCACGAATTGACCGTCCATCACATCGAAATGCAAAACCGTCGCGCCGCCTTCTTCGATGGCGCGAATCTCTTCACCAAGTCTTGAAAAATCCGCCGATAAAATTGAAGGTGCTATTTCAAACATTCTTTCACTTATTACAATTCTGTTTCTCTTTAATAAAATTTAGTTGCGATAAAAATTCTTATAGTTGTATTCGCTGGAAATTAAGGTGTTTTCCGCGGTCTCGTCAGCGTAGAACCGGGAGTACTTGCCGGTTTTGTGTTTTTGTCCACAGGTTTCTTATCTGTTTTTTTATCATCAGATTTATCCGAAGATTTCTGCGTTGAAGATTTATCGCCGGTTGTCGCAGACGGTTTTTTATCGTCATTGGTTGATTTATCCGCTTTATCTCCGTTCGTTTTCTTGTCAGCTTTATCCGCGTCCGTCGTATCTTCGGATTTATTTGCGATCACATCGCGGGTTTTGGAACTTTTCTTTTTGTTTGAATTATCTGCCGTTTTGCTCGTTTTCTTTGGTTTATCCGAAATCAATTCTTCGATTTTTTCAATATCGTCTTTTTCATCGTCTTTTTTAATCGTGTCAGGAACTTCACCGTTCGGGTTTTGCTTGCTGACGACTACTAGAATCATTTGTCCAGTTTTCACAGTGTCACCGGCTTTCGGAAGTTGTTCTAAAATCGTATTTTGCTTTTCGTCGCTGAATCTTTTGGCTCTTTCTTTGATTTTAAGTCCGAGTTTGGCGAGTTCGGCTTCACTTTCGTTGACATCTTTGCCGGTAAGTTCGGGAACTTTAATTTCCTCGCCCTGAAGCGACATATAGACGACGGCGACTAACCCGAAAGCAAATGTCGCAGCAAGAATCAAAACGGTAAATAATTTTCCAAAAGCCGATGCACTAGATTTAATAAAACTCATTTTTTTATATTTTGAATGTTCGCAAAATTACTCGAAATTCTATCATTTTTTGCGAAAAGTAACGAACTAAAACTTCAAAAACTTTAACAGATACTTATTTCTTTTTAAAAACCGAAACAAAAAATCCGTCAATTTTATCGCGGTTCGGAAAAGTGCGGGCAAAGCCTCGTTCGGTTAGAAAATTCCCTTCCAATTTTGGCAAAACTCTTTCAAACTCAGAGTTTTGTTTCAGAAATTTTTCGATAACTTCCTCATTTTCCTGCGTTTCCAATGAACAAGTCGAATAAATTAGCCTTCCGCCGCGTCTAATCGTTTTTGATGCGTTTTGGATGATCTTGAGTTGTTTATCAGATAATTCTCCAAAATCTTTTTCTTGCAAGAAATACCGGATTTCAGGATTATGACGAATCGTTCCTGTTCCCGAACACGGCGCGTCCAGCAAAACGACATCAAAACTTTCATCCGCAAACGGCAGAGATTTTTCCGCATCATATTGCAAAAATTGAGCAAAATTCACACCTTGATTTAAACAATTCTCTCGTAAAAACTTGACGCGACGTTCATTAAAATCGCCCGCCGCAAACAACTTTGAACTATGAGTTTTGAACTTTGAACTTATTAAAGTCGTCTTGCTTCCCGGCGCGGCGCAAACGTCAAAAAAGCTTTCATCTAGTTGCAGATCAACAACTTGTCCGATAAGCTGCGAACCTTCTTCCTGAAAATATATAAAACCTTTCTCAGCTAATTCACGCAGTTTTTCGCTTGGTTTTTCGGCAACAAAACAATCTTTAATAATTTCAGATTTTCTTAGATCCAATTCGCTTAAAAGACCTGAAACCTCTCGCTGCCGTGCTTCATTGCTTCGATAAAAGTTTGCCGTAAAACGAAATGCCGATTTCGGCGTTTCATTGTTTGCTTGTGCGATTTTTTCGGTTTCTTCAATTCCAAATTGCTTGATCCAATTCTCGATTAACCAACGCGGATGCGAAGTTTCAACCGAAATTTTTTCGATGTCGTCGGAAAATTCTAATTCCAGATTTTCCTTGCGCGAAACCTTTCGCAAAACGGCATTGACTAACCCGCTTGCCGAACGTTTTTTTGATTTGTGGACGAGATTTACAGATTCATTAATTGCTGAATAAGCCGGAATTTTGTCTAAAAATAAAAGCTGATAAATTCCTAAACGCAAAGCCAGAATTACTTCAAGATCGAATTTTTCGCTGTTTTTTTTCGTGAGTTTTTCAATTAATTTGTCGAGAAAAATCTGTTTTCGCAAAATTCCCAAAACTAATTCGTGGCAGAGTGCGCGATCGGTTGGTATGAGATTTTCTTCGTAAATCGGCAGGAGAACCGAAGAAAATGATTTTTCCTTTTCGATTCTTTTTAATATTTCAAACGCCGCAATTCTCGCGGGCGAGATTTTTTTCATTTAGTTAAATTTTAGCTAATACCTTAAATTTTCGGAATAGATAATAGATCAAAGATGATAGCTGATAGATTTTGCAGGTTTTTATCTATCAGCTATCAGTTATCATCTTTAATCTATTCCGAAGTTTCTACTTTTACTAAGTATTTGACACTATAAATCTTTCTTGCTCGAAATGCTGAAATCCTTTTCGCTTCCCTTTTTGAGTTGCTCGTCAACCGTGATTCGTTCGTCAAAAACAAAACATTCGCCCTGCCACAAACTGTTTTCTTCGGGCGTTTCTTCCAAGTATTTCAAAATTCCGCCTTCGAGTTGATAAACTTCCTCAAAACCGAGCGTTTTCAAATACGGCGCAAATTTTTCGCAGCGAATTCCGCCGGTGCAGAACATTGCGATCTTTTTGTGCTTTTCGGGATCGAGATTTTTTTCGATAAATTCGGGAAGTTCATTAAAACTCGATGTTTGCGGATTTATCGCGTTCTTAAAAGTTCCGACTTTGTATTCGTAATCGTTGCGCGTGTCGAGAACAATCGTGTCTTCGTCAGAAATGATCTCATTCCATTTTTCGCTTTTAATATGTGTTCCGATTCCTTTTTCGATCTTGATATTTTTTCGCAAAGTTACAATCTCTTTCTTGATTTTTACCTTAACACGCTTAAAAGCAATTTCGGAGTGAAACGAAGATTTATACTTTAATTTTGTGTCGAGAATTGTTTCGACCTCGCTAATAAATTTTTCAACATCTTTAATTCGTCCGCAAACTGTTGAATTAAAACCTTCTTCGGCAATTATTAGAGTACCGAAAATAGAATTTTCAAGAATCGCGGATTTTAGAGAATTTTTTAAATTCTCTAAATCTTGTAATTTTTTAAATTCGTAAAATGTAATAATTTGAAACTGATTTTCCGCCATTAAATTCCCAAAATTTCTTCCGCTTGCATTTTTACGCCGTTGAGAAAATCAACGGTTTTCATTCGTTTTTTTCCTTCGATTTGTAATTCTTCTATCCGCAAAATCGTTCCTTCGCCGCAGTTTATAAACAAATCTTTTTTATTCGCGTCAATAATTTTCCCATAATTTTCGTCAACTGTTTTTGATTCTGTTTCCCAAACTTGCGCCCGCCAAATCGTAAGTTTTTTGCCCTGATACATTGTGAAAGAAGTCGGAAACGGCTGAAATCCGCGAATATGATTATTAATCGTTACGGCGTTTGCACTCCAATCAATCTTGCCTTCTTCCTTGACGAGCATCGGCGCGTAACTCGCTTTCGATTCGTCTTGCTTTTGTGCTTCTAATTCATCATATTTCAAAGTTTCGCTCAAAAGTGCCGCACCTTCAAATGAAAGCCGCGCCATTAGATCAATCGCGTTTTCGTCATCGGCAATTTCGGTTTCCGATTGCATTAAAATATCGCCGGTATCCAAACCTGCGTCCATTTTCATCGTCGTAATTCCGGTTTTCTTTTCGCCATTGACAATCGCCCAATTGACCGGCGCGGCTCCGCGATATTTCGGCAGAAGCGAAAAATGAACATTTATTGCGCCTCTCGGAAATGCTTCGAGAAATGTTTGCGGCAAAATTCTGCCGTAAGCGACGACAACTGCGACATCTGCATTGTGCGACTTAAATAATTCCAAACTTTCTTTTGTTTTGATCTTTGTCGGCTGAAAAACCTTCAAACCATTTTCGAGCGCAAACTCCTTAACGGGCAGCGCAGTTAATTTATTTCCGCGCCCCGCAGGTCGGTCGGGTTGAGTCCAAACCGCGACAACTTCGTGTCCGTCTTCCAAAATTTGTTCTAAAGTCGGAACAGCCGCAAGCGGAGTTCCCATAAATACGATTTTCATAAGTTTTGTTAGTCGTTAGTTGTTCGTTGTTCGTTTTTGTAGATTGAAAGACAAATCATCAGATACATTTCAGCAACTAACAACTAACGACGAACAACTAACTATTTCAATCTTAGCGCATCTTTCATCACATAAAAAATCCAATTCTGCTCCATTACGCCGTGAAACATCCATGAATTTACGCCGTTCGCAAAAATTGCAACATCTTCGCCGCCGTGAGTTTCGGCTGAAAGTGGAACTAATGCTTCCTGTTTATAATCCGGGTTTGTTGTTTCTTCATCCGTTAAATCGGGACGATTTTCTTTTCGACTGCCGGGACCGTTAGCGTAACTTAAAGTCGTATAAGGTTTTTTGTTTGCGTCCAAACTCGGTTTATCGGAAATCTCGCCTTTGTTATCAACATCTCGAACCAAACCCAAAATATTATTTCCACGCGCCGGATAGCCTGAAATTACGAATGTATGACTGTGATCTGCGGTTACGATTATTAAAGTGTCATTCAAATTCACTTTGCTCTGCGCCGTTCTGACCGCGTTTGAAAGCTCAATTGCGTCGGTCAGCGCACGATAAGCGTTGCCCTCGTGATGCGCGTGGTCAATTCTTCCACCTTCGACCATTAAAAAATAACCTTTTTTGTTGTTCGATAAAATATCAATTGCTTTGGAAGTCATTTCCGAAAGACTCGGTTCGCCGGATTTGTCTTTCGGACGATCATATTCGTATTGAAGATGCGATGGCTCGAAAAGTCCTAAAAGATGTTTGGTTTTCTTTGCATCAATCGCGTTGAACTGCTGTTTGTTCCAGACAAATTCGGAGTCTTTATATTTACTTTTCCATTCTTCCGTCAAATTTCTGCCGTCTAATCTTTCGCCTTTTTTGTTTTCATATTCAGGATCATTCAGTTCTTTAGGCAAAAATTTCGTGCGACCGCCGCCGAGCGCGACTTCCAAACCGTCGCCGTAAGAAAAGTCAATTAATTGTTGGGCAATGTCTGGATATTTCGCTTCGTAAGCGTCTTTTGCTGTCGCAAAAACATCTGCATCAGATTCCCAATTCCGATTCGGCGAATGCGCGTAACAAGCCGCCGGAGTCGCGTGTGTCAAACGTGCCGTTGAAACAACGCCGGTAGATTTTCCATTTTGTTCGGCGATTTGCAAAAGTGAGATCGCTTCATTTCCTTTGACGGTTTTGTAATCGTTAAAAACTACATTTTGATTGACGGAAACAATTCCTTCATCGGTTTTTTGTCCCGTGATGATCGCGGTCATCGTCGGTGCAGAATCTGATGTCTGCTGATTTACGCTGTAAGTCCGCGAAAGTGCCATCGAAGGAAATTGCTCAAAGCTCAAAAGATTTTCTTCGCCGCTCATTCCTTTTAATTGTCCTTCCAGAATCCGCGCCGCCGTCAGAGTCGAAATTCCCATTCCGTCGCCGACAAAAAGAATGACATTTTTCGCTTTCCCTTTTTTGAACTTCAAACTTTTCGCCCGCGCAATTGCTGCTTCGCCGTCAGATTTCCAAGTTTGCGGAGTTTCAAGACGTTTTACCGGAAAACTTTTTTGGACGGTTTGCCCGAAAGTCGTGCTGAATAAACTGAATAAAATCGTTAATATAAAAAGTTTTTTCAATTTCGTATTTTTTAACATATTTTTAAGTAATAAGACGGTACGCGAACTTTAGTTCGCCAGCCACTAGCGAACTAAAGTTCGCGTTCCGCCCAAAAGCATTTATCTAATTTTTATTAGTAACAATTTTCTTTTATCAAAATAATTTAACATCAATGTTAAATTATTTTTTCCGCCTACATTGTCTTCGTAACCTTTGAAAGCGAACGCGGCAAATCCGGGTTTAGTCCTTTTGCTTCGGACAAATACGCGGCAAAAAGCTGTGCCGGAATGATAAACGGAATCGGCGATAAAAATTCGTCAATTTCGGTCGGCATCATCAAACTTCTCGAACTCATTTTGGCAATTTCCTTGTCGTTCGTGATCGAGAAACTGTCGGCGTGCAAATCTTTCAGACGCTTTAACAAATCCATATTGCTCGTTTTCGTCACACCTTTTGGCGCGAACATCAAAACCGGAAAACGTCTTTCGACCATCGCCAGCGGTCCGTGGAAAAAATCCGCCGAAGAAAATCTTTCAGCGACGACATAACAGGTTTCCATCAATTTCAGCGCGAGTTCAAACGAATTTCCGTAATTTAAACCGCGCCCGACGACGACGCAGTTTTCCATAAATGAGTATCTTTGAGCAATTTCTTTAACCTGATCTTTTAACTTTAACGCTTCGTTAGCAAAATGCGGAATTTTTTCGAGGTCAATGCGTTTCGATTTTTCCGCCAGAGCATTTGCGAGCAGATAAAATTGAAGCATTTGTCCCGTGTAAGTTTTCGTTGCGGCGACCGATTTTTCCTTTCCGGCGTGAATTAGAAGCGTTTCGTCGGCGACTTTCGTGATCGCTGATTTCGCGTTATTCGTGATTCCGAGTGTAAATGCCCCAAATTTTTTCGCGCTTTCCAAACTCGTGTTGATGTCCGAACCTTCGCCCGATTGCGAAACGCCGACGACGAGTGCGCGGCTTAAATTCAATTTCGCCTTATAAAGCGTATAAATCGAAGGCGCGGCGAGCGACACAGGAATTCCGCAGATCGTTTCGATCAAATATCTGCCGAAAAGCGCAGCGTTATCCGAACTTCCGCGCGCTACCAAAACGACAAGATCAATATCCCGATTATGTAAAAATTTGCCGATATTTTTGATCTTTTCAGTTTCAGCCTTGATCGTTTTTTCCAAAACAACGGGCTGTTCGGCAATTTCCTTCAACATTAAAGACATAATTTTTGTTTTTGATTAAAAGATTAGAATGAAAGATTATGCAATAGATTCTTTCATTTACGCAAAAAGAAAACGGCTCGAAAGCCGTTGTTTTATAAAAAATTGGTGGAGAAGAGGAGAGTCGAACTCCCGACCTTCGCATTGCGAACGCGACACTCTGCCAACTGAGCTACTTCCCCAAACATTTCGATAATAAAAATCCGTGCGAAAACTGTCAAGGAAAAAAGTCTAGGAAGTCTGGAAAGTGTTGAAAGTCTGGAAAGTCTTTTTTCTTTCAAGACTTCCCGGACTTTCGAGACTTCCTAGACTTTTTACTGAACAGTCGCGGGTAAAAGCGAACCTTTGGGATCGTAAGCATACGCTTCGCCGTCTTCGATCTTTCCTAAAACGCCGTGAAAAACAATATCCGTGCCGTCTAAAACGACGACGACATCGCCCGGATTATAATAATTTTTTTCAATCGCAAACTTGATCATCGTGGCATTTCCGTTTTCGTGATTGACCGTTTCATATTTAAAAGTATCGGCATTAAAACTCGCTGTTTGAACAAAACTGACTTCTGACATAATTTATCTCCTAAAATAATTCCTAAAATAAAATCTAAGCATAAAGCAATGATTCGCGACTCACAACCTTACTTCAGCACAAAATCAAGCGCAATTGCATCGTGATCGGAAAGCGGAGTTCCCTTTTCGTCCTTCAAATTTCCGATTGTTTGTGGTTTGGTATTTGGCGCGATTTCGATATTTTTACCGAAAAACCAATCCAATCTCATCGAAAATTTTCCGCCGACTCTTCTCGAAGCCCAGAAAATAAATGGAAAACACCACTTCGGAACCCAATCACCGAGATTCGTATTATACGCAGAATTTTCCATATCGTAATGAAGCGTTCCGACTCCGATTTCATTGAGATTTTTATAATGAAAACCGTGTTTTTGGAACTCATCGAAAAGCCCTTTTTCAAAACGCTTGTCAGGGTGCGGATAATGTTCTTCGACAACTTTTTTTGTCCCCATCATTACGCGATGCCAAAATCCGAAAATCGCGTGTCGTGCGCTTTGCGCGTTGTAAGTCGTCGTATTGAAATCTCCGCCGACAATTGTCGGTAACTTCGGCAAAGTATTGAGAAAATCAAGAATTAATTTCACCTGTAATTCTCGATGTTTACGCGAACAATGAACATCGAGATGAACTGTTAAAGCACGAAAATCACCTGTCGGATGTTCGATTTCGGCGATCAAAGCCCGCAAATATCCAAGCCGTTTTTCCTTGCCGATCATTTTGTCCTTTCCATTCGGCAAAGCAACGGCTTGAACATTTTTGATCGGATATTTTGAAAAAAGCGCGAGTCCGTGAATTGATTGTTTATTCTCACCTTCAAACTCGGATTCGATTCCGCTTCCCTTTTGCAAAGCGATATAAACGGGCGCAAATGCGTAATTTAACTGCAATTCCTTCGCAATTTGCTGCGGAACATTTCGATTTCCACTGCGAATCATTCCGTAATCTAATTCGGTGAGCAGATATAAATCTTTGTCTTTTAATTGCGTGTGATTTTTCAGCGCGTCAAGAATTCCTTCAAAAATCCGTCCGCGTTCGATATTCCAACCGACGGCGGAAACCATGTCAGAACCATCTGCGTCAGCGGATGATTGAAGATTATCTTTTGAAGCGTTTGAAGTCGGGGTTAAACCGCCCGCTACCGCAGACGGTTCTGACTTTGCGTAATTTTCGACGACAACGGCATTTAAGATTTCTTCAACCTTAGAACGTATTTTTTGATAAACCTCAGATTTTTCGGTTTCTTCAATTGATTCAAATTTCAGAAGTTCAGGGAAATATTGATTCAGATCGTGTTCGAGAACTTCGGGTGGATGAATTTTTGTTTTTGTTACCGTCATAATAAAAATTTAGAGTTTAGATTATTCATAATGAAAAAACAAAAAGACGAGTTTTTGAAACTCGTCTTTTCTAAAATAACTTTTACCTGCTTTACTGATAATGATCGTCGTGTCGTTCTTTCGTTGGCACGATGTTCAGAAAATCGTCAGTAATTCTTTGTGAATATTCATCCATTAGTTCCTGAACTCTTTCCCGGCTTTTTGACCTGAAAATTAAGCCGCAGTGTTTTGATTTATCAACGCGATAGACGATTTCTTCTGCCGTGTAATGCGATGTATCCGGGCAATCCTGATTTGCCAGAGCGAGCGTGATTCCGGCATATTCCTTGCGTGTTTTTGGCGGCGTGTATGGTTCTTCTTCGGTTTCGATTGTCAATTTCCCCCATTCGCGCCAGATATTAAAACCGCAGGCTTGTTCCAGAACATTGGCGATATATGCACCGCCGACGCGACAAGCGACTTCCAAAAGATAAAATTTCCCATCTGCCGCAGATTCGAGAAATTCGGCGTGTGAAACTCCGTGTTTATGTTCAAATGCCTTCAATAGTTTTCTATTTAAACTTTCCAATTCGCGGCGTTCCTTCGATCTATAATCAACAATCGAAGATGTGAAAACTCCGCCTTTATGCGACACATTGAGCGGAGTCGTGCCGTATTTGCTGACTCCGGCGGCGACGACTTTTCCGTTATGAATCACCGAATCAACGTGATAAACATTGCCCTCGACAAATTTTTCAATCTGATATTGTGAAGGATGATCGCGCCAGGTGTGCCGCGCATCGAGTCCGTTCAAAGTGTCCCAAACTTCTTGTCCGTTTTCACATTTACGGATTCCGAACGCCGAAACTTCGGTGCGCGGTTTGACGATCACAGGAAATTCGATTTTTTCAAGAAAAGCGTTGATTTCTTCCGGGTTAAAACATCCGATAAAATCAGGGCAAGGAATTCCGGCTTTGTCGGCAACGACGCGCATCCGCAATTTGTCGCGGAAACGAAGAGCGTGTGAATTACTCATTCCTTCAATTTGCAGATGTTCCCGCGCTCTGGCGGCGGTTAAAACGTCGAATTCATCAACGCCGATAATTCGCTGAATCGAATGGCTTCCCGCAAAATTCGTCGCGGCGCGAATATAATCTTCGGAAGTGGCTTTGATCGGAACGGTTACGAAATCATCAATTGATTCCCAAATCCATTTTGAATCCTTAAAATCTTCACGCGTCACCAGCGAAACGTGCCAACCGGCTTTTTTCGCTTCTTCTATAACCTCGTTTCCCTTAAATTCACTGGCAATAACAACTATATGATTTTCCATATTTCTATTTTTCTATTCGATTTTTAATCTTCACTCTTGAAGAATCTGGTAAATTGTTTGCAACAATCATCGAAAGAAAAGTTTTCCTTTTACTTTCTGCTTCAAATCTCTTACTTTAATTTTTCCTGATCAAAGCATCAATGCTCCAATCGCCCGCGCCTTTTAACAAAAACATCAGCGCGATAAATAAATAAAGCAATCCTAACTCTTTTTTTCCGAACGGATCATTAAAATGAACGCCGATAACCGCGACGAGCATTGTAAAAGCGATGAAAAAGCTCGAAACTCTGGTAAAAAGTCCGAGCGCGAGAAGTGCGCCGCCCGCAAATTCCGAAAGTCCCGCCGCCCACGCAAAAAGTGTCGGAATCGGAAAACCGATACTTGCCGTGCCTTCAATAAATTTTTCGGAAGGCGGAATTTTCCCCGCGCCGTGCGAGAGCATCAATGAAACTCCGGCGAAAATTCGCAAAAGAGCGATACCGATATTTGCAATCGGCGAAAGTCCCGATTCGCCGCTGAAAAGTATTTTTTTTAACATAGATTTCCAAAAATTTGATTTTGCTTTGAGATAAAAGAATGGCACAATTTAATCGTAAAAACAACGAAACCGGATTAATTTGATTCTAACAAGGAAATTATTTATAAATTGATTAAATCGCAAAGCGGAGATTATTTATGGGAAGTATAGACATTGCGGATTTTGTGTCCAAGTTACTGGTTTATATGGTAGTTTGGCTTTTCGCCGTTTCAGCACACGAAGCCGCACACGCTTGGATGTCGCTCAAATACGGCGATGATACGGCTGAGAAATTGGGGCGCGTTACATTGAATCCGATTCCGCACATTGATCCGATCGGAACTTTGCTGCTGCCGATCATCGGTTTTATCGTCGGTTACGCGGGCGGAATGGCTGGCTTGCCGCTGATTATGTGGGGAAAACCGACACCCGTGAATCCTCTGAAATGGCGCAACAAAAAGGTCGCCAATGTGATGGTTTCACTCGCCGGAATCGGCGTTAATCTAATCATTGCGATCGTCGTCAGCATAATAATAAAAGTTACAATCGCCTACGGATTTTTTACGCAGGAAAATATTCAGACCGGAATCACCGCGCCGATTTTCCTTTTACTTTACAGCACGGTTTTTCTGAATGTGGCGTTGGCGGTTTTTAATCTTTTACCCTTTCCGCCGCTTGATGGAAGCAAGGCTTTACAGTCGTTTTTGCCTGAGAGTTTCGAGCCGATCTTCGAACTTCTTGAAACCTACGGATTCTTGATTTTGATCATTTTAATGCAATTGGGAATTATAGGATTTCTTGTCCGTCCATTAAACAATTTAATTATCAGTTTATTGTTCTAAAAAATGAAAAAACGTATCTTTAGCGGCGCACAGCCGACTGGCGAACTGCACATCGGCAATTATCTCGGTGCGCTCAAAAATTGGGTGGCGTTGCAGGACGAATACGAAAGTTTTTACTGCATCGTCAATCTTCACGCGATCACGTTGCCGCAAAATCCGGCAATTTTAAAGCAAAAAACTCTCGATCTGGCGCGAATTTATTTAGCTTCGGGAATTGATCCCGAAGTTTCCACCGTTTTCATTCAATCGGACGTTTCCGAACACGCCGAACTCGCGTGGATTCTTTCAACTATCGCCAAAATGGGCGAACTCGAACGAATGACGCAGTTCAAAGATAAATCAAAAGGCAGCAGCGAACGCGCCGGAGTCGGACTTTTTACATATCCAGTTTTGATGGCTTCGGACATTCTTTTATATCAAACTGATCTCGTTCCGGTCGGGCAAGATCAGAAACAACATCTCGAGCTTTCACGCGATTTGGCGCAAAGATTTAACCGCGATTTCGGCGATGCTTTCGTCGTTCCAGAACCATATATTCCGCCCGTCGGTGCGAAAATTCAATCGCTACAAGACCCGACAAAAAAGATGTCGAAATCCGATGAAAACGCCAACGGTTCGATATTTCTACTCGACGATGCTGACACCATTCTCAAAAAATTTAAAAAAGCCGTAACCGATTCGGGAACGGAAATAAAATTTAACGAATCGCGTCCCGCAATCAATAATCTTCTTACAATTTATCAACTAATGACCGACAAAACGCCCGAAGAATGCGAAGCAAACTTTGAAGGCAAAGGCTACGGGCATTTCAAAACCGAACTCGCCGAAGCCGTCATCGAATTCTTAAAACCGTTTCAGGAAAAAGCGAAATCTTATTCCGACGAAGAATTAAACGAAATCCTCAAAAAAGGCGCGGAAAAGGCTAAAGAAGTAGCGAGCGTAACTCTGAAAGATGTTTATAAAAAGATGGGAATAAATTAACCTCAATGAAAGTCAAAGAGATAATCAAATTGATCGAACAAGACGGTTGGTTTTTGAAAAGAACGAAAGGCAGCCATCATCAATATAAACATTATTAAAAAGCGGAACTGTGACGATTGCCGGACATCCGAAAGATGATTTGCATCCGAAAACGGAAAATAGCATTTTTTAAAGCAGGCTGGATTAAAATAGATTTCGAGGTTTTAAGAAATGAACAGTAAATTTTTAGTCGTCATCGAAAAAGGCGAAAATAACTATTCGGCTTATTCGCCCGGTGTTTCCGGCTGTGTTTCAACCGGAAACACCGTCGAGGAAACTATCTCGAATATGAAAGAAGCCTTAGAATTTCACCTTGAGGGAATGTTGGAAGACGGCGAATCTTTTCCGATGCCGAAAACTTTGAATTATTACATCGAAAGCACAGATGAAATCTCAAGCGAAGACATCCTCACACACATTGAAATTACACTTCCCGAAATGGTTTTAGCTTGAATTTAAGCATCACAAAAAATTCTCCAAATTAATGCGAGCGATTGCACAGAAAACTTTAAAGGACGTTTACGTGAAAATGGGCATCGTCGGCGCGGCAAATTAAATTCATCGCCCCATTTAACATTTAAAATCCGGCTAAAATCAAGCCTACGGTGTCGGCGGATTTTCGCCCGTTGGCGGTTGTTCGTCCTTTTTCTTTTTGCGTTGAATGTGGCTGGCGGTCAGCCATTCGGCGAGTTTGGCGGGATTGTCGCGGTAATAATTTCGCAAAGCCATATCGAGTTCGT
>JBBSAX010000061.1:0-23594 GCA_038251885.1 Pyrinomonadales bacterium | reverse complement strand
TGTGCGAATATTTTCGCGTTGCCGAAAGCGACAAAAAATAAAATTAATCCGGCATAAAAAAAATATTTGGTTTTCATATCTATTTGATCTTCTTCAAACTTCCTTCACCGCTGATTTTGCGTGAATTGATTTTTGCAACTTGTTCGGCTTTTTCAAAAACGCGCATAAAATTTCCGCCTAAAACCTTTAAAATATCTTTTTCGGAATAACTGCGTTTGAGCATTTCGTAAGTTACGAGTGCCAAATCTTCCGCGCCGTTCATTCCTGCGGGTAGAAAGGGAACTCCGTCGTAATCCGAGCCGATTCCGACATAATCAATTCCGGCAACATCGCGGATATGGTCAATGTGGTCAACAATTTTTGTATAAGACGGATTATAAATCGGATATTTGTCGTAAAATTCGCGCTTGGCAATGTTGAATGCCGGTTCGTCGTCTTTATATTTTTCTTTTAAGGCTTTGATCTCGTTTTCAAACTTTTTATCTCTGGCGCGGTCTTCGTCCAAAGTTCTTTGATCGAGAAATGCGGGATAAAAATTAATCATCACAACGCCGCCGTTTTTCGCCGTCATTTTCAAAATATCGTCGGGAACATCACGCGGATGATCGGAAAATTTTCGCGCCGAAGAATGCGAATAAATTACCGGCGCAGTTGAAAATTCCAAAACATCTTTCATCGTGTCGTCGGAAACGTGCGAAATATCAATAAGCATTCCAATGCGGTTCATTTCTTTGATGACTTCTTTGCCGAAATCGTTTAACCCGCCGTAAGGTTTATAAGGTTTTCCGTCGCGCGTGTCACAGCAAGCGTCCGCCCAATTGTTCGTGTTGTTGTGCGTCAAAGTCATATAACGCACGCCCAAACGATAAAAATCCCTGAGCGCGAACAGCGAATCTTCAATCGCGTGTCCGCCTTCGATGCCCATATACGCGCAGACTTTTCCGGCTTTTTTGGCGCGATAAATGTCTGCCGATGTGGTGCAGAGCATCAATTGATCGGGATGTTTTTCGACTTCGCGGTAAACCGTGTCAATCAAATCCAACGCCCGACGCGCCGAACCGCCGGTTTTGACAAATTCTTTATCAACATAAATCGAGAAAAATTCGCCCGTTATTCCGCTCTGTTTGAAACGCGATAAATCCGTGTGATACGGCGTTCCTTCAATGTGAAATTTGCCGCGCGAATCAGTTGCCAGATCAAAATCATCGTCATACATCGGCGTTGTAATGTCATTGTGTCCATCAATAATGATGGCTTTTTTATGGATTTTCAGAGCCTTTTCCCAAATTTTCGGATCGGCATCCTTCGGCATTGTTTGGGCGAAAACGGAAAGAGAGAAGACAAATATTAAGGCGAACGGAAATATTTTGATTTTCATAGATTTTTAAAATTGAAAAAGTGGTTTGAAAAGTAATTCCGACTATAAGAAAAATAATAAAGCCGGGAGCGCAGGTTGCCAACCTGCATAAGCGCGTGAGAGCAAAAAAGTGTCGTCATACAATAAGTTTATTCTAATCAAACGCCGTTTGCGCCTTTGCCAGACGCATGCAGGTTGGCAACCTGCGCTCCCGGCGGTAGTTACATTTTTCAAAAGAACTAATCTTTACTTTTCTTCTTTTTAGTTGTTTCAGGTCTTGCAACTTGACTTGATGCTTCGATAATTGAATTGCACGATTCGATTGATCTGAGAATCGCGCCTTTTTCCTTTTCATTTTTAGAATTTGTATCGAAATTTTCGAGCATCGGTAAGTATTTGCGCGAAGCGTCAGCTAAATTATGAACGGCGGTCGGAAATTTTTTGTCGTTGGTTTTGATGATGCCTTTGGTGTATATATCCGTTTCGTTTTCGTTTTCGTTTTTATTTTCCAAAAGTTTGTCGTTCATACTTTTGCGGGCGACCAAATCTTCGATGTCGTCAATCCCTTTTTGCAGAATTTTTGAAATATCGGAAAGCAGTTCGAGTCTTGTTCCGGTCGGCAATTCGCCCCATTTATCCGAATCTTTGGAAATTTGTTTTGCCTGCGTAGTGTCATTATTTATTACCAAAAAACGACGATCAATCGCTTTGACTAAAACATCAATTCGTTTGTCAATCTCATTTGCATCCCGGACGAGCTCAATTTCCGGGTCGGTCAAATAATCACGGCTTTGGGCTTTTGATATTGAAGGAGCAAAAAGCGTCAAACAAAATAAAGCGGTTAAAGTCAAAAAAATAAAGCTGATTTTCGAGTTTTTCATTGTTGTAATTCTAATTTCCTTTTGGATTTCCCGGCAGAACCGTGTCGCCGAATAGCGGATCAACCGCCTTGCTTCGGGCATCTCTCACACTGTAAATCAAGGTTCGGACATAAAATTCAAAATTTAAAGGCAGTTCACGCCGAATTAGTTCAAGTCGCGGTAGAAATGTCCGTAGTCCCATTTCCAAACGCTTGAAGTTATCCAGAACTTTTCCGCTGTCGGAATTATCTTTTTTCAAAAACCACAAGGAATTATCAACCAAAGCGTGAAACTTGCCGAGTTCTTTGAACATTTCTTTAAATTGCTTTTTTGAACCAAACTCTTCAGCTTTTTTAAGACGTGAATCCATCAATTCCAAAGATAATTTTGTGCGGTCTTTGATTTTTGTTTCTTTGCCTAAAAGATCCCGTTCTTCTTTGGAAATAACTTTTAGCGGCGGCGGTTCGGCATCATTCGGCATTTCCTGTATCTGCCCTAAAGAATTTATTGAGAATGCAATACTGAAAATGATTAGTAGAAAGCAAAATTGCAGAGGTTTAAGACGTTCTAAATTTATTAATTCAAAACTAAAACCTCGATATTTTTTTACTGCATTTTTACTTCTAAATTTATTCATTTTTTTTACCTTTGCCTTCTTTAATAAGTTTTTGCAAAACGGGAAGACGTAAATTTACCTTTTCAATTTCGAGTTTATTCTGTGTTTCATCGGCGATTCGCAAAAATTGTTGGTAATTGGCAATGGAATCCAAGTATTCTTCCAGATTATCGTGTGTAATTCCCAAAAGATAATAAGTAATTGCCAAATCCGGCTGTTTTTTTGTGATCCAGATATACTCGGATTTAGCTTCTTCAAAACGATTCGATTGAAAAAGAGCGGTTGCATAATTTGCGTGAACCGTATAGTTATCGGGCGATATTTCTAAAAGCCTTTTGAAAAGTTCGATGGCGTTCAGATATTTTTTTGCCGTTACCAACGCCGCGCCGTATCCGATAGCGTGATTTATGTTGTCCGGTTCGGCTTCGGATGCGCGGCGGCAATATTCCAGAGCTTTTTCCGGGTTTTCGGCTCGTAAAAGATTGCATAAACGCCCTAAAACTGCGGCATTTTTTGCGTCGGTTTCAAGCAACTTTTCCAATTCTCCGACGTTTTGTGAACTATTCGCTTTTATTTTATCACGAAACGTCAACATTTCAGCCGTCGGATTTTTGATCGCCCCTAAAATTTTTGCCGATTCTTCCAAATTGCCTTTTCCGGCTTGAATTCTTGCCAGTAAAAAACTGACATTTGCCGAATCGGGCGACATTTCTTTGAGTTTGTTCGCGTCTTCGAGCGCACTTTGGTAATCGCCTTCACCGATTGAAATTTCAGCACGTTCAGCCAAAGCGATCTTGTCAAACGGATCGAGTTCGATTGCCTTTAGTAAACTATATTTTGCCGCTTTTTTGTCACCCAAAGCGCGTTCGAGCGAGGCGCGTGAAGCCCACAGCGAAGCCGTCGGGCTTGCCTTCGCTGTCAAATATTGGATTTTCGTCAATAGTTGTTTTAATTCTTCCGGCGCGGCTTTCGTTTTTAATTTCAAATCGGTCATCGCCGAATACGCCAAGAAATTTATGCCGCTTAATTGAATAGTTTTGGTCAGAATTTTGTCGGCTTCGGCGAATTCATTCTTCTGAATCAGCAAAACGCCCAAACTCGTCATCGGCAAAGTCCAGTTTTCACGCAGTTCGATGGCGCGGCGAAAGGCTTTTTCGGCTTCATCCGGTTTTTTTAATGAAAGCAGAGCATTTCCGCGCTGAAATTCGGCTTCGGGAAATTCGGGAACTATTTCGAGTGCCTTGGCATAAAGTTTCAAAGCCGTTTCAAATTCGCCTTTTTCGTGCGCCGCCTGACCTTCGTTGAATATTTTTATCGGATCGTCTTCATCGCCGTTTTCCTGTGCAAAAGTCGTGGAAAATAAGATTAATGTTAAAAGCAAGACGAAAATTGAAGCGAAGATTTTCTTTCCGCGAATTTGAAAATTATTCGGCAAAAAAAAGATTGCTCCGAGTTTTTGAAAAAGAGAAGTCATAATTCGGGAAATTAATAACAGGAAAATTCTATTATAATTCAGTAAAAAAATGATATTTATTATGTGTTTAAATAATTAAAAAAATACTTTTCACAAAAAAATATTTAATTGAAACATTTGCGTAAATATGCACCACTAAGATAAGATTTGCAAATTAAGTTGAAACTCCGAAATCAATTGACGAATTCGATTTTCACGTCCCATAAAGACAATGACAAAATCCCGGACAAACAATAAACAAATCAAACAATTCAATAGCTTGGAAAAGGAACTGAATTTACGTTCTATGATGCGCGAAATGAATTCGGTGTTGGTTGCTTTTTCCGGCGGTGTTGACAGTTCGTATCTGGCTTTGATCGCAACACAGGAACTCGGCGAAAACGCGCTTTGCGTTACCGGAATTTCGCCGAGCGTTTCACAGAAACAACGCGAAGATGCGAAGGAAATTTCAAAAAAATTTAACTTTAATTTTGAAACGATTGATACCGAAGAGATGGAGAATCCAAATTATCAATCGAATCCGACAAATCGCTGTTATCATTGCAAAACCGAACTTTACGATAAACTTTCCGAATTCGCGAAAATTAAAGAAATCGAATTTGTCGTGGACGGTTCAAATGCCGATGATGTCGGCGATTATCGTCCGGGCAGAATGGCGGCAACCGAAAAAAGCGTCAAAAGTCCTTTGATCGAAGCCGGTTTGACAAAGGAAGAAATCAGAGAGTTGAGTTTAAAACACGGTCTTCCGACTTGGAATCAGCCGGCGAGTCCTTGCCTTTCGTCAAGAATTGCTTACGGCGTTCCGGTTACAATCGAAAGACTTTCAAAGGTTGAAAAAGGGGAAGAATTGCTTCGTAAATTAGGTTTTAAGGAATTTCGGGTTCGTGTTCACGATGAACTGGCGCGTCTGGAGATCGCGCCCGATGAACTGGAACGCGCATTAAAACTCGATGTTACCGAAAAATTGGCAGAAAGTTTCCGCAAGATCGGTTTTCGCTATGTAACGCTGGATTTACACGGCTACCGAAGCGGCGCGATGAATGAAGTAATAAAAGGTAAAAGGTAAAAATTAAGAAACCTTTTAACCTTTGCAGATTTTTATATTTATAAGTTACGCTGGTGAAGTAAAAACATTCGGAGTAGATTTTAGATGAAAGATGATAACTGATAGATTTGCTTGTCTTTATCTGGCATCTTTCATCTAAAATCTATTCCGAAAGTTAAACCTGTTATTTTCAGTATTTATTTTTCGACCGCGTAACTTATAATATTTAAAAACCTTTTGATTACTTGTTTGAATAAGTGAATAATTCCAAAAAATTACTGGAGAATAATTAAAAAATGGCAAATCCGATGGCTGATGAAATGCGGCGGTTCAAGGGAAGCGATGAAAAAAACCCTTTTGAAGCGATGAGCGAACGCTTTGACCGCGCTGCCCAACTTTTAGGCTTAGAACCCGATCTTTACGCGGTAATGCGCGTTCCGAGTCGGGAAATCAAAGTTTATATTCCGGTTAAAATGGACACGGGACATATCGAGGTTTTTGAAGGTTATCGCGTCCAGCACAATTTTGCGCGAGGTCCGGCAAAAGGCGGAATTCGTTATGCGCCGGATGTAAATCTCGATGAAGTCAAAGCACTTGCGGCTTGGATGACTTGGAAATGCGCGGTTGTCAATGTTCCATTCGGCGGCGGAAAAGGCGGAATTATTTGCGATCCGCGCCAGATGTCGCTCGGTGAATTAGAGCGTCTGACGCGGCGTTATACATCCGAATTGATTGATTTTATCGGTCCCGACCGGGATGTTCCCGCGCCGGATATGAACACCAATGAACAAACGATGGCGTGGATTATGGATACATATTCAATGCACGCACGGCACACCGTAACTGCCGTTGTGACCGGAAAACCCGTCGGCTTGGGCGGTTCGCTCGGAAGACGCGAAGCAACGGGACGCGGTGTTTTATTTACGGTTAATGAGGCGATCAAAAGATTTAATTTGACTCCCGAGCAAACTTCCGTGGTTGTGCAAGGTTCGGGAAATGTCGGCGGAATCGGGGCTAGTCTGATGTATGACCACGGCTACAAAGTCGTAGCTATTTCAGATATTCACGGTGGTATTCATAATTCAAACGGATTGAATATCCCGGAAGTCCTAGAATATTTAAATCGGACTAAATCCCTGGAAGGTTATACCGAAGCCGATCACATAGGAAATTCTGAAATACTTGAACTCGAATGTGATGTTTTGGCTCCGTGTGCGACCGAAAATCAAATCACTTCGGCAAATGCCGATAAAATAAAATGCAAAATTCTCGCGGAAGGCGCGAACGGTCCGACAACTCCGAAGGCGGATAAAATTCTTTTTGAAAACGGAGTTTTTGTAATTCCCGATATCCTGGCAAATGCCGGCGGAGTAACGGTTTCATACTTTGAATGGGTTCAGGATAGGATGGGATATTTTTGGCGTGAAGATCAGGTCAATGAAAGATTAGAAGAAAAAATGGTGGCAAGTTTTAATGAATTAAGTCAACTTGCAGAGTTATATAAAGTTGATACACGCACCGCCGCTTATATGTTGGCAATTGACCGTGTTGCCTACGATACACGGATGCGAGGCATTTACGCTTAACAAATTTTTCGGTAATTCGTTAAAAACACTTGATTTTCAAAAGAATATAAAGTAATGTTCTACGGAGTTGTGATAAGGTAAATAAATACTTTTGATATTTTTCAGTATTATTTACTGTCAAATTTTACAACTTATGACTAAAATTTTTTTGTGCCGCTATAAAATTTTTAGGTTTTTCAACTTGAAAGTTTTTAAGTGTATGCAATAATTGAGTAGTTTTGTTAAAGTATTAATGTTTTATTTTATCTTGACTCAACTACTATTTGAAATTTAAATTTTTTATTAAATATTTTCGGCGGAGGAATGTGATGAAACTCGCGAAAAAAGCGTTTATAACTACGCTTCTAATGTTGGCTCTGATAGTTACAGCGTCAGCTCAAACAACAAGATCAAGTGATGATCCTAGGAACACGGCACCGACTGTTGGTACAGGAGGTCCTCCCGGAGGTCCGACGGGTCTTTTTACAATTTATGACGGACAAACCTTGAGAAAAGGTGAGTTCACTTTCAGCGCGGCATATAGTAATTATGACCGCGATCCCGGCAATGTTGACATTGCTGAAGTTCCACTCAGTTTCCAAATCGGTTTAAGCGATTATGTTGAATTGTTTTTCAACACGGATGCTTACCGCGGAGTTAAGGTAAATTCGCCAAGAAATCTTTCCGGCTTTTACCTTCCCAATTCAAAGGTATTGGTTGGAACATTAGGTTACACAAGCGGACCGGCAATTGTTTTAGCACCGCGAGGTCCCGGAACAAGTCAGTATCCGAGTGCGGCAATTTTCCGACCGGCTGGAACTCAGCCGTTCGTTCAATTTCCGTTTGCCGGTGGAAATGCCGGAACATTCGGCATTAGACCTCCAGCCAACGCCGGAACGATTTTCGGTTTTCCGGGTGGTTTTGCTCTTTTAGGTGTAGGCAACGGCTCGAATGGAAGCAGTGCTGCTAATTTCCCGGGTTACGGTTCGGTTTTCGGAAGCATTTTGCCGGGTGTTGTTTTACAAACAGTAAACCTCGTAAATTCAGCAGGTGTTGTTACCGGAACTGCTCCGAGCGTCTTTACTTTACAACCTAGCTATTTACCGGATGCGCCGTTGCTTAACCGCACTTACGGTGAATCTGCGTTTAGCACATTTACAGTTGGTGGAAAAATCAGATTTACGGGTCCGAAAAATCCGATCGGTGTCGGGATTATTCCGTTCTATCGGTTTTATGCTGACTCGGCAGATGATTTCAGCGGATTTAATCAATTGCAACGCGGCGCAAGTCCCGGCGGAAATCGTGGTGATTTCGGTTTAGTCGGTTTTGCTGATGCCAGACTTCGCAAATGGTTAAACATCTCAGCCAACCTCGGCTATATCTACAACAGCAGCATCAAAAGCGGTGATATTACATTATTAGACCGTCCTGATGAGGTAATTGCAGGTATCGGAGTTGACTTCCCGGTTAATAGATATTTCCAACCGATTTTGGAATTCCGTTCAACTCAGTATGTCGGTGGACGCACACCAAACGCATTTGAAAACAGTCCGATCGAAGGACTTGCCGGAGCGCGTGTTTATCCGACCCGTTGGATGAGCCTTGGTGGATTTTATCGCTATCACGCAAATGCACAAGATAGAGATTTCTTCGACAGCGATTCATTCTCCGGTTCGGTTTCGGTTGCCGGAAGCACAACGCCTTTCACAACTAATTTCAGCGGAATACCGTCAGGATTTGTAACGTCAAATGATCCGCACGGATTCGGTTTTCAAATTACAGCCGGACGGCGCAATGCCAGAACCAATGTTCAGACAAAGAACGGTTTTGCTGATGTAACCAATGTTAATGTCAGCGATACTGTTGTCAGAACGCCTTGCGGTCCCGGCGAAGTTCCGAAAGAAGGAACGGCTTGCAGCGATTCACAATCAGTCAATGTGGCAACGACGGCGGTTGATCCTGAAAATGACGTGCTTACCTATAGCTATACGGTTTCAGGTGGTCGCGTTGTCGGTTCAGGTGCTAATGTCAGTTGGGATTTAAGCAATGTCAGCCCCGGGACATATACGATTACAGCCGGTGTTGATGATGGTTGCGGAGTTTGCGGTAAAACACAAACGAAGACAATTACAGTTGAAAAATGTGAATGTGAAGTTAGATGTGTTTGTCCGACAGGCTTATCTGTAACCGGTCCTTCCGGTTTGACGCCAGCCGGCAGCAACATTACATTTACAGCTAATGTTTCGGGTCAAAATGTAACTTACAACTGGACGGTTTCGCAAGGTGAAATCACCAGAGGTCAGGGAACTTCATCTATCACAGTTGCCACAACAGCAGATATGGCTGGAAGTAATGTAACAGCAACGGTCGAAGTTAAGGATACCGTGTGTGATAGTTGTGATACTTTAACAGGCACTGAAACAGCTATCATTGAAGATGTTCAAACACCAAGAAAAGTTGATGAATTTGGCAAACTTGTTAATGATGATGTCCGCTTGAGATTGGATAACTACTTTATAGCATTACAGAATGATCCGAGTGCTACAGGTTACATCATTAATTACGGTCCGCCGAAAGAAGTTGCGGCACGCGAAAGATTGATTACAAATCATATTCGTCTCCGTCGCGCTGATGCAAGCCGTATTACAATCGTAAATGGTGGTGATAGAGGAAGTGGTATTGAAACCACTCTCTGGACAGTTCCTGCGGGTGCTACGGCTCCGACACCATAGTTACTTTCAACAAATCAACTCATATCTGATTTAAGATGTGAAATTTCCAAAGCGGGTAAGTCTTCTTTATTGAACATTTACCCGCTTTTGCTTGATTAATTGCTTGAATGTTTTGTATTATCTATACAATTCTTGTAGAATAAAAAAATGTTGTTGTCATAACGATAATAAATTCTCTTCACTAATTTTTACAAAACAAAGTAGATAGCCGAGTTTTTTAAGCAAACAATATCTGTCGGAGAGTCATCCAAATAGGTGATTTTCGGCATTTATCAATAACTGATACCTAAAATTTCAATCCCGAATACATACAGAAGTGAAAAAAATATGAAGGCAAAGAATAAAATTGATTTGAGAACAAGTTTTCCGGTTGCAATGATGCTGTTTATTTTATTGAGCGTAATTCCGGTTTTTGCCGGAGGAAATAGTGAATCAATAAAATTTGATGATTGGTCGGTGGTCGGTCCCGGCGGCGGCGATGTCCGGGTAATTGCCATTGACCCGAAAGATATAAACCGTTTATATGTCAGCACACTTGACGGGCAGATTCACACTTCCGCCGACGGCGGCAAAACGTGGAGATTGCTCGTAAATCTAAATCGTCCGCAATTGATTCTCGATCAATTATTTGTAGATTCACAAAATTCGAATATTATCTATACTTCGGGACATCGCCACAAAGAACCGGGCGGATTCTTTAAAACAGTTGATGGCGGAAAAACGTGGAAAGAATCGAAAGAATTGAGAAAAGAATCTATTCATTCGATGACTCAATCCGTGAAAAGTCCGAATACTTTGATTGTCGGCACAATAAACGGGGTTTGGATTTCCAAGAATTACGGGGATGATTGGGAAAAAATAAATTCTGATACAATGCCGATAAATATTGATTCTCTGGCGATTGATCCGCGCGACGACGGAACAATGTTTGCCGGAACCTGGTGGCGTGCTTATAAAACAACCGACAACGGGAAAAACTGGCGTTTGATCAAAGACGGAATGATTGATGATTCCGATGTTTTTGCAATTACGATAAATCAGCAGAACCCCAATCATTTAATTGCATCTGCTTGCAGCGGTATTTACGAATCCTTCAACAACGGCGAAAAATGGGCGAAAATTCAAGGAATCCCGTCGCAATCCCGCCGAACCCGCGACATTGTTCAAAATCCGGCAATTCCCGGAACGGTTTACGCCGCGACGACCGAAGGATTTTGGATGACGACAAACGGCGGGAAAACCTGGGCGATGACAACTCAGCGCGATCTTGAAATCAATTCAATCGCCGTGCATCCCGACGAACCGAATAAAATTTTTATCGGAACAAATAATTACGGTGTAATGGTCTCAAACGACGGCGGAAAAAACTTCACGCAAACAAACGATAATTTTACAAGCCGTTTTACATATTCGGTGATAACCGACATCGGAAGTTCAAACAGACTTTACGCCACGACGCAAAATACCGCGACCGGCGGCGGATTTGTTTTTATCAGCCCGGATGCCGGAAAAACTTGGATGCAGGCAAAGAATTTGGACATAACCCGCGTTTCACCTTTTTCAATTATTCAAGACCGCATAAATCCGAACAATCTGTATTTAGCTACCAATATCGGAATTTTTCGCTCGATTGATCGCGGCATTTCCTGGTCACAAATTGTTGCTCCAAAGCCGGTTGTTAAGAAAACGACGAGAACAACTGCAAAAGGTAAAAAAGTTGCGGCAAAACCGACACCGCCGCCAACTGCTCCGGTCGGTCCGGTAATTGTTCCGGCATTAACCGGAAAGGTTAAGGTTCTGTCCTACACCCAAGACGGCAAAAATGGACTCCTCGCCGGAACGGACGACGGTTTATATCGCACTTATGATATTGATAAAGGCTGGGAAAAAATCAATCTCGGTGTCGGCATCAGCACTAATATATTTGTTGTTACGACAAATCCGCAGTTGTCCGATGTGATTTATGTCGGAACTTCGGTTTCAGGTGTAATTGTTTCACGCGATAATGGTGAAACCTGGGAAAAAGTTCGCGGCATACCCGATTATATCCCGGTAAGTTCGATCAAAGTTGATCCGCAAGACCCGGACAAACTTTATGTCGGAACATCGCAGACATTTTATCTTTCGCGTGATGGCGGGAAAACCTGGAATCGCCGAGGCGGAAATCTTCCCCTTGGAAACTACACAAGTATTCTCGTCAATCCGCAAAATACTAACGAAATTTATGTTTCAAGTTCACTCGAAGCAGATGGCGGTATTTATTTTTCAGTTGATGCCGGACTTAACTGGAGAAGAATTGATCTGAAAGACAAGAATTTGCCGAGTCATCGGGTTTGGGCTTTAGCGTTCGATCCGGTCAATTCAAATCGTATTTTTGCAGCGACACATTCTTCCGGTATTTATATTATTGATCGGCAAGTAAAATCGGCTGTTGCAGTTGAACCCGCCGATACTCGTCCGAGGGTTGCATCTACCGGAAATTAAGAAATTAAGAAAATTTTAACTGAAACGGCGTTACGAAAACGCCGTTTTTTTTCGTTTTCAATTTGGAACTTCTTGTCTGAGAACTCTATAATCGGAGTTCTAGGAGTAAAATTCGTGAAACAAGAAATAATCTGTCCATGCCCGACCGGAAATGTCGTATTACAAACCGAGAGTTTGCCTTTTTCCGAAATTCCGCACCAATCTAAATTATTTTTAGATTATCAAAGCAAACCGCTCGAATTAAAGAAATATTATCCGCTTGCCGTGGAATCACACACGCAGATTTCTCAAAGAATTCCCGAAATTTTGGCAAATTATAAAGCGGATCGTCTAATGCTTTGTGATGTTTTGGAAGAAGCCAACAAAAGCAACGGCGCAGGCGAAAAGACGCTAGAAAACATTCAACTGCTTCGTGAAGAAGATTGTGTGGCAGTAGTTTCCGGGCAGCAAGCCGGACTATTTACGGGACCGCTTTACACGATTTATAAAGCACTTTCAGCCGTAAAAATGACCGAATGTTTACGCGGACGCGGTTTCAAAGCAGTTCCGGTATTCTGGATTGCGACCGAAGATCACGATTTTGAAGAAGTTTCAAAAGTCGAAGTCATTAATTCTCAGGGCGATTTGGCTGAAATAAAAAATGAACCGAAAAGATGTTATGAAAATCTGCCCGTCGGTTATGTCAAACTCGATGAATCCATAAAATCTACTATTAATGAACTTTTTGAAGAATTTCCGCACACTGAATTTACCGATGAATTGCGAAATGTTTTGGAAAATACCTGGGTTTCAGGCGTAGATTACGGCGATTCTTTTGCGCGGCTTTTGACAAAATATTTGGGAAAATTCGGTTTAATCGTCCTGTGTCCGTTAGATGTCAGATTGAAAAAATTAGCTACACCGATTTATGTCAATGCCATTAAAAAATCTGAAGAAATTGTTTCGGCATTACGTGAAAGAAGCGAAGAACTTGAAAATTCGGGTTATCACGCACAGGTTTTAGTATCGGAAGATTATTTTCCGCTTTTCTGGCAAGCAAAAGACAGAACCCGCCACGCCTTGAAAAAAAGTGCAAACGGCACATTTCAAACGAAAGACATCGAAAGAGAATTTTCGCTCGAAGAACTTGCTGAAATAGCTTCTACCGAGCCGGAAAGATTTTCGCCGAGCGTTGTTCTCCGTTCGGTCGTCCAAGATTATCTGCTTCCGACAGTTTGCTATTTCGGCGGCGCGGCGGAAATTGCATATTTTGCTCAATCGGCGGAAGTTTATCGAATTCTTGAAAGACCTGTAACACCGATTTTTCATCGGCAAAGTTTTACAATAATTGAATCGAAGCACGCCAAAACGCTCAATAAGTATGAATTGGAATTAAAAGATTTCTTCGCCGGAATTGAAAATTTACTGCCGAAAATCGTCGAACAATACTTAAATAAAGAAATGGGGCAGGTTTTCGCCGAAGTTGAAGAAAAAATTAACACTGAGCTTAATCGCTTAGACCAAAATTTGAGCCAAATCGAACCGACCTTAGCCGATAGTTTGGCAAACCGTCGCCGAAAAATCATCTACCACTTGGCAAATATCAGGACAAAGTTTCACAATGCCCAGATAAATAAAGATGAAATAATCCATCGGCAAATCGAAACGGCATTTACATCTCTCGTGCCGCATAAAGCCTTGCAAGAGCGTACTTTAAATGTAAATTCATTTATTAATCGCTATGGAATTTATTTAATTGATTGGATTTACGAGGCGGTTGACCTCGATGACAAAGGACATCGAATAATTTATCTTTAATATTTCCCGGCAATCTTTGATGAGTAAAAAAACTTTCGGAATAGATTAAAGATAATAGATGACAGATGATAGATACCAAAAAATCTGTCATTTATCATCTTTAATCTATCATCTATTCAGAACTATTTTCTTTAAAGATTTGTCTTTGGCGAACTGAAGTTCGCGTTCCGATATAATCAAAACTCTTTACAATTCTTTACAAAGTAACCGAAACTTTTATTTTATTAATTAAGTATTAACACGCATCGTTAATTTGTTGAAATAATAAGATTTGTTTAAGTATTTTCAGTTGTAAAAACTTAACAACTCTGTGATATATTTTTTATACAAATTACTTCCCGCAATTTTTCAATATATAAACCCTAAGGAGATAAAATTAATGTTGAAGAGGTCAATTCTAATACGTGCATTTCTGTTTTGTTCAGTCTTGTGCGCGGTATTCGCGTTCGGTTTTAATCAAATAAATGCCCAGTCCCAGGCAATTAACGGACAAATAGAAGGAACTGTCACCGATTCGGTCGGGGGTTCGATCCCAAATGCCCCGATAACAGTTAAAAACATCGAAACCGGAGCGGAACGAAGCGTAACCAGCGACGCAAGCGGATTTTACCGCATTCCACTTTTGCCGCTCGGAACTTATCGCGTAACGGTCGAGGTTGCAAACTTCAAACGTCTTGTCCGGGAAGGAATTACATTAAGCGCAGGACAAACAGCGACCGTAAATGTAACCTTAGAACTCGGCGGTTTGTCTGAAACCGTTACGGTTAGTTCGGACGCGCCGATTGCCGATCCGGGCAAAATAGATGTCGGTCGCGTAATGAATGCACAGGAAGTCCAAAATCTTCCGCTCGTTTCGCGCAATCCTTATAATTACGCGCTTTTACAGGCAAATGTAACCGGACGACCCAATGCCGAATTCGGTGTTCCGCGTATTAATGCCAATGGTTACACACGGCGGACAAATTATCAGCTTGACGGCAATAATAATACGCAAGCAGATCGCGGCGGAATTCGTTTAATGCCGATTTCAGATACTTTTATTTCGGAAGTTCAACTCGTAACCAACGGATTTTCAGCCGAATTCGGCAACACGCCGGGTTTGATTATGAATGCAATAACGCCTTCGGGAACAAATGGTTTTCACGGTTCGGCAAGTTATCGTTTCCGCCGCACACCGTTTTCTTCGCGTCCGTTTAATATTTCTCCGACGGCTATAAAGCCTGAAACGAAAGTTGATAATATAACAGGCGCAATCGGCGGTCCGATTATCAAAGACCGCTGGCATTTTTACGGCGGAACGGAATATGTTAACCGCGATTTAGCCGGTGAACCGCAGCGCACGATTACGATTTCGGAAGCCAACAAAGCCGCTCTGATCGCGGCGGGCGTTTCGGCAAGTGCTTTTCCGACGGCGATTCCAACTGGACAAAAAGTAAATTTTTATATCGTAAAAACAGATGCTCAATTAAATGACAACAACCGTTTGAGCGTTCGTTACAACTATTTCAAAAATTTATCACCCGACAATATTGCCGGTCAGTTAAATACATTAGAACGTAGTATAGATTTTAACGATGTATCATATTCATTGGGAACCCAGCTTGCTTCTATTATTACGCCGAACATCCTGAACGAATTTCGTTTTCAATATGCCAAACGCGATTCCCGAAATGTCGCAAATGCGAATTCGGGAACGGGACCGAGTATTGTTGTCACAGGCGTTGCTAATTTCGGCGCACCGGAAAATGACGATACGATTGCGCCGCTTCAGTCAACAAAACAATTTCAGGACAATTTAACGTGGACGCTGGGCAATCACGCTATTAAATTCGGCGGCGGCTTAAACAGAATTGACGACACGCGCCGCTCGAATGTTTTTGCCCGTTATACTTTCGCTTCGCTCCCGAACTATCTTTCCGCGAGGAATGGAGTTCTACAGACAGGCGCATCGTGTCCGAGTGGCGCGACACGTTGCTACGTGAACTATGTCGAAGCATTCGGCAATCCCGACATCGAATATAAATCAACTTTTTATAATTTCTTCGCTCAGGACGATTGGAAAGTTACCCGTAAATTAAAGGTGAATTTTGGTTTAAGATATGATGTTTATGATATTCCCGATGCAAATTCGAATTCGCCTTTTTCGGCATCACAAGAATTCAAGGTTGACAAAAACAATTTTGCACCGCGTTTAGGTGTAGTTTACGGACTCCGTGAAGGCAGATTGCCGACGGTAATTCGTGCCAGCGTGGGAATTTATTACGACACCGTTTATTTGGATTTTTATCAGCGTGCGCTTCAAAATAACGGAAGTCCGGCATTTTTCAATTTCACATTTGCTCCGGCAACAGCAGGTTCGCCGGCTTTCCCGACAACTTTAGGATCACTTCCGGCTGGTGCAGTTTTGCCGGTGCAAAGTATCGAAACAATTTCATCCGATTTTGAAAACATGTATGCGATACACACGAATGTTCAGATCGAACAGGCATTGACGGAAAATCTTTCTATCACCGCCGGATTTATTCATTCGGGCGGAAGACACATTCCGCTTTATCGAAATATCAATCGTATAAATCCGATTGCTACATTAGCGGACGGCAGACCGATTTTCAGTAATACGGTAAATGCAACAACCCGACGTGATCCGCGATTCAATAACATTTTGTTGGCGGAATCGGTTGGAACATCCAGTTATAATGCTTTAACACTTCAATTGAACAAGCGTTTTGCTAAAGGCTATCAATTCAGCGTTAATTATACTTTGTCAAAATCGGAAGACGATGCACCGGAACAAAATCTTGTAGCGACACAGGTTGGAAATCTCGTATCACAAGACCCGACAGATCGCTCCCGCGATTTCGGTCCGTCATTGGCAGATCAGCGACATACGTTTGTGACGAGCTTTGTCGGTCGTCCGCAATTTAATTTTGAAAATAAAACACTCCGATATTTGGTTAATAACAATCAGATCGGAATAATTGCGACTGCTAACAGCGGCGAAAGATTTAATATTCGCTCGGTGAACGATATAAATCTCGACGGTTTTATCGGTTCTGACAATCCTGTGGGAATTGGTCGAAATTCGGGAACGACTCCGAGACAATTTAATGTTGATATGCGTTATTCACGTTTCATTGATTTTACCGAAAGATTCAAACTTGAAGTTTTCGGTGAATTTGTGAATTTGTTCAATGTCAACAGCGTGTTTCAAATCAACGATTTATCGGTAGCAACAGATGCTCAGGGAAATGTCACAGGCGCATTACCGACGGCTCAAACGCGTCCCGTAACTTCGCTTGATAGTCGTCAATTCCAGCTCGGCTTTAAGTTCAAGTTTTAAGAACTTGTTAAGGCAATATCGTTAAATTTATTTAACGATATTGCCTTTTCTTCAAAATGAATACAGAAAACATCAATCACAAAGAGAAACCTGAAGAACTGCCTGATTCGTGGTGGTATCGCGTTTATTTGGCGGTAATTATCACGACGATTATTGTCATTTCTCTTCTATGGGCTTTTTCGCAATACTTTTCTAATTAAAACAAATGAAATTTTTAGATTGGGCGGTGGTCGTCGCGTATTTGGCGTATGTCATCTGGGACGGCATTCGTATGACGAAAAACAGCGGAAGTGCCGAAGGGTATTTTCTTGCCAACCGGAGTCTGCCGTGGTGGGCGGTCGGGCTTTCGGTAATGGCAACACAGATGTCGGCAATAACGCTTGTCGGCACGACCGGACAGGCTTATTCGGACGGAATGCGGTTCATCCAATTTTATTACGGTTTGCCGCTGGCGATGGTGATTTTGTGCATCACGGTCGTGCCGTTTTTCTACCGCGCCAATGTTTTTACCGCTTATGAATATCTCGAAAAGCGTTTCGATCTAAAAACCCGAACGCTGACGAGTTTCTTTTTTCTGATGTCGCGCGGGCTTGGAGTCGGCGTAATTATCGCCGCGCCAGCCGTGATTCTTTCGATCGTTTTAGGTTGGAGCGAGATCGCTACGATCTTTGCCATCGGTTTGACGACGACCTTTTACACAATGGTCGGCGGCGTGCAAGCCGTTACGTGGACAGATGTTAAGCAGATGGTCATCATCTTTTTCGGGCTGAGCATTTGTCTTTTTATTATTATTTCAAATTTTCCCGCCGGAGTCGGTTTAACTGATGGACTTCATCTTGCCGGTTCGGTCGGGAAACTAACGACAATTGAAACGAGTTTCGATCTGACCGAAAAATACACGATCTGGTCAGGAACGATTGCCGCGCTTTTTCTTTTTCTTTCATATTTCGGCTGCGACCAATCGCAGGTGCAGAGATTCTTGACAGCTAAATCGGTTGCTCAAGGTCGAACTTCACTTTTAATGAGCGCGTTTTTGAAAATTCCGATGCAGTTTATGATCTTGCTGATCGGCGTTCTGGTATTCGTGTTTTACCAATTCCAAATGCCGCCGATGATTTTTAATCAGGTTGAAGCAGACAAAGCCGCAAATATAAAACCTGCCGAATATCAAGCAATTGAGAAAAATTATAAAGAGATTTTTGCAAGCCGTGAGCAAGCCGCAATAAACTTAACTAAAGCCAATAAACAAGAAGATAACTCGGCAATTGAGGTTGCAAAAAAAGATTACGTGCGAACGAACGATGAATTTCAAAAAGGAAGAAAAGAAATTACCAAGTTTGTCGCCATAACGAATGAGAATTGTACAAAAGAAGAAATTGAACAGGATAAATGCAGAGTAAATGATGTAAATTACGTTTTTCCGATGTTCGTCATTCAAAATATGCCGATGGGCGTGATCGGTTTGATTATTGCAGCGATTTTTGCGGCGGCGATGTCTTCGATTGCGGCGGAATTAAACGCTTTGGCGACGGCTTCGACGATTGATTTTTACAAACGCCATTTCAAAAAAGACGGAACGGACAAGGAATATGTCTTTTTCGGCAGAATCGCTACATTTATCTGGGGAATGTTTGCGTGCGTAGTGGCAATTTTTGCAACGAATCTCGGTTCGCTGATCGAAGTTGTCAACACATTCGGTTCGTATTTTTACGGTTCGTTGCTTGGTGTGTTCGTTTTGGCAATCGTCGTTAAACGGGCTAGATCAAGAGGCGCGTTTTTCGGACTGCTTTTCGGAATTGCTTCGGTGGCTATTGTCGGCGGCTATCCGTGGCTTTCGGCAAAATGGCTTGAATTTACAGGTCGAAATGACCTTTGGAATATTGTTCAAAATCTCGGTATCGAATATTTGTTCAAGATCGAGTTTTTATGGTTTAACGTCATCGGTTGTCTTGTTACGGTGATCGCCGGATATTTAATTAGTCTGACAGTGAGTGAAGATTCAAAATGAAAATTTCAAATTCAAAAATTATTATTGCAGTTTTGGTTTTATTATCCATTATCCATTATCCGTTATCCGTTAAATCACAGGTTCGCCCGATTTATGACAACGGCGCAATCGGTTTGGGACAGCAATTAAAGCGTTTGCAAACGACGGCAAGCGCGATGCACACTGGCGCACATCCTGACGATGAAGATTCCGGTTTGCTTGCATATCTGGCGCGGAAAGAAAAGTCGCGGACAGTTTATCTTTCATTAAATCGCGGCGACGGCGGGCAAAATGTGATCGGTGAAGAAATTTTTGAACCGCTCGGTGTGATTCGCTCCGAAGAACTTTTGCAAGCGCGAAGATTAGACGGCGGCGAACAGATGTTCACTCGCGTAATGGACTATGGATTTTCCAAAACACGCGCAGAAGCGACTCGAATTTGGGGCGAACAATTGACGCTCGGCGATATGGTCAGAGCAATTAGAATGTATCGTCCGATGGTAATTATTTCGCGCTTTTCGGGAACTCCGGCTGACGGACACGGACAGCATCAACTTGCCGGATATTTAACGCCGATTGCCTTCAAAGCAGCGGCTGATCCGAAGATGTTTCCCGAACAACTTGCCGAAGGTTTAACAACTTGGCAAGCGAAGAAACTCTATATGAGTCAAGGTTTTCGGGCGAGCGCGGACAATGTTCCGAGTTTGATTTTGAACACGGGCGAATACGATTCATTGATCGGACGTTCATATTTTGAAATTGCGATGGAAGGCAGGAGCCAGCATAAATCGCAGGAAATGGGACTTTTGGAACTTCGCGGAAAATTTAATTCGGGAATGCGTCTGTTAGAAAGTTTCGGCGACAAAACCGACAAAGAATCGAGTGTTTTTGACGGCTTGGACACTTCAATCAAAGGAATTGCCAAATTAACAAATAACAGCGAAGAATCTTTTGCGAAAAAACTCGCCGAATTACAGGAAACGGCTGAAACTGCGCTGAAAAGTTACGACGCATATAATCCGAATAAACTCGTCCCGATTTTAGCGAAAGGCTACAAACAAGCGGTTGATGCGGAAATGTCAACGCGGAATCCTGATTCAAAATTTTTGTTAAAGCAAAAAGAACACGAATTTATCAAAGCCTTGCAACTCGCTAGCGGCGTTGTTGTTGACGCTTTGAGTGATACGGACACGCTGGTTGCCGGAAATTCGACGAATGTTGCCGTAAAGGTTTTCGCGCCGGAAAATTCGCAAGTAAAAGTTTCAAATGTAACTTTGAAAACGCCGAATGGCTGGAAATCTGAAACTACGCCCGAACCGATTCAACAGGAAAGCGGTTTTCGTCCGCGCCGCGAAGATGCTTTTAACGCATCATTTTTTACATTGACCGCGCCTGAAAATGCAAATCCGACCGAACCTTATTGGCTTGAAAAACCGAGAAACTCGAATTTCACATTCGATTGGTCAGTAGAAGACGCGGCGAAAAATATGCCGTTTCAATCGCCGCTTGTAATGGCAGAAGTGAAAATGCAAATCGGCGGACAAGAAATAACGGTTGAAAGGGAAGTTGAATATCGTTATGCCGACGACATTCGCGGTGAATTGAGGCGTGATTTGAACATCGTTCCGATGGTAACTGTCGGACTCGAATCAAATCTGCTTATCGCACCGAGTTCTGCAAAAGCCGATAAACACAGGCTCGTAATGACCGTAACAAATAATTCGCCGACTGCGATCAAAGGTTTGGGCAAATTTAATGTTCCGGCAGGTTGGACGCTTTCACCGAATTCGGCGGATTTTTCGCTTGCCAATAAAGGCGACAAAACGGCTTTGAGCTTTGAAGTTACAATTCCGGCAAACACCAAAGCAGACAGTTATAATTTGACCGCAACCGCAACAGTTGACGGCAAAAATTATGATCTGCAAATGCAGGAAATCGCTTATTCGCATATTCAAACGCACCGGCTTTATGAACAAGCCGATGTCAAAGCGCAGGTTCTCGATTTGAAAATTTCACCTGTCAAAATCGGCTATATAATGGGCAGCGGCGACAAAATTCCGCAGGCAATTCAGCGTTTGGGTTTGAATGTAACAATGCTCGACGAAAAAGCACTTTCGACGGGAAATCTTAACCAATATGACACGATTGTTGTTGGCATTCGCGCTTCGCAAGTTCGCCCGGATTATGTCGCCAACAATGGCAGATTAACGGAATTTATGCAAAATGGCGGAACTTTGATCGTGCAATATCAACAGCAAGAATACGCCCGTCAAAATCTGCCGCCGTATCCGGTAAAAATGGATGGAAATATCAGAACAGTTGACGAAACCGCGCCCGTAAAAATTCTTGAACCCAATAATCCGGTATTTAATTTTCCAAATAAAATTACGGATTCAGATTTTGCAAATTGGGTTCAAGAGCGCAATTTATATACTTTGACTTCGTGGGATGAATCGAAATACACACCGTTGCTCGAAACCCATGACGAAGGCGAACCCGAAAGCAAAGGCGGAATGCTTTACGCTGAAGTCGGTAAAGGCAAATTTATTTATACTTCGTATTCGTGGTTCAGACAGCTTCCGGTCGGAAATCCGGGCGCATATCGCATTTTTGCAAATATGGTGAGCTTGCCGAAAGCGAAAAATAATTAATTGGTCGCTTGAGACCCGTCTATTTCGTTTAGCGGCGGGCTTGCCCGAAAATTAGCTTAATATCGGGCAAGCCCGCCGCTAAACATATTTCTATTTATTTTTATGACAGAAGAAAAATTCCCGGCACAAATTTATAAAGAAAATGTTCTTGCCGATTGTTTTGACGACGCAAAGGAGTATTTTCTCGGACCTTATATCGAAGTTGATTTCGCGCACGCCGTGATGCTTGCCGAACAAGAAATAATTACGGAAAGCGAATTGAAGGATTTGCTTCAATCATTGCGAAGTCTCGATTTAGACTCGATCAAACGCGCCGAATACGACGGTAGTTTCGAGGATTTGTTCTACTATCTGCAACGTGAAATCACAAAAACCTGCGATGCCGACACTGCCGGAAAATTGCACACGGCACGCAGTCGTAACGATATTGACGTAACGATTTACAGACTTTATTTGCGAAAACAAGTTCTGAAACTTCTTCGTTCCGCGATGGATTTGCGAAAGGTTTTTCTTGATCTTGCCGCCGAACATCACGAAACTTTGATTCCGGCTTATACGCACACGCAACCCGCACAGCCTTCGACGCTCGCGCATTATCTGCTCGGAATGGCAGAAAATCTCGGACGCGACATCAAGCGTTTGCAAAGAGCTTTCGACAATATGAATCTGTGCCCGCTCGGTTCGGGTGCGATCACGACGACCGGATTTCCGATCAATCGTGAACGAGTTGCGAAACTTCTCGGATTTTACGCACCGACCGTAAACTCTTACGCTTCAATCGCTGCGGTTGATTACTTTACCGAAACGCTTGGCGCAACCGCTGCGATGTTAGTTAATATCGGAAAATTCGCACAGGAATTTTTGCTGATGGCAATGAAGGAATTTGACGTAATTCGCTTACCCGACGGTTATGTCCAAGGCTCTTCGATTATGCCGCAGAAGCGAAATCCCGTCGCGCTCGAACATATTCGCGCCATCGGCAGCAAAGCTCTCGGTCAAACTCTCGGAGTTTTTACAAGCATTCACAACACGCCGTTCGGTGATATAAATGATGTCGAAGATGATCTCCAACCGCTGATTTATTCTGCAATCCGTGATGCAAACCGCGCCGTTGCATTATTTGCCGGAACGCTTGAATCGGCAACTTTCAAACTTGAAACCTTGAAAAAACGCGCCGGAGAAAATTTTATTACCGTTACTGAACTTGCCGATACGATTGTTCGACGCGAGAATTTATCTTTCCGAATCGCGCACAGTATTGTCGGAAAATGCGTCCGAGCCGCGATTGAAAACGAAAGCGAAGTTACTCACGCAATTTTGCAAAATGCGGCAAAAGAAGTTCTCGGACACGAAATTGCAATGACGGAAGCTGAATTAAATGAAACACTTTCGCCCGAAAACTTCGTTAATGTCAGAACGATTTACGGCGGAACTGCACCGTCTGAAACGCGCCGTGCTTTAAGTGTTGAACGCGAACACGAAACTGTTGACGATTCTTGGTTTAAGGAAAAAACAGGATTTTTGGAAAATGCTTCGACAAATTTAGATAAAATTGTTGACGAACATTTGAAGAATTAGCCGGGAGCGGGGGGGGGGGGCGGGCGGAGGAGGCCACCCCGCCGGCGGGCGGGGGAGTAAAATAAAAATTATTGTTAATACAATAATGGTTGAGCGATGGCGGGGATG
>JBBSAX010000060.1:0-24001 GCA_038251885.1 Pyrinomonadales bacterium | reverse complement strand
TGAACATCGGCAGGCGTAACTTTTCTAATGCGGTTTAAAAACTCGAACGAATTACGCCAACCACCGCCGATTAATTCATATTTGGCAAGTTCGGCGGCTTGCGTTCCGTTAGTTTGCTGGTCGAGATAATAAAGTGTCAGAAAATGCCCGCTAATGTTGGAAAGTATATCTTCATCAATCGGCGTTGTTTTCAATTCATTTATTTCGTTAAGCATCACGCTGACCGCTTGATTGGCATCAACCGCCGTGACATAAATATTCGCCGTATTTGCCGAGAGCGAATTTAATTCGGCATTCGGTGCATACGAAAGTTGACGTTTGACACGAACTTCTTGAAAAACGCGACCTTGCAGCAAAGTCATTGCGACGCGCATCGCTGAATAATCGGAATCGCCGAGCGGCGGCGCGTTAAATACGCCTTGAATATAATTTGTCGGCAGAGTTCGCGTTGAAACGTCAACCGTCGCTTTTGAAAAATCAAGCGGCGGATAAGGCGTTTCCTTATAATTTCCACGCGGCAATTTTCCGAGTGTTTCCGAAACACGCTTTTTCAAATCATTGGCATCAATATCGCCAACGACGACAAGCAGAAGACGCGAAGTTTCCATTATTTTTTTGTGGTAATCGCGCAAATCTTTTGATGTAAAAGCATTTAGTGTTTCAATCGTACCGTTGACTTCGTTTGAATACGGATGATTTGCATAAATCACGCGGTCTTGCAAAATCTGCAAATAATTATCGGCATCTGATTCTTGTTCGCGCAAACCCGTAACGATTCCTTCACGAATTCGTTGGAGATCAGCAGTTTCAAATGTCGGATTGAGAACCAGATCGGTATAAATATCCCAAGTTTTATCGAAATTCCGGCGCGTTGTCGCCAGACTTAACACGCTGTAATCATTATTAGAACCCGCACCGATGCTGCTTCCCGTGCCGGCAAGTTCGCGGCGAACGACTTCACGCGAATATTTTTTGCTGGCTTCGGAAGCAACATTAAGCATTAAATTTTCAATTCCGGCGTTTTTCTCGTTAATATTTCGCGCACCGCCGCGCACGAAAAGTCCGACGGCAATCGTCGGCGCACTCGCGCGGCGTTTGACTAACACCTTCAAACCGTTGACATCAAATTCCGAAACGAGCGCGGCTTGTTCGGCGACGCTCATAGTAGTCGTTTGCGCGAAAACTGCGCTCGAAAATACTGTAAAGACAAATGTCAACAGAAAAAATCTACTGACAAAAAACAAATTTTTATTAACTAACTTCATAAAATTATTTTCCAATTAAATCTGCTTCGGTTAAATTTGCGGCGGTTTTCGATTGTGCCGACATCAGTGCAACTGCGATGTGCGGTTTGTCCTGAATATAAGTTTTGACATAACGGTTTGTTTGAGTGCGCGTGATTGCCCGCAAATTTTTGTAATAACCTCGAAAATAATCAATTCCGGTCGAAGACCACCAAAAGGAAAGCGTGTGCGTGTAATCGCTGAGTTTTTCGCGGTCGAATAAATCTCTGGATTCGAGAATCGTTTTCGCACTTTCGAGTTCTTCGTCGGTAAAATAATCCGGTTTATCAAACTGCGCGATTTGTTCATAAGCGACTTTGAGAGCGGCTTTGGCTTTGTCCGGCGTAGTTATCAGCGAAACCTGAATCGGTCCGACATTTTTTTGCGTGTAATAACCGATTCCCGCGCCGGCGGTCAATCCCGAATCAACAAGTGCGCGTTGAAAACGCGAATTCGGCTGACTCAAAATATATGAAAAAACGTCTGCGGCATAAGTTGCTTCGTCGTCTTTGCCAATCGAAGGACCTTGCCAACCTAATTGAATCAGCACATTTTGCACAGGCTGTTCGACGATCACCGCTTCACTTTTTTCAAGCGGCGGATGTTCGACGAGCGGAAAGTCTTTAAACGGATCAACTTTACGTTTTTCCCAACTGCCGAATATTTCTTCGGCTAATTTGAAAACTTCATCGGGTTTCACATCGCCGGTCACAACTAATGCACTATTATTCGGCACATAATAGCGCGATTGAATCAACTTCATTTTTTCGGTCGTTGCCGATTCAATCGTTTCGCGTGTTCCGAGCGGATTTTTGCGCGTCGGATATTTATAATAAAGTTTGTCGTTCGACGTTAAATTTAAATAATAAAACGGATTCGATTCATTGCGGTCAACTTCGCCGATAACGACTTTTATTTCATCTCTGAGTTCATCTTGGTCAAAAGTCGGAAAGCGAATCGAGTTATTCATCGAACGCATCGCGGAAGTGAGATACGGAGATGTCGTCGTCAAAAAATAATTAACGACTTCTTCGCGCGTGCTGGCATTCGTAATTCCGAGTTGATCGCTGTCCTGCAAATATGCCAGACTTCCGATCTGTGCTTTATTTTCCAAAGGCGCGGCGCACATTCGCTTGCCGATGTCATTCAGACCGCCTGCGTTGAGCGCGAGTTGGCATTGAAAAAGCAAAACCGCATTGTTCGGTTTGAAAAACATGTGTTCGTAAAGATGCGACAAACCGTTTAATTCCGGTGGTTCGGTAAATGAACCGTTGCGAACGGCTAATTCGACATTGACAAGCGGCACGGAAGAATCCGGCAAAATGATGACTTCCAAACCGTTTGCCAGAGTTTTGCTGACAAACGGAACTTCGATGTCTTTTTGCGCCGGTTTTACGGCATTCGCAGTTGAATTTTTCGCCGCCGCTTGCGAAGCCTTTTTCGTCTGTGCAAAACTAAACGAAGTCAGCAAAGACAAAACAAGTAGTGAATTTAAGAAATTTTTTTTCACGCTAAATACTCCAAAGTGAACTTTTAAAATTGATGTTATTACGCCCAAAGTGCGAATAATGTTTATAAATTGAATCTAACATAAAGGACATAAAACAATGGAACGAGATAATATGATGCACGGAGCGCGAACCGCGTTGAATCAAAATACGGAACTGCGCGAATGGTGCGAAAATTTCTTGAAAGCAAAAGAACGCGAAGTTAAAACCGAAATGTCGGATGAAGAATTTGAAAAATTCTGGAAATATCACAAACCCGAAATTATGCACGCAGGTTCGGCAGAAGCGGTTCAGGCGTATAAATTAAGAGATAAAAGTTAATTCAATTATTGTAAAAAGTTATCTGTCAGTTATCATCTATCATCTATTCCGAAAGTAAAAGCAGTTTAATTCGTAATAGATGAAAGTTGATAGATGACAGATTAAAGATGGAAATCGCAAACGTCCTCATCGGTTTAATCAACATTTTGAATAGAAATTTACAAAGATTAAATTTTACCTCTATCCAAAATTGCTGTAATTTATAAACAGAAACATTTTCAGGAGATTCCAATAAAAACATAATGAGTAATCAATCAACCGTTTCAGATATTTTTCGCCGCGCTTTAGAGATCAGACAAGCAAATCAAGGCGGCAATCTAAAAGACCTAAAAGAAAAAATCGCCAGTGAATATAATGGAAAACCATTTCCTTCGCCTGCCTTTTTGACGATTCCCGAATACGACAACATCGCGCCGGAAGAAGATTGGACTGCGGGTTTGCCGGTCGTTTTGCGCGGAATTCAAAATGAAGATTGGTCGGAAATCGCACACGGAATCGTGATTAGTCTTGAGCAAGTCGAAAATTATCCGAAAGAATCCGGCAGAGAAGACGATCCCGAAAAAAACTGGCGCAACCGTCGCAAAGGAATCGCCGAAGCCGACGACAAAAACATCAGCAAATGGATGCCGGAAGATTTGATGAATATCGCGCAAAAAAACGTCAAACAGTAAGCAGTAAGCGGTGAGCAGTAAGCAGTAAATCTTTTTCTGCATCTGCTCACCGCTCACTGCTTACTGCTCACTTTATATGAAAGTAGTTTATGTAAAAGAATTCGGCGGTGCGGAAAATCTCGAACTGTGCGAAGTCGAAAACCCTCCGAAACCTGAAAAAAATCAAGTTTTAGTAAATATCAAAGCGTCCGCGATAAACCGCGCAGATATTTTGCAGCGTAAAGGTTTATACGCCGCGCCGAAAGGTTTTCCCGAACGAATTTTGGGTTTGGAATTTGCGGGCGAAATCGCGGAAATCGGTGAAAATGTTAAGGATTTCAAAATCGGTGACAGAGTTTTCGGCATCACGGCGGGCGGCGGAAATGCTGAAATGATTTTGACGGAAAGTTCACATTTAGCAAAAATTCCTGACAATTTAAACTTCACCGAAGCCGCAACATTTCCCGAAGTTTTTATCACAGCAAACGATGCGATTTTTACGCAAGGCGAATTGAAAAAAGGCGAAACGCTAATGATTCACGCTGTCGGTTCGGGCGTTGGTTTAGCGGCTTTGCAACTCGCAAAAGCAAAAGGCGCAAAAGTTTTCGGAACTTCGCGAACGGAAGAAAAACTCGAACAATGCAAAGAATTCGGACTTGATCATGCGATTGCGACTGGCGAAAACTTAGGTTTTTCAGAAATAATCAAAGGAAAAACCGACGGAAAAGGCGTTGATGTGATTTTAGATTTGGTCGGTGCGAGTTATTTTGAAGCAAATCTGGAAAGTCTGGCGTTGAAAGGACGTTTGATTTTGGTCGGATTAGTCGGCGGCAGATCGGCGGAATTTAATCTCGGAATTGCTTTGTCAAAGCGTCTGACAGTTATCGGAACGGTTTTACGGGCGCGTTCTTCGAAAGAAAAAGCGGAAGTGACTAAATCGTTTATCGAAAATGTTTTGCCTCTGATCGAATCGGGAAGAATCAAACCTAATCTGGACAAAGTTTTTAAAGCTGAAAACGCGCGGGAAGCGCACGAATATCTGGAGTCAAATAAGAGTTTCGGCAAGGTTGTTTTAGAATTTTAGAAAATACCGGAACGCGAACTTTAGTGCGCCTGAAAGTTTGAGAAAAATTGTTTTAGGAACAGATTTATTTTAGCCGATAAAATTTTATGTTTGGCGAACTAAAGTTCGCGTTCCATTTTAAGCTTTATTTTTTTTGAATTCTTTCCGCCGCTTCGTCGGTTACAATGCAAAGACCTGAAACATTTTGCTCTTTCAAATCTTTCATTTTGTTCAGAGCTTCTTCATAGGTGAGATTTTTCGCTGCACAATTTTCAAAAGTAACGACCGACCAGAGCGGTTCGCTCAGTTCAAACCAAACTTCTGAATTTGTCGCAATTTCAGCCGGGACAACGGCTTCTGTTTGAGCAGTTTCTATTTTCACTTGATCTTCCTCTTTTTCGTCAGACATTTTTTTAATGCATTGGCACTCAAAAGATTAATCTTCTAGATTAAGTGAAACATATCACGAACTTAGCAATATTGTAAAAGTTTTACGCAGCTCAAAAAGCAAAATTTTTTGGATTTATGAAATTTCAGAGTTGCTCCGAAGTTGTTTATTTGGGAAGATTTATCTTTAACAATGATCGAAAAAAATGTAAAAGTCGCATTAGTTCAAAAGCCGCCGGTTTTCTTGAATCTGCCTAAAACGCTGGAAAAACTCGAATCAATCGCCGAAGAATGTGCGCGGGAAGATGCGAAAATCATTGTCTTTCCCGAAACTTGGATTTCGGGTTATCCGATTTGGCTGGACGAAGCACCGAAAGCTGCGCTTTGGGATTATGCTCCGGCGAAAAGGCTTTATCAGTATTTATCGGAAAATTCTCTGGAAATTGAAAGCGCGGAATTTGAGTTTCTGCAAAAAACCGTGCGTCAAAATTCGGTTTATTTAGTCATCGGTGTTCACGAACGAAGCGGCGGAACACTTTATAATACAACTATTTATCTCGCTCCCGACGGCGAATATAAAATTCATCGCAAACTTACGCCGACTTACACGGAAAAACTCATTTGGGGCGTGGGCGACGGCAGCACTTTGAATGTTTTGAAAACGCCTTACGGAATTTTGGGCGGTTTGATTTGCTGGGAACATTGGATGCCGCTGGCGCGTGCGGCAATGCACGCGAAAGGCGAAGTCATTCACACCGCGCAGTTTCCGACCGTTCACGAATGCCACCAGATCGCCAGCCGGCAATACGCTTTTGAAGGACAATGTTTTGTTCTGACTTCGGGCTGCGTCGTTTCAAAGCAAGATGTGTTGGACGGGTTTTTATCTCTGGAAACGGGCGACGAGGAAGTTTTTGCGCTCCTTGATTCAATGGAAAAAGAAAATCTTCAACGCGGCGGAAGCGCGATCATTGCGCCTGATATTTCATACATTGTTGAACCGATTTTTGACGACGCTTGCATAATTTACGGCGAATTGGATTTGGATTTGGTCAAACAAGGCAGACTTCTGCTCGACACCGACGGACATTATTCGCGCCCGGACGTGTTTGAATTGCGCGTGAACGATAAACAAAATAAAAATGTAATTTTTGCATCCGAAGATAAATAGTTTTCATCTATTGACAATCATTGCCAAAATGCTATGTTTGATTTGGAGAGGTAAATTGAGATTATGTCAACGACAACAATAAATATTTCGATTCCCGAATCAATGAAAACGGCGATAGAAGAAGCTATCGAAACTGAAGGATACGGGAACACGAGCGAGTTTTTTAGAGATTTGACCAGAAATTATCTGAGGGAAAGACAGGAAAAACAGTTGGAGATGTTATTGCTTCAAAGACTCGGCGACGAAAAAGCGGAAGAATTTGATGCTGCGAAAATACGACAGGCTTTGGCAAAAAAACCGGGCAAAAAGAAATGAAAATAATTCACGGCGAAGAAGTTTTTGAAGAATTTGTCGAAATATCTTTTCACATCGCCCTGGATAATGAAGACGCGGCGCAAAATTTTCTCGATGCCTGTGATGAAACATTTCAATTTTTAGTAGAAAACAAACGCATCGGAATTATCAAGAAGTTTAAAAATCCGCTGCTCGGTGACGTGAGAATGTGGCGGGTTAAGGGTTACGAAAAATACTTGATTTTTTACCAACCTTTTGCCGATGGAATAAAAATTCTTCACGTTGTTCACGGCGCGAGAAATTACAATCTTTTATTTGAAGACAAAAAATGAATTTTAACGAAACAATTTTTATGACGGGTTTTCCGGGCTTTATCGCCGGAAGATTGGTCGAAAGTCTGGCAAAACCGGAAACGCAGTTTTTTCTGCTCGTTCAGAAAAACTTCATTGACAAAGCGTTGAAAGATGTCGCCGTGATCGCTAAAAAGACGAACACGCCGCTCGATAATTTTGCGCTTGTCGAAGGCGATATTACCAGAAAAAATCTCGGAATGTCGGATGCCGATCTGGAAATCGTGCGCGATCAGACGACCGATGTTTATCATCTGGCGGCGATCTATGATCTGGAAGTCGAAAAGAGTTTGGCGCAAAAAGTTAATGTCGAAGGCACGAAAAACGTCAATGAAGTCGTTAAAAGTTTGCCGAACTTGCGGCGTTATAATTATATTTCAACCTGTTACGTTGCCGGAAAACGCAAGGGTGTGATTTTTGAAAACGAACTTGCACACGACGAAGAGTTTCGCAATTTTTATGAAGAAACAAAATATCTGGCGGAAATGGAAGTCGAAAAATTGAAAGAAAAATTTCCTGTAACGATCTTTCGCCCGTCGGTCGTTTGCGGTGATTCGGAAACGGGCGAAACGGCGAAATATGATGGGATTTACTACGTCATCAGATTTTTGTTAAAATTTCCCGAAATTTTCCGACTCGTCAATGTCGGAAACAGCGATGTTCGACTTAATCTCGTGCCGGTTGATTTTGTTGTTGACGGAATGGTCGCTCTGGCAAAAGATGAACGCGCCGTCGGAAAAACGATCGCACTTGCCGATCCGAATCCAATGACGACAAAGGAAATCTGCGACTCGATAGCCGAAGCGATCACCAACAAAAAATCGGTTGTAACGCCGCCGCCGAAACTCGTGGAAACATTCTTAAACTCCCCGATCTCGCCGCCTCTGACGGGTTTGCCGCATTCGGGCGTGCCGTATTTTTTCGTGCCGCAAACTTATGACACGAGCGGTTCTGAAGAATTACTTGAGCCGCACAATATTTCGTGTCCGAGTTTCAAAGATTATGTAAAAAATCTCGTGCAGTTTGTCAAAAAATACCCGAAATTATAAAAATCTTTCTTAAAAGCATATTTTCCAACAATTGAAGCATCATAGCCAAAAATGTTTTAGAACAATGAGGCTTTTATGATTTTACGGCGAACAAAAATTTTTATATTTACTCTCCTCGCAGTATTTTCGACGATTTTTTTGGCAAATGCACAAACGCCGACTCCGACTCCACGAGACAATGATAGTGACGACGGCGTAGAAACTGTTTTCACTGAAGAAGTAAAATTAAATGTTTCCGCGTTTGATGAAAGCGGCAAGTTCTTTTCAGGAGTTACAAAAGATGATCTCGTGATAATGGAAGACGGGCGAATTCATCAACCGACGAGCGTTCGGCGAATTCCTGCAAATGTTCTAATAGTTTTGGATACGGGCGGCGAAATGCGCTCGGCGAAAAGTATAGATCAAACCAGAAAGACGGCTGTAAGTCTTGTAAACTCGCTTAAATCTGAAGATTCCGTTGCGTTGCTTCAATACAACGACAAGGCTGAAATAATTTCCGAATGGACGACTGAAAAAGACGAAACTTTAGATGCTTTAAAAAAGCAATTGAATTTCGGAAAACGCTCGTTGTTTGTCGAAGCGATAAAAACCGCATCTGAATTTCTGCAAAAAAATCCGTTTGAAAATAAGCATCTCGTTTTGATAAGTGATGGAACGGACAGCTTTGATCGTCAGACGGAAATTCAAGCAGCAATGAAAAATCTTTTAGCGACAAATATCAGCGTTCACGTAATAAGTTATACTCAACTCGAGCAGGAAGGTGTCCAAAAAAGGAAAAAATCCGTCAGCGGCGGCGGCAGAAAATCACCGGAACTGCCGGCTGGAGCAGGTCCGCCGACTCAAGGACGAACTGTAATTTATCCGATCTTAACAATTAATCTCGACAAAGAAATGATTCGCAGCATCAACAAGCGCGGCGATGATCTGAAACAAAGTCAAGAAAATCTCGCAAAGATTTCAAAAGATACGAACGGTCAATTTATTTTGCCCGAAACGACGGAAGAAATGATTGAGAAAACCGCGCTTATCGCGCAAATGATCGATTCGAGTTATGTTGTAACCTACACGCCGAAACGCCCGTTAAAAGACGCACCGAAAAACGAAGTCCGCGAAGTTGTCGTAACGTCAAAACGCGCCGGTTTGGATGTTGCGGCAAAAAGAAAAGTAATTGCAACTGAGAAAGAAATCAAACAGTAAAGTTTCCACAGAAAATGCCGTGAATATTACTGATATTCACGGGCATCTTCTGTGTTTGAAGATAAAATTATTTTTCCTTGGCAATTAAAGGTTCATTCGAACTTTTCGAACTTGAATTCATATCCTGAATTACATAATTTTCGCCTTTCGGAACGCTTTGCTCTTTTTCAAGCGCGGCTTCCAGAACGTCGTCAATTTTGTGTGCAAGAATAAATTCGAGTTCGCCGCGAACGTCTTCGGGAATGTCGTCAATGATCGCTTCATTTTGATACGGCAAAATAATTCGGCGAATTCCCGCGCGATGCGCCGCGAGAACTTTTTCCTTTACGCCGCCGACCGGAAAAACTAAACCCGAAAGCGTGATCTCGCCCGTCATTGATGTATCTGAGCGAACTTTTCTGCCCGTGTAAAGCGAGGCGAGAGCAGAAGCCATCGTAACGCCCGCGCTCGGTCCGTCTTTCGGAATCGCGCCTGCCGGAACGTGGACGTGAACGCCGTTTTGCTTGATTTCATTGGGGTTAATGCCGAGTTCTTCAGCGTGCGACCACAAATAAGAACGTGCCGCTTGTGCTGATTCCTTCATTACCTCGCCGAGTTGTCCGGTCAGCATCAAACCCGAACCGCCGGGAAGCATCGTTGCTTCGATAAACAAAATTTCGCCGCCCATTTCCGTCCAAGCCATTCCGGTTGCAACTCCGGCGGGCATATCGTCGCGAACTTTTTCAGGATAAAATCGCGGCGCACCTAAATATTCTCTGACATCTTCGGGCGTGATTGTAACTTTTTCGGTGTTTCCTTGCGCGACTCTCAAAGCGACTTTTCGCCCGAGATTTCCGATAGTTCTTTCTAATTGACGAACTCCGGCTTCGCGCGTATATCGCGCCGTCAGAAGATTTATCGTGTCGTCCGTGATTTCAAGCTGTCCCTCTTCAAGTCCATTTTCCTTGATTTGTCGCGGCACTAAATACTGCTTGGCAATATGAAGTTTTTCCTGATCGCTGTAACCGGCGATATTGATAATTTCCATTCTATCGCGCAAAGGTGTCGGAATCGGACCGAGTTGATTTGCGGTCGCGATAAAGAAAACCTTCGACAGGTCGAACGGCAAATCCAAATAATGATCGCGAAACGTATTATTTTGCTGCGGATCGAGAATTTCGAGTAACGCAGATGACGGGTCGCCGCGATAATCGTTGCCGAGTTTGTCAATTTCGTCGAGCATCATCACTGGATTATTTACGCCGACGCGCCGCAAAGATTGAATAATTCTTCCCGGCATCGCGCCGATATAAGTTCGGCGATGACCGCGAAGTTCGGCTTCGTCGCGCATTCCGCCCAAACTCATTCGTTCAAATTCGCGTCCAAGCGCACGAGCAATCGAACGTCCGAGCGATGTTTTACCAACTCCCGGAGGTCCGACAAAAAGTATGATCGGACTTTTTGAATCGGGACGAAGTTTGACGACTGCGAGCGATTCCAAAATTCGTTTTTTGACATCTTCCAAACCGTAATGATCTTCGTCCAAAATCTTTTGTGCTTCGTTTAAATCTAATTTTTCTTCGCTCGATTTTTTCCATGGAAGTTCTAAAACATATTCGAGATATGTGCGAATAACGTGGAAATCCGGCGCAGTTTGCGGGAGTTGCTCCATTCTTTTTAATTCGCGCTCTGCTTCTTTTCGCACATCATCCGGCAAATCTGTTGTTTCCAATCTTTCGCGAAGCTGTTCGGCTTCGGCTTTTTCGCCGTTTTCATCTTCGCCGAGTTCTTTTTGAATCGCTTTTAATTGTTGACGCAAAACGTAATCGCGCTGCGATTTATCCATTGTAGTCTGCGCTTCGGTCGCGATTTTCGACCTAATTTGCATAATGTCAACTTCTTTTGCCAGCGCAGCGTGAGATAAAGTCAGCAGTTCATCAACTGTTTTCGCTTCTAGCATTCTCTGTTCGGTTTCGCCCAGATCGAGAACCGACGCGAGAAAATACGAAAGCTGAACCGGATTATTCTGTGACATTACCGCCATCCGAACTTCAGGCGGAACTTGCGGAAGCATCGCCAATGCCTGTTGGACAAGCGTTTGAATATTGCGCTTTAACGCTTCAACTTCAGTGTTGTCAATAATTTCAAGATCAGGCAAAACTTCAACTTTTGCCTTCAAAAACGGTTCTTCGCCGAGCCATTCGACGATCTTGAAACGATCAATTCCCTGCACGATCAATTGCAAAACATCGTCGTTTCGCATCATTCGCTTAATATTTACGACCGTGCCGATCTCGAATAAATCTTCGGGTTTCGCTTCGTTACCGTTTTTGTCAGGCGATTTGGTCGTCAGACAGGCGATGATTTTTTGCTCGGTTGAAAGAGCAAATTCGACAGCTTTCACAGAACGCTCACGCCCAACCGCCAACGGCACAACTGTTTCAGGAAAAAGCGTCGTGTTCTGCAAAGGCAAAACCGCAAGTTCAACCTGTTCCGGCAAATCCGGTGTATCTTCAAAATCTATGTTTGTTAAGTCTTCGTTGTTTTCAGCCATAAAAATTTATTTTTGTGTTTTTAATCTTTCAATTTCAGCTTTTAATATTTCAAGTTCACTTTCGGCGAATTCTGCTCTTAATTTATATTCTTGTTTTTGGGCTTCCGACTCTTCCAATGTCAAGAGAAACTCATTTGTATTAATATTAAAAAGGCGAAAAGTGTCAAATTCGCGCACGATTTCCAAGTCGAGTCGCGGCGAAAAAATTCGCTCATTAATTACATTTATTTCAACAAGATTTTCGCCTTCCCGACGAAAAGCCATCAGCGGCGCGGGCAAATATGCGAATTCGGGATCAAGAACATAATATTCTTCCGCGCCGGCTTCTTCATACGTTCGGAGTTTTTCATCAATGTCATTTCGCCAAGTTTTTTCGGACGCGATTTCGATAATTACCTGCGGACAAACTCTTTCGCGCCAGATCAAATAACTTGAACGCTCGACATTCGGAACTCCGAATGCGACAAGCAAATCAGGTGCATACCATCTTCGGGAATTTCCTTCTTCATAATAAAGATTCATATTTGCCGAAAGGAAAACGTCTTGCCGATCTTTGTAGAAAACCTTCAGAATATTCAAAAATTCTGCCAGTAATTTTATGTGAACTGATGATTCGCCCATATCGTCCTCGCGTTCTTCGGGATAATAAACGCCGTTGTAGATTGTAGAGGTGTAACTTTCCGCCGTTTGTTGCGGGAAATTTTGATTCTGCGTTCGATTTAAAACTTCGGACATCTTAACTTTCTCCTTTTTTCAGGCGAATTAATAACAAACCGTCTTCGTAATTATGTTCGACGCTCGCGCCTTCGATGGATGCAGGAAATTTCAGAGTTTTTTCAAAATGACTGTAAGTTATCTCCATTTGCTGATAAGAAACTCCGGCGGCGCACGTTCTGTCTTTGCGGCAACCGGCAATGGAAAGCACATTTCCCTGAACATCAATTTCCAAATCTTCCGCTGAAACTCCCGCAAGTTCGACTTTGACGAGCCAACCGTCCGGCGTTTGATAAACATCCGCCGACGGATACCAAAGTCTCCCCGAAGGCTTTGCGTCTTTTGCTACAGCCAGAAATTGAAAATAACGATTGATTGATTTAGCCATATTTAAATTTTAGATTTTAAATTCCCTGAATAATAACCTTTTTGCGCTTTGACGGAAATTTTGCCGTAATCCTTCTTTTTTTTCTGCGACAGTTTAATTTTCACTTTCACATTGCGCCATTCATCATCCGATGTAAGATATTTTGGATAAAAACCGATTGTGTATTGTTTTTTCAATTCATCGAACTTAAAGTAAGTAATTTCCTGAAGTTCTTTTTCATCATAAACTTCAAAATCTTTATAAATTAAGTCCTTCAAATCGCCCTTTTTATCACTCGAAACCGACACATTAAGTTCGACAAACTTTTTATATGGTATGACACACAAAACGCCTTCCTCTAAAGATGACTGAATTGGCAAGTCAATGTTTTCCTGTGCTTCGACAACATAGAATGAGAAAAATAAAAGTAAGCACAATAAAAAAAATCTTATCTTAAAATCCATATATTTATTTACATTTCTGATTACGCCGCGTCTTTTTGCTCTAAAATATCAACTCTTTTCTCAACGTCTTTGATTCGCATTTTATTCTGCATTAAATCTTCTAGCATAACTTCCGTTTTTGTGTTCATAAAACGCAACTTTTGATTTACTTCATCAAAATTCTGCTTTGTTTCCTGACGAAACTGTTCATTTTTTTCTTCGGCTTCGTCAAACTTGGTTTCTAAACCATCAAATTTAGTTTCTAAACCGTCAAATTTAGTTTCCAAACCAACCATTCTAGTTTCTAAACCGTCAATTTTGGTGATTGTTTTGTTCATAATTCTGAACATTTCGTTTATTTGATTTTCAGTCATTTATTTTTTCCTTGAGTTATTTGTTCCAAAAAGATTTTCCGCTTGAGATGTCTTCGAGAGTTTCGGCAATTTCGCGTTCGTCTTCCATTTCGAGCGCGATGTCCGCCATTGCGATAATTCCGGTGAGTTCGCCCGTTTCATTAACAACCGGAATGCGGCGGACTTGTTTATCACCCATCAGACGAATCGCTTCAAAAATGAAATCGTCCGGTTTGACCGAGAAAATTTCCGTCGTCATCACGTCGCCGATTTTTGTCTGAAAATCTTTTCCTTCAGCAATCGCGCGAACGACAATATCCCTGTCGGTCACGATTCCGACGAGTTTATTTTCTTCGACAATCGGCAACGCGCCCATATCGCCTTCGCGCATTAGAACGGCAACTTCCTGCAAGGACATTTCACGGTTTGCCGTTTTTACATTGCCCGTCATTATCTCGCTACAACGCTTTCGCGCATTTTCCGAAAAACTTTTTTCCGTCATATCATTTATTATTTAACATTGAACATTTATCATTTATTATTGAGAAAAGTCATTGTTCGTATTTCTTAATAATTATTTTATATGTTTAATGATAAATGATAAATGACAAATGGTAAATGTATAAATTATGGGAAAACTTTACGAGAACAAACGCAAACCGAAGCGCACGGATAAAAAAGTAACAGTCGGAAAAGTAGAACAAGTTCCGCCGGGACGCGGTGCGACCGTCAAATTAAAAGACGGCAAAGAAGTCGCCATCTTTAATGTCAACGGCGAATTTCACGCGATAGAAAATTTCTGTCCGCACAAAGCATATCCGCTTGCCGATTCGAGAATTTACGGCAACATCGTCGAATGCGACCTGCACGGCTGGCGTTTCGATGTCAGAAACGGCGAATGTTTTACAAAAAAAGGTTGTTCGCTTGAAAGTTATGAAGTTGTGATCGAAGACGATTGGATTAAGATTTTGCTATGACATATCGTATAGAAGAAACAGTTAAAGTTTTATTTCATTTGAATGAAGGATATACGAAGGTTTTCGTCGAAAGAAATCCCGGAGGCTTAGCAGATTTGGATATTCCAACTGAAAACATTCCTCGTCATTTGAGAAGAATTGGTTCACGTTTTGTTTTAATTCTAGAAGACCGCGAGAGTGAAATCAGAGTTGTTGAAATACCTGAACTTTGAAGAAATTGTCATTGAAGATAATAAAAGCAATTTTAGTTTAATAAATTATGCCTCATATAATTGTCATTGCAGGAGCAAACGGCGCGGGAAAATCTACCGTCGCACCTTTTATTTTGCGCGACAAACTCGGCATTACCGAATTTGTTAATGCCGATGTTTTAGCGCAAGGTTTGTCGGCGTATTCGCCCGAAAAAGTCGCAATTTCCGCAGGTAGAATAATGCTCAAACGCATCAGTGAGTTAGCCGAAGCGAAGGTAAATTTCGCCTTTGAAACAACTCTTTCAACACGGACTTTTGTTCCGCGCCTGAGAAAGATGCGTGAAAACGGCTACAAATTTAAGTTGATTTTTCTATGGCTGGCAAATGAAGAACTTGCCGTTTTGCGTGTTGCTGAAAGAGTAAAACAAGGTGGACACAACATTCCGACCGATACGATAAAAAGGCGTTATCGAAAAGGTTTACACAATTTTTTCAAACTTTATCAGCCGATTACAGATAGTTGGTATTTTTATGAAAATTCCGACATATCAAATTTAAGGTTGATTGCAAAAGGAAATTTGCTCACAATAAGCGAAGTCGAAGATGAGAGACTTTGGCAAAAATTACAGGAAAAGTATGGAAAACAATAAAGAGAACGAAAAGAAAAAAGATAAAATCGAAGAAATTTTTTCCGACGGAAAACAGATCACCGAAACTCTGCAACGTGCCGTCCGCGAAGCCGTCGAAATGCACAGACGCGCCGGAAATCCGATTGCAGTTTGGAAAGACGGAAAAGCTGTTTGGATTGAAACGTAATAAAAAACATTCAGAGAATTTTTTAACTAAAAAGCTGTTCTTCAAAGTTTGAAGAACAGCTTTTATCTTTCCCAAACATAGCTTGGAGGGGCATTAGCTGAGAAAATCTTTGAAATTTTTTGCGCTTGACGAATAACCCGGAAAAACCTTATCGAGATTTTTGTTGCCGAGATGTTTTTGGGCGACTTCGCCGAAAACGTCGCGGAAATCTGTTGTTACGGCTAAATCTCTGCCTTCGTTGAGTTGGTCGGGTTTCAAACCTTTCCAATCGCCGTAAACTTTGCCGCCTTTGACCGAATTTCCGATGACGAACATCGCGTTTCCGTGCCCGTGATCTGTTCCGCCCGTTCCGTTTTGACGCGCCGTTCTGCCGAATTCGGACATTGTTAAAATTACTACATCATCCATTCGCGTTCCGAGATCGGTCGTCAAAGCGGCGATACTTGCACCAAAATCTCTGAGAAGATTGCCGAGTTGTCCGCGTGCGCCGCCTTCGTTGGCGTGTGTGTCCCAATTCAAACCCGGCGTGTCGGTGAAAGCAATTTCTAAACCGACACCTGATTTGACAAGTTGAGCGATCTGTAAGAGCGAACGTCCGAACGGTGAATTCGGGTAATTTGCGCCGTTTTCAGGTTTATATTTTGCGGGATTTGCTTGTTTTAGAAAGTTGACCGCTTCAAAGGTTTCTTTTCCGGTGTTGCCCAATTGATCGCTGACTTTATCCTGCCAAATTCCTTCAAATCCGCCTTGTACGGCATTTGTATATTGCCCGGCTTGAATTGAAAAATCTGCGAGATTTGTCATTGCAATAGTCGGTGCGCGTCCGATCAAAGAACGCGGAACTTGCGAAGTCATTGAAACGGCGCGGAAAGGTGAAACTTTTGCTTCGGTTTGCGTTTGCAAAACGCGATTGAGCCAGCCGTCGCGCGTGGATTTTACGCCCGGAGTTCCGGCTTCCATATAATCCTGCGCGTCGAAATGCGAGCGCGTATTATCCGGCGAACCGACCGAATGAATGACCTCTAATTGCTTGCTTTTCCACAAAGATTCAAACGGTTTGAGCGATGGATGAAGACCGAAAAATCCGTCCAGATCAACCGCACCGTCCGCTTTTTTCGGGCTTTGAATCGCAATCGTCGGGCGCAGACTGTAATAATCACTTTCGCCGTAAGGCACGACCATATTCAGTCCGTCAACCGCGCCCCGTTGGAAAATCGTGATCAAAGTTTTCTTTTTACCAAAAGCGTTCTTCGAAGTTTGCGCCGATGCAAATTGATGAAGAAACTCCGGCGCGACGCTCATTAAGCCAAAACTTGCCAGAGCGATTCCGCTCGATTTCAAAAAATATCTTCTGTCCATAAATTAAAACCTCTAAAATTATGTATTTCAATTAATTAAAAATTCATATCTTAGTTATCAACAATTATTTAGACGTTGCGAAAATTGATTTGGTCAGTTTATTTTTCACAAATCAAATTTTGTTATAACGAGTTTTTAGGTGTAAATTAATAGAAAGACCGAAATTATAAAGTATTTATGCGAGAAGAACTTGTAAAACTAATCTTAGAAAAACTCGAACGCGATTCCAATGCGATCCGCAAGGATTTTAATACTGAAAAAGGTGTCAAAACGCGCTTTGCGGCGATAGATGAGCTTTTGCCGGAAGACATCGCACGGAAAATTTTTATTGCTTATCCGCCGTTCGAAGAAATGCGGCTTTTAGATAGTTTCCGCGAGAAAAAATATACGTCGAAAACTCTGGACAAATATAATCCGCTGATTGCAGACATTACGTTTGCCTTTCAAAATGAAAAAATTATTGAAAAAGTCGCCGAGCTGACTGGAATCAAAGACCCGCACGGCGATCCGAAACTCTATGCGGGCGGAATCAGCGCGATGGCAAAAGGTCATTTTTTAAATCCGCATCTCGACAATTCGCACGATCTGGAGCAGAAAAATTACCGCGTTTTAAATTTACTGTATTATTGTTCGCCCGATTGGAAACCGGAATACGGCGGAAATCTCGAACTTTGGAACGAAGATGTCACCGAAGCCGTCGAAATTCCGAGCCTTTTCAATCGCCTCGTTTTAATGTCAACCAACGATAAATCTTGGCATTCGGTCAACGAAGTCAAAAAAGACAGCGCACGCTGTTGCATCTCAAATTATTACTTTTCGCCGCATTCGCCGAACGGGTATGAAACAACGCACGTCACATATTTTCAGGCGCGTCCCGAACAAACATTCAGAAGAATTTTAACCAAAGCCGACAGCAATCTGCGAACCATCTTGAGAAAAGTCAAGAAAAGCGGTTTTAGTAAAAAAGATGTTTACGAAGGCGAAAAATAAAAAAATACTAATAAGCTGTTTGAAAACTCGAAACATTAAGAAAAAGCTACAAACTATTCACTTTCAACTATCAACTATTCACTATTTTTCAAAGAAAATTGGTATTTTCTGTCAAATAGTTAATAATGAACAGTTGATGGTGAATAGTTTTGTCATCAAATTTCTAACATCCGAGTTTTCAAACAGCTTCTAAGATACAACGCACGAAACCACGAAAAATGCTGCCATAAAAACAAAAATTATCATTGCGACAAACGAATAATCTTTTTCTTGTTCAAACATAAAAATCTCCTTTTCAGATTAAATTGGAGAGAGAGTCTTTTGGTTTTTCGGAAGAGTTTGGAAGAGAATTAAAGTATAGGACAAAAATGTGAAAATTGAAACACATTTTTATCCTAGTTTTTTTCGACGGACACACGCCTTGATTTTCTATAAAGTTTTACAATAACAAACGATTCTGCCCTTCTTGCTTCGCTCGAACGGGCAAGCAAGAGGCTTGCCCTCCCGACTTTTATTGACGCTGAAAGTCAGGCGAACCTAATAATAAACCGACGACTTTGAAAACTTCGGCATTTCCGCTTGGCGGCAAAAGTTGATTCTGTCTGTTTTGCCGATTTTTCAAACCTTGCCCGATTTGCATCGAAGCATTTTCCATTACACCGGAATCATTTTCTTCAGCTTGTTCTTCTAGTTTCGGTTCGATCAAAGGCTGTTCGATTTGTTTCAAAAGCGTGGCTTTGGTGGTTGGCGAAATCTCGCCTTCCAAAATTCCGTTTATTGCTTTAGAAAGAATTTGCTCTTTGTCCGACGCTTCAAAGTTTTTCAAATTAACGCGCGTTCCGCGAATTCTGTTGGAAGAAAGCGCGACGGCAAAGTTCATTCTTTCAAGAAGTGCGCCCGTATTTACCCAATCTTCCGCCGTGTCCGGATAACCCGTCGGTGCTTGATAACCGTAGAGCGGTTCGCCCATTTTCTGCAAAAGTCCTAAAACTGCCGGACTCGCATTCGTATCGGCATCAAGCGCACGAAGCGAACTTGCCAGCAGTTCAAAAGGTGTTTTGATCTTCGCGCGGTAATTTTCCGGCGCATAGAATTCGTCGCTCGTAAAAAGTGCACGAAGCGTCGTTTTGATGTCGCCGTTCGATTTATTAAAGGCATTTGCGACTTTTTCGACTAATTCTTCACTCGGATTGTCATTGACAAATTTCACGGCTAATTTCCGCGCGATAAATTTCGCAGTTGCGGGACTTTTGACCAGAATATCAATGACTTTCAAACCGTCACCAATTCCGCCTTCTTTGATTTTTTGTCCCAGAACGATTTTTTCGCCGTTGTCGTGTAAGCGCGGATTGAAATAAAATTCGCCCGATTCAATATCTTCGGGAACGCCCATTTGTTTTGCAAGGCGATTCGTGCGTTTATCTTCTTCGCCTTTGATCATATTTGCCGCCGCCTTGCGATAACCGTGCGGATCGGCAATTGTCCAACCTGTAAATGCGCGAGCGACTTCCTGAATATCTTTTTGCGTATAACCATTATCAACGCCGAGCGTGTGAAGTTCCATAACTTCGCGGGCGTAATTTTCGTTGATTCCGCGTTTCGGTTTCGGATTTTTCGCCTGTTCGCGCATTTGTTTGAGACGTGCGTCGAGTTGTTCATCATTTACTTTGAATCTCTCTTTCAAATTTTCGCGCATTCGTGCCGGAATCGGTTGACCGCTTTCGAGCATTTTTTGCAGACGATTGTTTCCGCGATTATTTCCTGTTTGTGCGTCGGGAGAAATACTCTGAAAATTGTCGAGATAAAAAAGCATTGCCGGATGCTGTGCCGTTCCGACGAGTAAATCCTTGAAGTTTCCGAGTGCGTTCGGACGGATCACGTCGCGGTCATAACTTGTCAAATACCAGCGAGTTGCGCCTTTTCCGGCAAAAACATTGAAATGATTTGTCCAGAAATCAACCATCTGTTCCTGCAATTGCTTTTCGGAATAAACGGCGCGAAGCACACGCGAAGCTGATAAATCTCTTAAAATCTGATTTGCCGGACGCAGATCATATTCCTGATAAATTTTCGTAATTTTTTGCCGCCGCTCTCGTCTTTCCGCCTGCACATCCTGATCATTTTTTTCTTCCATCGCGTTGTTGCGATTTTGCGCGTTAGCGTTTCTGCCGTTGTTTCCTTCAAGCATACGCAAAAGTGCGCCCGGATTCGGATATTTGGCAAAAATTTCCGAAGTTTCCATCGTCAAAATATCAAGATTTTTGACTTTAGCGTTTGCAACCGAATCATTTAGGGAAGCCGGATTTAATTGTTGTTCAATAAATTTATTTAAACCGCTTGATCTAACTTTTTCGACATCGCCCGGACGCGCTCCGAAACCCAAACGGTTCAAAACGTGAAGAACTTTTTGATCTTCCGTCAAAGATTTTGCACTCGTTTTTCGCATCATCGCTTGCGCGTTTGCACCGACTGCGAAAAGCGGACTGAACATTGCCAACATTAAGAAAAATGCGGTGAATTTATAAATTGTAGAAAGTTTTCGTATCATTGCTTTTACCTCAAAAAAATCTGTTTGCCTTGCGTTATCTCAAGACTTAATTAAAGGTTAGACGCAGGGCACGAACAAAAAGGCGAGAAAAAATTGTTATTGATTCTTTAATAAAGACGGAACGCGAACTTTAGTTCGCCACTCATAAACTTTTATTTGGCGCGACTTAAATGATCAAAACAATTTTTAATTTTTAATAATATTACCGGCGAACTAAAGTTCGAGTTCCGCGCAGAAGACAACGCATTAAAGCGCGTCTGACATCTAAAACTTAGCAATTTCCCAAAAATGCGTTAAAATAGTCATATATTATCTAAACCAGATTCATAAGGAATAAAAAAATGAAATTCACAAAGCTCTCCTTTATTTTATCAGCAGTTGCCGGTCTGATTTTCGCTTTTTCAGTGTTTGCTCAAACCGACACCTTTAGCGATCCGAATGTTGATTACACATTTGAAATTCCCAATACGACTTGGAAAATGACGGCAAGACCTTCGGACATCAGCCCGAATGTCGAATATGTTTACGGCACGCGCCAGGACGGACATCTTGAAGTTCGCAAACTTTCAGTCAAATCAGGCGATAAGGTGGACGATGTTGTTCGCGATGAAGAAAGCAAACTGCAATTCAAACCCGGTTTTGTCGCCGGAAAAGAAGAAAATTTCAAAGGTTTTCTGGCGGGCAAAGTTTATAATTTCGAGTTTGTAAAATCCGGCAGAAACTGGAGCGGCAGATATTATTTTCTGAGAGCCGATGACAGCACGATTTACATTCTGCGCTTTGAAGGCTACGATGACAAATTGCGCTCGCTCCGCAATATAATTGATTCAATGGCACGAACCTTTAACATTGCGAAAGAAAAATAAATTTTAATTTTCGATAAGGAATTTTGCGCCGAAAGGCAAAATATAACCTTTCTTGTCCGAATCAATTTCAGACAACATACTTTCCAGATTACGCGCCTTTTGCAAACGCATTTGGCGCGTTTCTTCTTCAGGTAAACTTGTAATAATTTTAATGTCGAATTTTTCAGCTTTTTTTAATAAATTCCATGCGGTTTGTCCATTGACTTGATAACTTTCACAAAGTTTTTCGGCTAATTTAGTCGAATTTTCCGCTTCAAACCAACTTAAAAAATCGTTTCTGCCAAGACCATTTTCGCATTCGGCTAGAAAAATTATCGTGCCGTTTTCTTTGCAAGCATTTGCCGCCGTATCTAATGCTTTTTGCGCTTGAACCATATTTATATCGTGCGGAAAACCGCCGCAGCTTGCGATGATGATTTCGCGTTTTTCTTTGAGTTTTACGGTGTGATTTTCGGCGTAAAATTCACACGCTTTTCGGTGGGATGTTTTCCAATTTCCGGCAAAAACTTCGACCGCTTCGCCTTTTTCGTTGACGATTGTATTGACCGCAAACGACGGCGGAGACTTTTCGACAACTTCCATAAAGGCTTCGTGAACTGCGTTGCCATCAAGTTTTGCCGTTCCGACACCTTCGCGTCTGGTTTTATTTTCACAATCGAAAGCTAATTTGTGAGTTTCGCCGACCGTTCGCGTCGAACCCAAACCGGGACAAATTAATTTTCGTCCGCCTGTAAAACCCGCGAAGTAATGAAAATTTACGCCGCCAATAACGATTGTGTGATCGTGTTCGGTCAAAGCGCGATTGAGTTGAATCGGAATTCCGCTTTTGCTCTCGCCAAAATTTACAATTTGCGCCAGATCGCGCGAATTGTGGTCGAGCATTTTGATTCTTTGCGCGATGAACGGCGTAACGATCTCGCGTTTTTCTTCTTCGGTAACCTTGCGGTGAATTCCCGTCGCAAAGATCACGCGAATATCGAAAGGCATCGTCCCGTTGGCGATTAGTCGGCGAACTAATAAATTAATGATCTGTCCGCAAGCCGTCCGCCGCGTGGCATCCGGCACGACAAATAAAACGCTCTCGCCCGGATTGACGATCTCTTCGAGGGTTTTTGAATCAACCGGAGCATCAAATCTTTCGCCGATCTCAATATCGCTTAAAGGCTTTTGATTTTCCATTTCGCCCAAAATCTGAAAACGATTGTCGTCGAAATGAAATTCTATCGAAGATTTTCCGTAACCGAGATTTACTTTAGACATATTTTTTTAAAAAATTTATTCAAAATCAGACGCGGATTTTCGCTGATAAAGCAGATTAACGCGGATTAAATTTAATAAAATCAGCGAAAATCCATTGTATCAGTTTATATCCGCGTCTAATTTCCTACTTTGAACTTTGAACTTCAGATTCACCGCTTGGCGTGAAACAATTCACGCCGGAAAAGCAGAAATGCAGACTTTCTTTTTCGTCTTGGGGCGTTTCCATCTGAATTGTCAGATGATCAATACCGAATTCGTCGTGCAGATTTTTCCTGATTTTTCGTAGAAGTTTTGTTTGTTCGGCTTCTTCGTGATGAACGATGTGAACGCTCAACGCTTCCATTCCCGAAGTTATCGTCCAGACGTGAAGATCGTGGACGTTTCGAACATTTTCGTGAGTTAAAATTGCTTTTTCAATCGCCGCGACGTTGATGTGCGAAGGCGTTCCTTCGAGTAGCACGTTGACCGATTCTTTAATCAAATTCCACGCACCGAAAATTACTATCAAACTGATAATGACGCTCGTTACCGCATCAGCCCAAACCCAGCCGAACGCGACGATCAAAATTCCCGCGATAATTGCTGTAACCGAACCGAGCGCGTCGCCCATTACGTGAAGCCACGCGCCGCGCATATTCAAATCGTGTTCGTGTTCGCCGTGCAGTAAATACGCAGCGATCAAATTAACGATCAAACCGCCGACCGCGATCAAAGTTAATTGCAAACCTTTGATTTCCGGTGCGGTGTTCCAGCGTTCGTAGGCTTCAAAAACAACCCACAGCGAGATCAAAACAAGCGCGATTCCGTTGACAAATGCGGCGAGAATTTCCAGACGATAATAACCATAAGTTTTATTTGAAGTTGCGGGACGCGACGCAAACCAAACCGCCGCCAGAGTCAAACTCAAAGCCGCAACGTCGGTCAACATATGTCCGGCATCGGCAATCAATGCGAGTGAATTCGTGAACCAACCGCCGATTGCTTCGACAATCATATAAACAAACGTCAAGATCAACGCAATTCTTAACTTTCCGAGCTTCTGCGCGTTTCTTTGACCGTGTGAATGTGCGTGATGTGCGCCTATTTTGTTTCTCCTCTTTTAATTCGTCCTCAGACTCTAAGTTTATCGGCTATTTACTTTTGTTACAAGGCAGAGACAGAGAACATTTTTACAACTTTCAAAGCACTTATTGAAAAGATTTCTTTATTTACAATGGCAAATTATGAATTTATTTCTTTCTTGATTTTGCCGAGATATTCGTTGCTGAAATCAACTTTAAGTTCAACCCACAGCGGCAGATGGTCGGACATTTG